>NZ_AP019650.1:670665-1005998 GCF_009938165.1 Vibrio taketomensis
TGCCTAAATCGATAGAACTGGTTGAATACGATACAGCCGCCGATTTCTAAGCCAAATTAAGAGTTCGTTATCATCTAATTTTTGCTTTCGATACCACATAAATCGCTATTTAGACTATAAATAACCATTTTTGTTTTAGATCATGATGAGCACATATTTTACTCGTGCTACAGATCGTTTTATGTAGATTTAATGACGCATTTTGACATATTTTGTCATGTTTTTATTTATCTACAGAGGTTATTTATGCTGGAGCTTCTAATTGGATTAGTGGTCACCGTCGCAGTGGGCTATTTTATTGTCAAAGGATACAAACCTGCCGGCGTTCTTCTATCTGCAGGCCTATTCCTACTTATTCTTACCGGTATTCTCGGTCACACCGTCCTACCAGCGAGTATTAAATCAACTGGCAACATGTTTACCGACTCATTAGAGTATGTGAAATTTATGCTACAAAACCGCGGTGGCGGCTTAGGTATGCAAATCATGTTGTTATGTGGTTTCGCTTCTTACATGACTCACATTGGCGCAAACAATGTCGTTGTAAAACAATTTTCTAAGCCATTGTCCGTTATTAAGTCACCATATATTTTATTGGTTGCGGCATACATCGTTGCATGTTTGATGTCACTTGCTGTGAGTTCTGCTACAGGTCTTGGCGTACTATTGATGGCAACACTGTTCCCTATGATGACTGCAATGGGTATCTCACGCCCAGCAGCTGTCGCCGTATGTGCTTCACCGGCAGCGATTATTCTGTCTCCGACTTCAGGTGATGTGGTTATCGCAGCAGAAAAGTCTGGCTTAGCACTAGATGTCTTCGCGGTACAAACCGTTTTGCCAGTATCTATTGCTGCAATCGCTGTCATGGCTGTACTCGCGTTTTTCTGGAACAAATACCTTGATAAGAAAGACAATACGCCAATGGAGCGTGTCGATGTATCACACATGGAAGTAAAAGCACCGGGTTACTATTCAGTGCTGCCTTTCTTGCCGATCATTGGTGTATTCATTTTTAACGGTCGTACTATCCCTGGGCTTTACCTTGATATTTACACCATCGTTGTATTGTCAATCTTTGTGGGTGCCATGGTTGATTACCTAACAAAACGCTTTGATGGTAAGAAAACGTTGGAAGATCTCGAATCTTGCTATGCTGGCATGGCGGATGCGTTTAAAGGCGTTGTGATGTTATTAGTGGCAGCGGGCGTGTTTGCTCAAGGTCTTATGTCAATCGGCGCTATCGATAACCTACTGCACCTTGCTGAAACTGCAGGCGCAGGTGGTATTGCACTGATGCTGATTCTTACTGGTCTTACCGTTGCTGCTGCGATTGCAACAGGTTCAGGCAATGCGCCATTCTATGCATTTGTTGAGCTTGCACCATCACTTGCAGCTAAGATGGGCTTAAGCCCTGCGTTCCTGATCATTCCGATGCTACAAGCATCAAACCTAGGTCGAACTATCTCTCCAGTATCAGGCGTGATCGTTGCAACAGCTGGTATGGGTAAAATCAGTCCGTTTGAGGTTGTGAAACGTACTTCCGTTCCTGTCATTGGTGGTTTAATTACTGTCATTATTGGCACAATGATTTTAGTACCAATGTATGCTTAACTACTAAAGTTGAGTTAGAAATCTCCCTAAAGTAATCGGGTGATAATAAACATAAAGGGCGCAGTTAGCGCCCTTTATTATTTCACTCTACAAGCATTTCAAGACAACAAAGAGCGTTCACGTTTATTGGACTGTTTTGCTCGATACATCTGCGTATCTGCTTGCTTTAGAAGTTGGTCAAAATCGATGTTTTGACCATCACTAAATGCCACCCCGACACTGCAACCTACACTCAGGGTTTGTTGATGGAACACCATCGGCTCACGCACAGTATCGGTAAGCTTCATAACTAATGTTTCGATTCTGTCTGGCTGCAAATCACCCGAGACAATCACAAATTCATCCCCGGCTAGTCGCGCGACACAATCGCCCTCTTTGATCAATCTCTGCATTCGATTTGCAACTTGTTTAAGTACAAAGTCTCCCGCATCATGTCCAAAGGTATCATTGACACTCTTGAATCCATCTAAATCAATGTAGAGCACTACGATTTTACCGCCGCTTGCATTAGCCTTTGTTTGAGCCATTCTCGAAACAAAATGCTGAAGCTTTGATCGGTTCGCTAATCCAGTCAGTGAATCATGATGTGCAAGATAATCCAAACGCTCCATCTCTTTTAATTGGCTCATATCAGAGAAGGTATAGAAATATTCAAAACTTCTTTCATCATGTGGTTTACAGATTTTGGTAACCTTTACAAATAAAGGTAATTCACTTCCATTTGGACGTTGCTCATTGATTTCACCTTGCCAGAAACCGTATTGGTCGACTGACTTAGAGATGATGTCTATGTAGTGTCCAACCTGCGTACCACGAAACACCTGCTTAGGTTCGTTGTTGAGTAAGTCATAAGAGGGAATTTGCAACATTTTATGAAACGCTGGATTGACCATTTTAATTCGATGGCTTTCATCAACAATCATGATTGCTTCTAAGCTGTTTTCAAACACAGAACTTGCAATTCGGCTGCGTTCACTAGCTTGTTCAACTTCCGTGATGTTCTCCAAACACACTAAATATTGCTGTAGGTCGTTGAGCTCTGTTGACCGAACGCGAAGACGCTGGCCTGATTCAAACATAATATGAACCGGGCTGGTCACTGCGAGTTTGATATTTTCAAAAGTGAGCTTGTTCTTAGTCACCTGACTAATAGAGAGCGATTCACCGCCTTGGTTTGTGATATGCAGAAGCCCTTCTGCTTGTGGGTTGTAGTATCGAACTATTCCCTGCATATCAACAGATAACGTAGCAAATCTCACGGTTTCCATGATGTGATTTGCAAAGTCTCTTTCTGCGCCCATCTTTTTGAGCGAATAATCAGCTTGAGCTTGTTTCGCTTCATAACGTTGAAGCATTTGATTGAACGAATCGTAAAGCGAACCTAGCTCATTATTGCCACCGCGATAGTCGAGCGGCCTACGCATGTTCCGATTAGTCAGTTGAGGCATGACCGATGATAAATACGCAATAGGCTTAAACACTCGTCTTTTAAGGCTAACGCTTAAAATCAACCCTATACAAAACATCAGCAGCGCAAATGCAAAAATTTGCATCATTGCATTTTGCACTATCAGTATATTTCCTTTTTGTGACGCGGTCACTGTTACGGTAACATTACCGGCATTCAACGCAACAGGTATGCTGACGTCAACCTCTTCCGTTAGCCTATTTACGATAAGTAATGACCAACGCTGAATAGATGTCGGCACGTTTATCGCCTGGTACTTATCAATAAGCTGATTATCACGGTCGTAGAGTGCAACCTGTTCAACTCCACCTATAAGAACCAACCACTGTTGCAGTTCTTCCCATTGAGGAGCAGATAGAAGCATTTTCTTGGAGAGGAGTTTGCTTGAATTGATGTAATGATCCACGATCGACTGCGCCACGCCTTCCATTTGTTGCGTTTGCTGCGTTCTATGTATTTCGATAGCTTTTTGAGTAATAACCAGTTGCCCCGCAACAAACAACACTATTGCGAACAAGATAACTGGAAACAGCAGTTTTACTCTAAGTGATACAGACAAAAACACTTTTAGTAACTACCTCTTAGGGTCATCTCTAATGGATTCAAATTTTGATTGTTAGCTCTAAAATGCGGCAGCTCTACTATGCTTCATCCCAAGAATAGGCAATCATACTGGGTCATGACGATGGTAGCACCATCACAGACCGGAAGCTGTCAACTAAGTTATTGTATATTTAAAGAGAAGCGCTAATTGTTAATGCAGTTCCTCGTTTATTAAATATTATTACCAACCGCACATGCTCTGTATGTCATTATTCTTTGAGGAATATAAGTAAATTAAAGGATTTCGTGATGAGTGCACAAATAATCACCTTGAATTGTGACATGGGTGAAAGCTATGGCAACTGGATCATGGGAAATGATCAGCAAATTATGCCGCTTATCGATATGGCGAGTATCGCCTGTGGTTTTCACGCGTCAGATCCCAAAACGATGGCGGATACTATCAAACTCGCCATTCAACATGATGTGAAGATTGGTGCGCATCCGAGTTACCCTGATATTCTTGGATTCGGTCGTCGAACCATTCCAATGAACAGTGATGAACTAACATACACTTTGATCTACCAAATTGGTGCGTTGAAAGCCATGTGCGAGAGCTTTAATACCGATTTGAAATACATAAAACCTCATGGTGCGCTTTACAATGACATGATGAAACAAACTTCCATCTTCGAATCAGTCGTCGATGCTGTCTCATGTTTTGGCGTACCTTTAATGATGCTGGCACGTCCTGAAAATCAACCGTTTTTAGATATCGCTGACCGTTATGATGTGCCGTTGTTATTTGAAGCCTTTGCCGACCGCTCTTACCTATCCTCTGGTGAACTCGCTCCTAGAAAATTTGACGGGGCGCTACTGACAGATCCCGAAGATGTCCTTCAACAAGTCGAGTCCATTGTTCAAAACGGCTACGTAGTGACTTTCGAAGGAGAAAAACTCGCTCTAGATGCCGATACAATTTGTGTCCACGGTGATAATCCAAATGCTGTACAAATTTTGCAGTGTTTAAAATCGTTTATTTGAGGTCGATATGCAGGTAACGATAGACATCTCCCCGGTCTCGGAATGCGCCATTTTAGTGCGTATCGGTCACTCCAATCATGATACTCCACGGCTTGTAGAGCACTTAAGTGAGCAACTCTATAAACATCTCGATCACTGCATAATGAACATCACACCCAGCATAGATTCACTATTAATTGACTATCTTCCTCATCGCATTTCCCTTTCTCGATTGACCGAGCGTATTGAGCAAATCGTTGACACAATTAATCTTGAAGATGTTGTCAGTGAAAACCAAGTGATTATCAGATTGCCGATTTTCTATCACATAGATGTCGGCCCAGACATCAAGCGCTATCAAGATCAAGGCATACAACTTGATGAGTTGATTACAGCTCACACCAGTCAAATCTATACCGTCGCAGCCATTGGTTTTGCCCCAGGCTTTGCATTTTTACAACACGTTGACGAGAAAATTAGGTTGCCACGTCACGCCACACCAAGGCTCTCCGTACCCAAAGGCAGCGTTGGCATTGCAGAAAATCGCTCCGCTATCTACCCCAGTTGTTCACCGGGTGGTTGGAACATTATTGGCAACTGTCCTCTTGAGCTATATAACCCTGATCATCAGCCAATGATTCCTTTCAAAATTGGCAGCCAAGTACAGTTTTTGCCATTGATGAAGATGAGTTTTACGACTAGGCGGTAAACGACAAGAGGAATTCTTATGAGTTGTTCGCTTAAAGTAATTAAAGCCGGCCCACTCAGTTTGATCCAAGATTTAGGCCGCTATGGGTACGCACAAATAGGCTTGTCTCCAGGCGGACCGATGGATGAATATGCTTATAGTTGGGCAAATAAGTTACTCAATAATCCTGTTAATGCACCATGTCTCGAAATTACACTGGGCCAAGCCGAATTTAAAGTATCCGAAAAATGCGCTTTTGCTATATGTGGCGGCGACTTAAAAGCGACGTTAGATGGTCAACCTCTCTCAAACTGGTCTTCGTTTATCGCCAACAAAGGACAAACTATTCGTTTTAACTTACCGAAAAATGGACTTCGGAGTTATTTAGCCGTTTTAGGTGGCTTTTTAATCACGCCACAATTATCCAGCTGCGCTACCGTCACTCGTGATAAATTGGGCGGATTAGATCAAGGACTCGCACTCACCGATGGTGATGAACTCAATTATCACGCTCTGATAGCCAACCAATATATCGAACCAAAGCAGCTTAGCTTCCGTTTCCAACCGGACTATGATTTACCAGTGACTCTGAGAGTAGTTGAAGGGTATCAGCGCTCTCAATTTTCTAAGTCTGTTATCGAATGGTTCTACAATAACGAGTTCGAGGTCAGTAAGAATATCAATCGAATGGGATACAGGCTTACTTGCCCACCAATCACTATGCCCAATATTTCAATGCAAAGTGAAGGCATTGGCTTGGGCGCGATTCAACTTCCTCCTGATGGCCAGCCTATTGTGATGTTTAACGACAGACAAACTATTGGTGGCTACCCAAAACTTGGTTGTGTTTCTCATATTGATCTACCGCGTTTGGCGCAAGCCAAACCTGGTCAAAAAGTACGATTTGTAAAAGGTAATCTACAAGAATTACAATCTGATTGGGTTGCGTGGGCAAATTACTTTGGTTATTAGTGCACCCATTCACTTAAGAATAACGAGTTGTATATCGAATAAAGCCAGCTTAGCTGGCTTTATTTTAGTATCCATAAATTTCCGCTAACTCAGTTGGATAGCCTCTCGATACGGCTAACTGTTTCGCTTTTTCTTCCACCACACTTGTTTCTAAACGACAGGCATTTGGTGTACTTTTTCGATAGACAAGCTACTGATGTCGGTACTGAGATGCCAAGCGTGGGCGATTTTGCGCACAGCCTCTAATGCTGACGAACCTTTCACCACTTCAATTCGCGCATAATTCTTACCAGCAAAAGAAACGTCAGCAGCTCTTAAGGTTTCATCGTTCCCAGGGATTTGCTGTGCTCCATACAATGGCAAACCAAACTCTTGTGCAGAGTTATAGCTTGGGACAAAACGGCTCATATGCTCAATGGCACGGTTGCTGCGTTCGATACGTTTTTCTACTGGCCAACCTGACGTAATCAACTCTCTTAATGGAAGCGGTAACTGAGGTTGTGACGACGTTGCGTTACTACTGACCAAACCTTCATCAAACAGAGTTATGTCTTGAGTCATACCATGAAGTTGGAACACGGAGTTACCATAAGGCGTTAATTGAGCCATGCCGTCTGATGTACCACGTGGCCCATGGAAAATAACTTCCGGCCATAGCGATTGGTTTTGTTCCCACTTAGTTACGTAAGCGGCTTTGAACTCAACCATTCTTTGTCGAGGTGCCTTAGCCAAATCGTCAATCTTACCCGTTTCAAAACCACACGCATTGATAACGTAATCGTAATCTCGTGGTGCTAGGCTTGAGCTCTCCTCAAAAGTCAGTTGCCATTTTGAACCGTTCCACGTCATATTAGTCACGCAAGTGTTTAATAATATAGAACAATGTGGTGACTGTTCTAACACCAGCATTGCAGACGCAGCGATGCGAAAAACACTCCAACCATATTCATTCACCGCAACAACGGGATATTTCAGCGTATCTAAGTCCGCATGTTGAGCAAACGGGATCATCCATTCATCGTAGTTTTTCGGCGCCTGAGGTTGAATTTGGTTTCGCAGCGCGAACAAGTCGTCTCTTTGGTACAATTTAAAGTATTCAGGGGGTTCACCCAGTACCTTGTTCTGCTCGTCTTGCTCAACCAAGGTCTGATATACCGAACGAATCTGCTCTAGACGAGGGATCAAATCCTTTGGATCGCCACCATCGCTTTCTGGTACGACAATCACTGTTGGTCGACGGTTAAGCGTGTGCGGATACAACCTCACAGACTCGATTGATTGAGTTAATAACTCAATACACTGTTTAACTGATATTTCTCGATAGAGATTACCACCAGCGTGCAAATGACAAATTGGGGGGCCGCTAACAAGTGATGGTTTCTTCTCAATAAGATCGACATCAACACCTATCTCGGACAAATGCAGTGCAGCGGTTGCACCGGCAATGCCACCACCAATTACTGCGATTTTACAACTTGATTTTTGATCCACTTCGTTCGTCATTACTGTCTATTATTCGTTACAACTAACCACATTTTAATCCCTTTATCTTGCTAGGAAAATCACATTTTTAAAAGGTAATTTCGACTTGTTTTCATGCTAAAAACGAAAAAGTTTGACGCATTTTCCGTAGTTTTGCAAAAAGCCGATTTGTGAATAGTCGTAAAGCGGCAAACGTGGTTATTACTGGCTTAGCGACACCAAGGTGAAATTCACCTTGGTAGTTATCCCAAACTTTATCCACAAGTTCTGTGGGTAACTGATTCACTTATCGTATACGATGTTATGTAAGTTCCTTATTTATAGGGATTAACATACGTTTTGTGTAACTGTACACAACTAAACCAAGTGTGCAAAAAGTTGCGATTGGGATTAAGATCCAAAGCGATAAATGAAGATTACTTTCTAGTTCAAAGCCGTAATGCATGATCAATGCAACAACAACTTCGGCACCGATCATTGCGATTATTCCGGCAACGAAAGCCATTACCCCAAACTCCGCCCAAATGGTATTCAACACTCGCTTTTTACTCGCCCCTAAAGTGCGATAGAGTTGAATTTCACTTTGGCGCTGCGACAAACTCAACCTCAAAGTGTGAAAATCAAAACTATACCCGCGATAACGCCAAGCGCTGCCAACAGAGTTAACGCCCAAACAATTTGCTTCACTAGTTGTTGGATTTTGGCTCCATATCACGAAGGTCCATCAAACTTACCGTAGGGTGTTGACGTGAGAGCTGTTGCAACAACTCATCATGCTGGTGTTCGACTCTAAAACTCACAAGATAGGTCGCTGGAATCTGCGACAACACATCAGGAGAAAATATAAAGTAGAAATTGGGCTTCATGTCTCTCCATTCGACAAACCTGATGGAGTCGACCTCAGCACTGACAGTTTGACCGTTTATAACAAATTCCAGTTGATCCCCAATCTTCAGGCCGAGATCTTCAGCGACTTCCTTTCTACGGAAACAGAACCATTACCCTGCCAATGCCCAGTAACCAATGAATTGTATGTTGGGATCGCTTCAGCAAAAGTGAAGTTAATTTCTCTTCGTAGTGCATCATTGCCATTGCCACCGTTGGCATACTCACTGGCCTGTTGTTGATTAATTTTGGCAAGACGGCCACGTATTATTGGATACGCGTCTGAGCGCTCAATCTCTTGCCCGTCGAGTAAATCTAAATAACTCTGTTTTTCATATGGTGCAATGTTTAAAGCAAAAGCGTTGGGCGCATCTGGGGGGAGCGTACGCTGCCAATCTGAAAGTAAATCCGTTCTCACCATCCACATTATCGCAAGTAACATCAACGATAATGACAACGCGCCAAATTGCACCCCGGTTGACAGTAGTGAACGATTAATCCGACTTAACGCTAGTTTGAAAGCGACTTTCAAAGGCAATTTCCCTAACGCTTTCGTCACCACAATGCTCAATATACCCAGTATCAAAAATAGCGTGACCATTCCTGCGAGTACGATCCAAACTAACACGTTATCTTTATAGACCCACAACATAGGAAAAATTGGAACGAATACTAACCACCATGAAGACTTGCTCGATTCTATCGACTGAGGTTGCATCACATTGGCCGCACTAATATTAAGCACATGTGAAAATGGGATTCCTAGTGCAGGGATTGCAATGAGGACGCTGGTCGTCAGCGCGATGATGAATGGCGCCACTCCATAACTTGGCAAAGGACTTGGAAGTAAATCGACGAGTGGTATTCGCAACAAAAATTCAAGTCCGATGCCAAATAGAAAACCAAACAGAGTCGCAATGACCAGTAAAATGCTGATTTGAATTGTTAACCAGCGAACTAACCAAACCTTGGTCGCACCCAAGCTCTTCAGCATCGCGATACTTTTTCGACGTGTCGTTACGTAATGCTGACACGTGAGGACTAGGGTTGTGGCGGCCATAATCACGACAATCGCGACGGTTAACGAGAGATATTGCTGAGAACGTTGGAACACCTCATTAGTGCGGCTTGCACTGTTTTCGTCACGCCAACGATCACTGGGTGTTAAATCAATGCCTTCTTTTATCGATCTTAAATCAGCATCAGAGCCATTAATAAACAGGTTGTATCGCACACGGCTTCCTAGTTGCACCGCTCCCGTTTTTTCAAGATCGGATGAATGGATATAAACCGAAGGCATTTGTTGAAATGGATTAAAACTCAATCCGGGTTCTTCCACCACTTTGCCGGATATCGTGAATTCAGCATCACCAACGGCGAGTTGGTCTCCAACGTTTACCTCTAATAAACTAAACAAGCGCTCATCTAACCACAGTTCTGACGGCGATACTTGTGTGTAATCCTCAGCCCCTGTGCTAATTCGCAACTCCCCTTGCAGTGGATATCGACTGTCTACGGCTTTCACCGTGATGAGTTTCATCGCGGAATCACTAAACGCCATGGTAGAAAAACGTACCAATTTCGAGTACTCGACGTCAGCATTCGCTATAAGTGAATCAAGTTCGGTCGGTATCGGGTTCGAAGAGCTAAAGACTGTGTCCGCGGTTAACGATTGTTTGCCCTGCTTTACGATGACCTGTTCAATTCGAGTCGTTAAAGCACTAAGCGCAAAAATGGATGCAATAATCAAAGTTAATGCAATTGAAACAGGCCAAAGTTGCCCATGTCGAATCTCGCTCAGACTCCAATTGAAAAGATACCGGTTTAAGTGTTTTGCGCTCAAAGTTTCCATGGCTAACACTCCAGTTTTCCGGCTTGCATCGTTATGACTCGGTCACATTTAGAAGCGAGTGACATATCATGGGTAACGAGCACTAATGTCGTACCATGGTCTCGATTTAGTTCGAACAGGAGATCGATAATTTTGCTCGCAGTCTTCTGGTCGAGGTTGCCAGTCGGCTCGTCAGCAAACAATATTTTGGGTTCAATCATAAACGCGCGAGCTAAAGCAACGCGTTGTTGTTCCCCGCCGGATAGCTGAGTGGGCGTATGGTGAATACGTTCTCCAAGTCCAACAGATTCAAGTAATTGCTGCGCGCGTTGTTTATTTTCTGGCTGACCTTTCAGCAAACATGGCAAGGTCACGTTATCAATAGATGACAAGCTTGGTATCAGCAAAAAGCTTTGAAAAACAAAACCGATTGATTGACTGCGAATGGCTGAACGTTGTTCATCACTAAGAGAAGAAATAGTTTGGCCTAGTAATTCGACATCACCACTGGTTGGAATATCGAGGCCTGCAAGTAATGTCATCAATGTAGACTTACCCGCGCCAGATGTACCAACAATCGCAACGGTTTCACCCTCAGAAATGTCTAAGTTAATGTCAGTGAGGATTGTTAAATTTTCTTGTTTGGTAGAAACTGTCTTTACTAAAGACGTTGCTTTTATCACGGATGTATTCATGTTTCGACTTCTTTCCCTACTGCTCACATTGATAGTGATTAACCCTGTCAGCGCGGCGACGCTGCTTGTCCTTGGTGATAGCCTTAGTGCAGGCTATCAAATGCCAATCGAAAAAGCTTGGCCTAGTTTATTACCAAATGTTATGGCAGAAAAAGGCAAACCGATATCTGTCGTCAATGGGAGTATTTCAGGCGATACGACAGGAAATGGCCTCGACCGTCTACCTCAATTACTGGAACAACACACTCCCGACTACGTGTTAATTGAACTCGGAGCAAATGATGGTTTGCGAGGGTTTCCACCACACATTATCGAATCAAATTTGACTGCGATTATTCAACAAGTAAAAGCATCTGACGCCCAACCTATCTTGATGCAAATCCACGTGCTACCGAATTATGGTAAACGTTACACTCAAATGTTCTCTGCTCTCTACGAAAAAGTATCAACTGAGCAATATATTCCGCTGCTGCCCTTTTTCCTCGAACCTATATTGAGGGATTATCCTCAATGGATGATGGAAGATGGGCTACATCCTAAGCCAACCGCACAGCCTTGGATCGCAGATTTTGTTTCTAAGCAGTTAATAAACCACCTCTAATTGCTACAGCTCAATAAAATTTACCGAACTTTACTATAACGTACGATGTTGAACGGTTGGTTTGGAGAACACAATGATAATTAAACCTGAAATCTCTGGCGTTGTCGCACGGACAGCGCACCCATTGGGTTGCGAACAAGCAATCCTTCAGCAGATTGAATACGTTAAAAATGCCCGGCCGATCAATAAAGGACCTAAACGCGTGCTGATCATTGGCGCCTCTTCCGGCTACGGTTTGGCGGCGCGAATTGCATTGACATTTGGCGGTGCGGACGCTGATACGATAGGCGTATCTTTTGAAAAAGGTCCAAGTGACAAAGGTATTGGCAGCGCTGGCTTTTATAACAACCTGTATTTTAAGAAGCATGCTGAGCAAGCAGGTCGAATCGCAATCAATATTCAAGCTGATGCGTTCTCCCCTGCAGCTAAAGAAGAAGTAATTGAAGCGGTCGAAACCTATTTTGAAGGTGAAGTCGACCTTATCATCTATAGCGTTGCCAGTGGATTTCGTCCCGATTATGCAACGGGTGAACGCTGGTATTCTGCAATCAAACCCATTGGTGAAACGGTTGAGGGGGCATATATATCCCTAGAAGATGATCAATGGCTACAAAGTATTATTGAGCCAGCATCAGAAGCCGAGGTCGCAGCAACGCTCAAGGTTATGGGCGGGGAAGATTGGGAAGCATGGGTTGATGCGTTGATCAATTCAGAATCGATAGCAGAGAATTGCCAGACGGTTGCGTTCTCGTATATTGGTCCAGAGTTAACACACGCACTTTATCTTGACGGTACATTAGGCAGAGCCAAGGTCGATCTTCATCAAACGAGCCATTCCTTGAATCTGAAAATGGCCAATTTTAACGGTGGCGCATACGCCGCGGTATGTAAGGCGTTGGTAACAAAAGCAAGTGTGTTTATTCCGGGCATTACTCCTTACATCATGGCACTTTACCAAGTCATGAAGCAGCAAGGTACGCACGAAAACTGTATTGAGCAAATGCAAAGATTGTTCACTACCAAGCTATACGATGTCGCTAAAGTGCCTGTAGACGGTGAACGCTTGGTACGAATGGACGATTTAGAGCTGAACCAAGACACTCAGGCAAAAGTCTCGCAGCTGGTTAATGCTATGAACGCGACGAACTTTACAGAGCTAGGTGATTACCGAGGGCTAAAACAGGAATTTTTACAACTGAACGGCTTTGGTTTCGACTCGATAGACTATGAGGCCGACGTAAATATTGAACAACTAATCAGAGAGTTAGAGCAACTTGATGATTAATTTGCGTATTTCTGTTCAATAACTATTCGTATTGCGTTGTTGGTAACAATCTCGGTTTCAGCAACGCACTACTCAAACTAAAAATGTTGTCTCTATCTTCAAATTTAACAATTCGCCCAACGCATTCCTTTTAAGTCTTGTGGATAAACTATCTCACAATTAAGAACTGCCATCAGTTCTATCATCAGCTAGCTCTATTCATCAAACTAGTTTGTTAAAGTTACGCCATATAAACAAACCATACCCTCTTCCATAGACGGTACAAAGAGCGTTTCATTTGTGTCTATATAACGCTATTCACGCCGAATCTGGCACCTTGAGCTTACTAGGTTATAAATAGCGACTACTATTAAAACTAAGAAAGGAGCGCTTTTTTGGCCTTCATCAAGAATTTTAGGCCATCTCGACAAAGGACTAGAGAGATGTCAAAAGTTAACACTCGCGAATTAATAATTCCGCAACAGATGAGTGAGAATTGGCAACGGATTGTAAATCTAATTGCTCAATTGATCCCTGTCTCTGCGGCACTTATTATGCGGGTGGACGACGCAAATATCAGTGTCTTTGCTGCCAACGACAATGTGGATAATCCGTATCACCGTGGCGACAGCGAACACCTCAACCAAGGCCTGTATTGTGAATTTGTGATTGAGCAACAGCAATCTTTGGCGGTGGAAAACGCGTTAACAGACAAGACATGGTCTAACAACCCTGATATAAAACTAGGGATGATTTCTTACTGTGGATTTCCAATCAATTGGCCCAACGGCATGCCTTTTGGAACCATTTGCGTGCTGGATACTGAACCTCGCAAACTGAATGAAACGGCAACTCAGTTACTCGAAAGTTACAAAGAATCCATTGAGGCGCAACTGGCGACTTTATACAGAAATCAACAACTTAAACAGTTAAACAAAGAGCTGAAGTCAAGGGTCAGCACGCGAACTCAAGATTTAGTTGAACTCAACTTTTCATTAAATCAGGAAATCGATAAGCGTCTCGCCGCGGAACAAAAAGTGCTTTATCACCAAAGACACGATTTGGGCACGGGTTTTCTCAATCGGAACTCCCTTGAAATTGAAGCATCTCGCGCGGTTGCCTTTAGTCGTGCAAACCCCTCGTATACGGTTGCAGCCATTCACATTGGATTTAGCAATGGCAAGCTCATTCAAAGCAAATACGGGTTCAGTGTCTGGGAAAGCATATTGGTTAATCTCAGGGATAAACTGGGGTGTCAAAGTACTATACATATCCAAACGGCGAGACCCACCTCAACAGAACTGGTTTTTCTTGCCGAATCCGACAATTTGCAACGTGACATCGACCAGTTTTGTCAGCACCTCATCGAAGTGAGCCATACCGAGTTCGATGTTGAAGGCGAATCTTTGCATTTACATAGTTATGTTGGTGTCGCAAGCAGTGCTGACGCTTCATCTGGAGAGCTACTTTTACAGCACGCCTCTGAAGCCATGCGATCTTGCAAAGATTCTGGGCACAAATTAATTCATTTTTCAAAAGCGATGGGCGTCGCATCAAAAAATCGGCATCACCTAGAAAGTTATCTACTTCAAGCCGTGAGAGTGACGACTTGTTGTTATATTTTCAACCGAAAGTGTCCCCGGCTCTCGCAACTGGACCGGAGCTGAAGCATTACTGCGCTGGCGTCATCCTGTTATGGGGGATATCTCCAACGAAACTCTGATTAAAATGGCTGAAAAGAACGGGCTAATTTTTGAAGTTGGCACTTTCGTTCTTCGTTCAGCGATCGCGAAAGCATCGGAATGGGCAGTGACATTGAAAGACTTCAAAGTCGCCGTGAATATATCTGCGGTGCAATTGAAGAATCCGCATTTTGCTGAACAAATCGAGGACCTTTTAACCGCTTATCAGTTGCCCGCTGAATATCTCGAGTTAGAAGTCACCGAGAGTACATTGATAGCGGATGAAACAATCGCACTCAACTCTTTACTGGCACTCCACCGAATCGGAGTGACGCTGTCACTCGACGATTTTGGTACGGGTTATTCCTCGTTCGATTATTTGAAAAAGTTTCCTTTTGACGCGATAAAAGTGGATAAAAGCTTCATCAAACAAATGGACACTAACGCTCACGATAAAACGATTGTACAATCCATTATCAAAATAGCGAAAAAGCTTGATTTAGCCATTACGGTAGAGGGTATAGAAAATCAAGAGCATGAAGACTTTATCATCAGCGAAGGTTGTGAATATGGACAAGGTTTCTACTATGGGAAACCCATGCCATGTGATGAATTCGAAATGTGCTTGATGAGTCGACACTACCCAAAATCAGCAAATCAAAGCTTTCAGTAGCTTAACGCTTTACTCTGATGCGCCTGATTTTTATAATCGCCGCCTTATTTCTCAGCCCTATGTGAGTTCACTATGGATCAATTGATCGCAACTCTTAAAAAAATCGAAAAACAGAACTATCGTGCCTATCAACAAATTAAGGGCAGTTTCGACTTTACCGATTTCACCCTGTTTATCGATTACGTTCAAGCCGACCCTTTTGCTTCGGCTTCGAGAGTGCGTGCATTCCGCCCTTGGTCTCTAACAGGGCTTGAGTGGTTAAAAGATCAATCCGCTGCATATCAAGTTGCCGCGCGTGATTTTATTGCACGTAAATTCGCTGAATTTGCCAAGCAAGAAACAAGCGTAAGTATCGCGCTTTCAGGACAAACGGTTCTCGATTCAACTTCAGTGATCTTTACCGAAGAAGGTATTGAATTGCGTTTTCGCGTTAACCTGCCTGCAGAAGGACGTTCAGCGCTTGGTAAAAAAGCGATTAATACCCTAACCTTCCATCTGCCAAAATTCATTCGTCGTGCCACCATTGAGCGCGAGATCGACCGTGCAGCGTTGGAATACCATTGCCAAATCATTGAAGATCAAGAGTGTCTACGCGAACAGCTAGAATCCAATAACCTAATTGCGTTTGTTGCCGACGGTTCAGTTCTTCCTCGTTTCGCGGGTAACTGCGATCTGCCGATGAAAGATGCAGTACCTTTCATCGCACCAGAAACACTAGCTGTTACTTTAAATACGCCTAACCAAGGTGACATTCGTGGTATGGGGGTTCCTAAAGGGATTACTTTGATCGTTGGCGGTGGCTTCCATGGTAAATCGACCCTGCTTACTGCTATTGAGCGTTCAATCTATAACCATATTCCAGGCGACGGTCGCGAACGTATTGTCACGAATCAAAACAGCATGAAAATTCGTGCTGAAGATGGTCGTTGCGTACATAATTTGAACCTGTCGAATTACATCAATCATTTACCTATGGGTAAAGATACCTCTGATTTTTCGACGCAAGATGCATCAGGCTCAACATCACAAGCAGCATGGTTACAAGAATCAATTGAAAGCGGTGCCGTTGGGTTACTGATTGACGAAGATACGTCTGCGACTAACTTTATGATTCGCGACGAGCGCATGCAAGCACTAGTGTCGAAGGGTGATGAGCCAATTACTCCACTCGTCGATCGCATTGGACAACTACGCGACGATCTCGATATCTCAACCATCGTTGTAATGGGTGGTTCTGGTGATTATCTCGACGTAGCCAACACTGTTATCCAAATGCATGATTACCAAGCGGTTGACGTAACAGAAAAAGCCCAACAGGTGATCGCGCAACACCCAACACAGCGTAATAATGAATGTGAAACTCCACTTGTCACTTTCAAACCTCGCAGCCTCAATCGAAACGCGCTGCAAACCATTTTAATGGATGGCAAGTTCCGCGTCTCTGCAAAAGGCACAGAATCACTACGATTCGGTAAAGAGTTCGCTGATATTTCAGCGCTTGAACAACTTGAGTCAGCGTCTGAAGTCAATGCCATTGGTTGGCTCTGGTTCCAACTGGCACAACTCCCTGGTTGGTCAGCAAATCCAGCAAAAGAAGTTGCACAGTTGCTAGATGGTGAATGGCACAAACAAATGCCAGCTCAAGGGGATCTCGCTAAACCACGTGTACTTGATGTTCTTGCTGCTTTAAACCGTATGAGAAAGTCTCAGTTTAAAGCTAACTAAGTGAAAAAGCGCCTGTTGGCGCTTTTTTTGAGGCTTTGAAACAGTTAAGATCTGAGTACGTGCCATGCTTCACATACCAACCTGAAGTGTTCAGAATTACCACTCTGCCGATCAGGATGCCATTTCAGAGCGAGTTTTCGCCAGCGGCGTCTAATATCTAAATCACTTGCCCTGTCATCTAATTCAAACACTCTTAACGCTTTAGAGCGTGTAACGTTACCTACTTTGAGCTTTTCACTACCAACAAAGTCTCGATAACGGGTCCAAAACTCATCCAACAAACGGCGTATTTCACCCTGCTCTGCCTCATAGTTTGACCATTGCGTGTAATATTCACGAAGCGGGCTATTGGTATCGATCATGAAGCTGGATTGTTTGTTTCGTATTGAAAGCAAAGCGATATTCATCGCTTCTACTCGCACAAAATAATCAGGATAAAGGGTTTCTTGCAGTTGAAACAACGCATTCATAATAAGAAAGTTTAGTTTGAAGAGATCTTTTTCCGTATTGCTATCAAAACAAGAAAGTAGCTGACGCTCCCTTAACTCAGTCGCAAGCGTATGTACCTTCCAACCGCTTGGATGTTTTTTCAATACTTCAAAGATCGGCCAGAGCAATGGATTTTCCATTTCATTGAGATTGGCAATATGGTGACCTTGCTCCATGCGTACCTTTATAAAATTGAAACGTTACTTCTAGTTTAGCTTACTCATTTTAGCTCGGAAGATTCAATCGAATTTAACTTTAGATTGAACTAGTCACACATATTGGCAAATTTCTTCTTCTCCTAATGCACAGGGCATACTTTGAGAAGGTTATCGAAAATTTGATTTAGATAGTCACAATAAAATATTGAACACTGTTTTATTGAAGGTTATGATTTCATCATGCTATTCATGAGATCAGTTATGACCATTATTAATCAGAAGCAAACATTGCGTTTGCTTACCGCTTTATATGCGCTAGTGTTTGCCTTTTCCGCCATTGAGCCGATTTCTCGCGCGGTATGGGTTGCGGAAATTGTTCCTGCCATTGGCATATTAGGTGTCGTTTGGTGGGTTTCAAAAAATTACCTGTTCTCTAAAACTGCCTATATCTTGATGTTCATTTGGCTTGTATTACACACTATTGGCTCAAAATATACGTTTGCTGAAGTTCCCTTTGATTGGTTCAATAATTTGATTGGTTCAGAAGAGCGTAATCAGTTTGATCGCGTCGCGCACTTTTCTATCGGTTTATACGCATATCCGATTGCAGAATACTTAATCAATAAACGACGCTTAACAGCGCCAATTGCAATGCTATTCGCGCTGTTTTCTATCATGTCTCTAGCCGCCGGATACGAGATCATTGAGTGGTGGTATGCAGCACTTGCTGGTGGAGATGAAGGTATTGCCTTCCTTGGATCTCAAGGCGATATTTGGGATGCACAAAAAGACATGCTGATGGACACACTCGGCGCTTTAAGCGCACTCGCTGTCATGACGTTTCAGCGACGAGTATTTTCATCCAACCATGTCAAATAGGGATTATGGCCCTCAACGAAAGGAACCTTAATCACTTGAGGTACATCGTAATCATGAAGACGAACAATAAGCTCTTTCAATTCACTGTAACAACGATTTGTCGTTTTGATGATCAATAAAAACTCGTTGCCGCAACAGACCTCTTGTTGCCATATATAGTGACTTTCGATCGGCATGGTTTGGATACACGCAGCCAATTCATTCCTGAGGATCGCATCAATAATGTGTTGTTTATTACTCACGCTGTTCGTTGTTGTCAGAACAAGACAGTACTTGGGTTCCATTTTCATCCAAATGTCACAATTTAATCACAGTTTTATTATACAACGAGAATTTACTGATTAATAAGTAGATAAAATGACATAAAATTTGTCGAATAGGCTGCAAACTCTAGTCATTTTCTAGGGTCTTACTCCAACGTATGAGTTAACTCTCATAGTTGAACAAAACAGTAATAAAGTTTAATCGAATTGCAGTCTTATGACTTAAACTACTTAATGCAATATAAGATAAACATTTACAAAACTAATTATTAACAGTTGCATTTATTTTTAGCTTTGCTTCTTGCTACAGGAGTCGCCATGAAAGAAAAATTACACTCTAATCACGAGATTGAACATTGCCCACTCTGTTATGGGGACGAATTTTTAATCTCAGATTCTGGCTCTATGTTGTGTGGTCAATGTGGTTCATTTTTTGAGAATGTCCACAAAGTCGTGGCCAGAGAATCATTCCGTCCCAAATCATTTAAATATGTGATGCACTCTTCTTCGATGATGGCGCACTAACCTTTTATTCGATATAACTTTCGAGTTGATGCAATTGGTCAATGGATCCAATCACTCCAGGGTACGACTGTTTATTTATTCCTTGTATATGAACAGTCCGAATCCCAGCTCTTACACCCGCTTCTAAGCCTTTCGGCGTATCGTCTATGTAAAGGCATTCTTCTGGCTTATATCCCATACTCATTGCACTATACAAAATAGAATCCGGCTCAGGTTTCCAACTGTTCGTTTCAAATGCCGAGAAGATTCTGCCAGAAAAATAAGAATCCAAATGAGTTAGTTGGAGAGCATGCTCAATTTTTTCTCTTGGTCCATTCGATACAACGCAATAATCAATCCCCTGCTTATCAAGAGCATCAAGCACCGTTTGTGCACCTGGCATTGGTTTTAATTCTGATTCAAATAGCTGATGCAATATCTCTCTATAACGTGGTTCCAACACATCCAAAGACAGATTTAATCCCAATCTATCCCTCGTGTCGGCCAGAATATCCGCTAATTTTCCACCTACGAAATGCTTCATTGCATCGTCTAGACAAAGTTCGGCACCAAAACTTTTGAAAACAGATGACAATGCTCGGCAGCACAATACCTCACTGTCAACTAACGTTCCTTCGCAATCAAAGATGACACATAGGGTTTTATTCATTTGAATAACCTCTAATACTTATTTTCTCTCGCTAAATATTAAAACCTATTTACATTTAAGACAGGCCAGAGTTAACAATTTCCTTTTTTGTTCTGAAATATTTTCAGTTTTGTGCGGTTGAAACAGTTTTGCCGACAAAAATCATAAGAGCATTATCGTGGCAATGTTCAATAGTGAAATTCTAGAATGTGGAACAAAAACCTCACGCAGTTGTGAGGTTCTTGGTTTGAGAGATTTAGTTTTCTATATAGAGCGTTTGCTTGGTGGCTAATCTGGCTGAATTGTCTGAAAAGGCTAATAGCGCTTTGATGAACTCTTCACGGCGCTCGGTCGTTTTCTCAGCAACATAAATATCCGACACCAATAAATCTTGCTCACTATCGGTAACAATGGCAGCTGCAACAGGCTCGTTATGTTCGAACGCCAGAAATAGCTCACATGGGTCTGAATAAATAATTTGAGTTAAAAACTCGATTATTAACTGCTGATCGCTCTCGTTTTGCCAGCGATTTGCTTGTAACAATGAAAACATCACGGTAAGCCGATGGAAATCCACTTTGTATATTTCGAGCGATGTTGGCTCACTGCTTAAGTATGATTGCAGCAGGGTGTTGTCGATAGATTGGTACGTAACACCATCAGCCCAGCGCTTGTAAATTTCTTTCCCTTGAAGACTTTCCTGAGTTGGGAACTCAACATCGACTTGTTGATATAGCCATTGATTCTTGATTGTCGCAATCTGAGGGATGCTTTGAGACATGTTTGAATAACCATCAATATATTTCTGTTGTGAGCTTAATCATGGTTAGCAATTAATACAAGCATTATAAGCCCTGATAGTCCGATGTTTTGTGTGATTATCGGTCATTCAAAACGTCAACCATTCATCATGACTCGAATTACCTCAAACAAATTCGCTACAACTCGTAACTTTTTGCTTCTGCGTATATGATGTACTTAAGTAACTCAATAAATTGTAATGGAAATCTACATGTTAAAACACGCATCGATCGTACTGCTGCTTTCCTCAGTTCTTATGGGCTGTTCAGATAATGAAGTGGGCGATGTCAGCCTCGGATTGTTTACGCTAAAAGACATCAAGATTGGGCATTTAGATGATGAGATTGTTACTGGTGTTACCTGCCATATTGCCTCAATTGAAGCGGATCTCAGTTTGTCTGATCCAAGCGATAGCTCGATTTCTTGCCGTCAAACCGGTGATATCACGCCAGAGATGATAGCAAAGATCGATAAAAGTAAATCTGGTGAAGTTGTTTTTAAACAGTCTAAAAGTATCTTCTTCAAAACCATGAAAGTTCGCCGCATCTATGATGCCGAAAACCAAACGTTACTTTATCTCTCATACACCACGAAAGAAACAGATGGTAGTTTCAAGCACAGTCTATCTACCGTGCCGCTGTGGGGTACAAAGGCTTACGTTGAACCGGCAGCAAAACAATAATAATCAAGGCTCAAGCGACCTCGTAGTACTTCGTGTAACGAAAATAACTTGAGTTTCATTCGGGAGGTTTGATTCCAGACCTCCCTACACACCTCAGCATTGGTTTTATTTTGTGCAAAACGTTTGCGCTAAGGCTCATATCCTGCGCATAAAAAGCCATCACATCGTATTAAATCCACCATTTTATGAAATTTTGATGAAAGAAATCTAGTATTAATGTGATATAGTACAGAAAATTTTCCGACACCCCCTTGATAATGAAATTTCCAGGCCAGCGCAAATCTAAGCACTATTTTCCAACTTCCGCTCGTGGTCCATTGATCAACCAAGCGAAGCAACCAGCAAAGCTGTATCGCCCGATTATTGTTGGTGTTGGACAGACCATCGTAGACATTGAAGCTCGTGTTGATGACGACTTTCTAGCTAAGTACGACCTAAGTAAAGGTCACTCACTTGTTCTAGAAGAGAGCAAAGCAGATGAATTGTACGTTGAGTTAGTTGAACGTGGCCTTATCACGCACCAATACCCTGGCGATACTATAGGCAACACACTTCATAACTACTCAGTGCTCGCTGACAGTAAATCTGTATTGCTAGGTGTTATGTCGCGTAACATTGAGGTTGGCTCTTTCGCTTACCGTTACCTATGTCGAACATCTGCACGTATGAACCTAAATCACCTGCAAATGGTGGAAGGTCCTATCGGCCGATGCTACACCCTTATCACGCAAGATGGTGAACGTACCTTTGCAATTAACGAAGGTCACATGAATCAGTTGCAACCAGAAAGCATCCCAGAAGATGTTTTTGATAAAGCGTCTGCACTGGTGGTTTCTTCTTACCTAATGCGCGGTAAACCAGAAGACCCAATGCCAAAAGCGGTTGCACGTGCGATTGAAATTGCAAAATCTAAGAACGTGCCGGTAGTGCTTACTCTAGGTACTAAATGGGTTATTGAAGGTAACGCTGAGTGGTGGCAGGAATACCTCAAAGAAAACATTACGATTGTTGCGATGAACGAAGAAGAAGGTCAGGCATTAACCGGCTTCAGTGATCCGCTACAAGCAGCAGACCGCGCTCTGGAATGGGTGGACCTCGTTCTATGTACTGCGGGTCCAAACGGTCTTTACATGGCGGGTTACAGTGATGTTGAAGCTCTGCGTGAAACAGACCACATGCTACAGCATGGCATCTTCCCTGAGTTTAATCGTTTTGAATTCAGCAGAGCAATGCGTAGAGCTGACTGTGTAACGCCGGAAAAAGTCTATTCTCATATCGGTCCGTACTTAGGTGGTCCGATTGAAATCAAGAACACAAATGGCGCTGGCGATGCAGCACTATCGGCATTGCTACATGACATCGCAGCAAATAGCTTCCATGTTGTAACCGTGCCAGGTTCTTTGAAACATGACCGCAGTTACCTAACATACTCTTCTCTTTCACAGATTTGTAAGTATGCAAACCGCGTGAGTTACGAAGTTTTAACCCAACACTCTCCTCGCCTATCTAGTTCTCTACCAGAACGCGAAGATAGCTTAGAAGAAGCGTATTGGGATCGCTAAAAAGAAAGGCCGCGTAACGCGGCCTTTCTTTTATTCGTCGTTTGGTACTGATTATTCTAACAACTCATTGATTATGGTCTTTGAGGATAGTCCATTCGATTATGATTACCAGAGCAAATGTACGTTTCCCTAAACTAACCTGTTCAATAGAACTCAGGCAAACAAGAACCTAACAAGCCTCAGATCGTTATCGCATCTGAGACTTGATAGTACTTTTGAAAGTTATAGATTTGGATCGACGACTAGTAGAGCAAGTTGTTCACTCAGTGTGCCGGTTAATTGATCTGCAACATTCTCTAACTGAATAAGCTGTGACTTGCCATCTCGGGTAATCGTTAAAGTGACGTCATTGTCTTTTACTTCTGCTGTAACGTCAGACAACAAGTCTTCAATGGTCTCTGTCGGCTTAAGGAGATCGCTCAAGTCTAGAAGATCCTCCCCAACTTTGAAGTCTTTGATGACATCGAGTCCCCCATCAACAATATCTGAGATTTCCCAATTAAATAAGTCATCTCCATCCAATCCATATAAAATGTCATTTGCGGGCTCAGCATCGAGTATATCATCACCCACACTACCGTATTGAATACCTGATCCTTCAGGAAGCACGGTAATATCAACAGGACTAGATTTTAGTTCGATGTTGTCCTCTCCAAGCACAACAACGTCGAATGTATAATTGCCTGGTTCACTCACGTTCACCGACAGATTAGACAAATCGCCGCCATAACTACTCACATCGATATAGCCATTACCATCCGGTGTCAATTCGTCACCACCTAATCTGAATATGGTATCGTCAGGCAACTCATCAACTAACAGCTTCACTTTATAATCAGAGAGATTAAGCGCATCACTCCCTAATGAAACATGAATATTATTGAGTGGGAAATACCCGTCTTCGTACCCAACGTTATTTAATGTCTCAAGCTTAATGTTATCGAGCAATGCGCCATAACTATCCGCATGCGATGATTCAAATACTACCCGGTAATCGCCATTATCTGGCGTTTGAAAATAAACGGTTTCAGAGGTCCACTCTTTGCTCTGATCATACGTGTAGAGGAGCTCGTTTGTACTTCCGTCAGCAGCCACGAGGAATATAGCCATTGGAGAATGACGATGCCCACGTCTAGCAACATCAAACATTAATGTGAAGAACTGACCTTCTTTTGCTCCATTCAACTCAGTATAAAACTGGTTATCACCTCGGCGAGCTTCGAGTTCAAACACTTGGTTGTGTTTATCATCGGCATGTTTACCGCGATAGATAGGCTCTCTACCGACCTCTATAATGTCATTTTTGTTATCTGTTCCCCATATGCCTTCTGCACCATCTTGAATCCCAGGCTCAGTGTTTGCGTCATTTAGCACATCTGAATCGAGATATTTCCAGCGCTTACCTACATCGATAGAGTCGAAGTCGTGGAAAGCAATGACTGTATCAGAGTCTTGGGTGATGATCACATCGGCGATGACACCGCTAGAACTTTGACTACCGACTTGTAAGGTAAAATCTTCTAAGTTGTCGTCAATATTATCGATGACCGTTGGTATTAACACTGAAAACTCACTCACGCCAACCGGTACCTGCAGCTTACCTGTTACTGGATCATACGTTACACCATGCGTGAATTGTGCATTTGCGAGGTCTACGTCATCACTGCCAGCACTATCAGTCGGCAGCCCCAAATGCGCATCAAATTCAGTAGCTGATAGCACTCCATCAGTAAGCAAAACTGTGAATACTAACTGTTCACCTTCCAATACGGTATCTTCAACTAAGCTGACGCTTTCGACTAACACCGGTTGCTGTACAGGATTGACGATAATGTTGACCGTCGCTTCAGAAAAGCCACCGTCATCATCCGTTATCTGGTAATCAAACGTTGTAGGTCCGGAGAAGTTGTCATCCAATGCCACATAAACAATGCCATTCTCGACATAGATATCTGCATTGTTTGCTTCTGTAATATGAGTGAAACGGATATGGTCACTATCTGGGTCAAAATCATTGGTTAACAATTCTTCGATTGGAATGGCGAATACTTCGCCTTGATTCGCAGCGTAAGCGCCCGGTCCCGAAGCTTCAAAACCCGTCAAGAAGTAATCTGATGAGTCCGAGCCTCGTGCTGGTTCAATCACAAAGTCAACGGCCTCGAATACAACTCGGTCAAATGCTACACCGCCAAGGTCATCTTCGTTGAACGAATAGAAGCCTTTGTTGCTGCCTTCGTTCGCGATAAACATGCCACTGGCAACCGCATTGTTACCAAGGTAAGCTACCCATTTACCTTGCTCATGATTGCCTGGACCACCCTCATTTTTAAATAAATTAGAGACGGTGAAACTAAATGAGGTTGCTGGTTTTTCTAAGTTAAAAGTGAATTGCTCTGAAAGGCCTTCCTCTCGGTTGTATTGTATTTGTGCTGCTGGACCTCCGTTTTCATCGCCAGAGACACCTCGCTTAAGCCCATCACCTGAAATGTTCTGAGTTTGGCCATCATAAGAAGCCTCGATTTCTCCTGCGGCAAATTCCCAAACGTCATTGTTAAAGGTGCCGTAAGAGACACTGAATCCCATTGGGTCATCGAGAGCAACGGGCGGCGTATTAGCGCCATCATCTATTGTTACCGTGCTTTCTTCACTGAAATTTCCATCACTATCGATTGCGCGATAATCAAACGAATCATCTGGCGTATCCGTTTCTAAGTATCTAAGCTCCCAGTTACCTGGTCCGATCGTCGACACTTCTACCTGTGTAATAACTGCCCCTTCGTTTCCATCTGGCACTGCAATACTTATTTCTCTAAACAGATCTTGATTGCCGGAGGTTTGCTTCATGACAGTTTGTTCGATCACGGTTCCGTCATCGAGTGTGACTCGGATTAAAACCTGAGTTTCGCGGCTGTGACCTTCTTCAAACCAGCCCCCCATGCCATCTAAGCCAAGCGTCACGTTTTCTGCGGGTCGCTGCGAAAGATCGATGATGATAGATTCATTTTGCTGAATACCGTCACCACCACCGACGCCTAAACCGTAACCAATGTGATTTTTATCAGCATAATATTGCGTTGGTACACCACCAATCGTAGTAATAAATATCTGGTCAACGATGTTATCTTCATCGTCGGTAAATGTGAGAACTCGCGTGTTTGGATCGTCCGTTGGCTCGCCCCAATTGAGGAACGAAGTGACACTCTCGTCACCATCTAAACCATCCGGAGCCTCTTTCACTCCTAGGATAAAGCCCGTAGATTGATCATCGTTTTGGTATGAAAATTTGGTCGGGTCGAAAGACAACACATCACCGATCGGTTCGCCACTTTCGTCAAACAGAGTCAACATGTCCTCTGTAACAGGTTCGCCATCATAGAGAAGCGTTCCTGAGTCAGGTAATCGCGTGATGACAATATTAACCTGATCACCAGACAAATCGTCTTCAATATCGGAAATTTGATCGGCGATGCCTGATGGATCATCGAACAATATCGATGAAAAGCCTTCATCGTTTAGTTGAATAGAGAAGTCTCTAGACGTTGGCGGTGTGTCTGTACCTCCTCCTGAACCCCCTCCGTTACCGCCAGATCCACCACCATCAGATCCCCCGTTGGAATCGTCATTAGAACTAAGCAGCGTTGTTGAAGGTAAGAATAGAAATCTAAACTGTTCCAATAGAGATATACTCTGCGTTTCTGAGAGACCAATCCCTTCCAAGCCACGTGTCTCAAACAACGTTTGAGCAATGGTCTCATCACCTATTCGAGAGACTGTATCAAGCACAGTTCCGCTTGAGCTGTCTTCTGAACCTGCAGCAGGATCAGTTTCTTCTGAAACTTGAGTGGGATCCTGACCTTCCTCGATAGCAGAAACGATTTGTTGAATATCTTGAGTAACGTCATCACCTTGACCGTTATCATCGATCAGAGTGGCTTGCACCGCACGCTCATCGGAAGCTGAGGAGTTAGTTTGTAAAACAAGTTCACCAGCGGTAGGTTGCTCTCCTGGGTTTATGATGCGAGCATTCCCCTCTGCATCAATCACTAAAGATTGTCCACTTGCAAGATTTGCCATTAAGGCATTCAATCCAAATTCCATAAAACCACCTACTTGCTTGATGTCATCTTACCCAGCACTTAACCAAAATGAAGTTATTTACAGTTTTCTTATTTAACATTAGTTGTGAATGAAGCACTGTGTGCGACTTTGGCGTGTCATTCTCAATATTGAAACAACTGTATTAGCAGAGCCTTCATCTAAGGCAACTCCCTCAGATAAATTTTATCTTGTTTGTTAATCGCAAAAGACGAGATAATATTTTCAATAACAGGCTCCTTTAAACCGTGTTTTGGAGTAAGATTTTAAACCTTTCTTCGGTTTATATTTATTTCCTATTTATGCATAACGCCCAACTCAAATTCACCTTATATGGCTGCTTAGCGATTTTCTTTTGAGTTGTTTACTAGCAAGTGCTCGAATCGTTACTGAGCATTTTGGCGCGGTTGGAGGAAGTGCTCTGCTTTACTCCTTAGCGTCAGTATTTTTGATTTTCACCGTGGGGATACCGAAACCAACGTTGTTCAGCATACGTTACCTAGTGTTTGGTGGAGCACTGTTCGTCTGCTATGAAATATTCCTTGCACTCGCGTTGGGCTACTCTCATAACCGAGCGCAAGCTATTGAAGTTTCGATTGTCAATTATTTATGGCCCGCTCTGACTGTGTTGTTCGCAGTTCTGACCAGCAACAAACGACCAAATTGGCTGCTTTATCCAGCAGTTTTGGTCTCATTTGCGGGTGTTGCGATAACAGTAAGTGGTAATGAAGGTGTGTCGTTGGCATTACTGATAAATAACGTCAGTAGTAACCCATTGGTTTATTTCATGGCATTTACCGGTGCGATTTTATGGGCGTTATACTGTAACGTCACACGTAAACAAAAGTCCAAGCACAACGCGATTACATTGTTTTTTATTGCAACGTCGGTTGTGCTTTGGATCAAATACGCGCTTTCTAACGAACCTGCGCTAACCTTCAGTTGGGATGGGACTCAATCACTCTTTATCGCTGCGAGCTTAATGGCTGGTGGATATGGGCTTTGGAATATCGCGATTATTGGCGGCAATATGGTCTTTCTCGCGACACTTTCGTATTTTACCCCAGTTTTTTCAGCTTTATTCTCATCACTCATTTTAGGCGTCACGTTAAGTCACAGCTTTTGGCAAGGGGTCGCCATGGTCACTATTGGCTCTCTTGTGTCTTGGTACATCACCAAGGAGAAGCGACCAAGAAACCAGCCTGATGCTGATCAATCGCATCCAGTGGCCTAGCAACCACCACCATCGCAAGCTGATTTCACTCAAATCGGAAACATCACCTTTCTACTGGCACTCGAGTGTACTCTTTACTATTAATTAGTTAATTAATATAACTTTAAGGGCGGCCAGTTGAACAAGAATGGACAGAATAACGAGTCAAACTTAGCCATCAAGAACCCACTTTGGGCGCCTTCAAGATCACGCGTTGAAAACAGTCATATGTATAAATTTATTAAGACGGTCAACCGCGACGAATCTTCTGTCACTTTGAATGGCTACGAACAATTACATCATTGGTCGGTGAGTTACCCTGACAAGTTTTGGCAACATGTTTGGCACTATTGCGATATAAAAGGTGATGTTCAACAACCAATGTTTGCCTCAGGTGATTCAAAATGGGAAGAGTATCAGCACGCGCGCGATACTGTCTGGTTTCCAAATACAACGCTTAATTATGCTGAAAATCTACTTAAGCATTTCCACCAGCATCCCACTCAAAAAGCTCTGATTTGTTATAACGAAAACGGTCACTCAGCAACAATGACCGGGCAAGAACTCATAGAACAAGTCTCTCGCGTACAACAATGGTTATTAGAGATAGGTATTCAGCCGGGCGACGTTGTTGCTGGCTATCTTCCTTATATTCCACAAGCGGTAGTGGCCATGATCGCAGCAACGAGTCTGGGTGCCGTTTGGACATCAACATCACCCGATTTTGGTGCCCAGAGTGTTTTAGAGCGATTCAACCAATCAAAACCTAAAGTCCTGTTCTGTTGTCAGCATTATAACTTTGGTGGCAAATACTTTGACATAAGGGGAAAAGTTCAAGCCATCATCAATCATCTTGGTAGTGAAACGCGAGTATGCTGGGTTGACCCAACGATTGAAACGGAAAACACGACGAATACCACTTGGAAGACAATTCAAAACAACTTCAAGCCAAACTCCATTCACTTCACCCCTGTTGCCTTTAATGATCCTCTGTTCATTTTGTATTCTTCCGGCACGACTGGTCAACCCAAGTGCATCGTCCATTCAGTCGGTGGAACACTCCTCAATCATAGCAAAGAACATATGTTACACTGTGACATAAAAATCGCCGATCGCGTTTTTTACTACACGACATGTGGTTGGATGATGTGGAATTGGCATGTGACTGCGCTCGCCAGTGGCGCAACGTTAGTTATATACGATGGCAACCCACTATACCCAGATAGTGCTACTCTTTGGAACATCGCCGAAGACTGTCACGTTACTTTGTTTGGCACCTCCGCCAAATACCTTCAGATACTGGATTACGACAACTATCATCCGAGCTTGCACCATAATCTGAGCTCACTACAAACCCTTTGCTCCACCGGATCAGTGCTTTATCCTGAGCAATTTGATTACGTTTACCATTCCATTAAAGCTGATCTCCATTTGGCTTCAATATCTGGCGGTACTGATATCTGTGGCTGTTTTGTAATTGGAAACCCTATCTCTCCTGTCTATCGTGGTGAATGTCAATCTCCAGCTTTGGGGGTGGATGCAAAAATACTCGATGGCGAAGGCGCATTATTAGAACAAAAGAGGTGAACTCACCTGCCACAATTCGCTTCCAAACTACCCCCTAGGATTTCTGAATGATGATGGCGAGCGTTACCACAATGCCTATTGGAACACGTACAAGGGTGTATGGCACCACGGTGATGATGTCATGCAAACTGAGCACAAGGGTTTTATCTTTTTTGGTCGTAGCGATGCAACAATCAATCCTGACGGCGTGCGAATTGGTACTGCTGAGATTTATCGCCAAGTAAACAGCTTAGAAGGGATCGACGATTCTATTGCCGTCGGGAAAATGGAAGACAACAGTGAATCTGTATGGCTCATGGTAAAGCTTACAAAGGGAACATCGCTAACAACTAGCTTAATCACAGCCATTCAACAAACACTCAAATTAAACTGTTCACCCAAACATGTACCTAAACGCATCATAGCAATCAGTGATACACCAAAAACGCGTTCGGGTAAGTTAGTCGAATTAGCAGTGAAGAATGTGGTTAACGGTGAAGAAGTAAAAAATATTGGTGCGATCGCCAACCCTGAAATTCTTGAAGAAATTAGGTTAGCTATACTCAACTAAAAATGGCCCAACAATATATTGTCGAGCCATTTATTGATATCGCGAAAGAACTTTCAAATCACTTAAGCGTAACCACTTTTCCTGTGAGTGCAACCCCGCGACAAAGGTACCTGCACCACATTGGAACGTTGATTCACTCGAGGTCAGGTTATTTTGTAGTTTGACTTTATGTCAACTACAGCATTGGCACCTTCGCGCATAGCTCGGTCTTGCAATGCAATCATGGCCGATAGAAAACCCATTCACAAGCCTGCTTGTCGGACTTATTAAACGCGTTAGTCTTTTATTGGTCTTAAATTCACCGAAATCACGGGCCACTTTGCCATGTTTCTGCTCCCAAAATAGAACTTCACGCTTCCACCTAATTTCGCTTTTGCGTCCGGCGTGCTGAGAGCTTCGTTGATATTATAAGCGCCGATATCATCTCGCGCATAAAGAGGGGCTGATAACACACTCGCTATCAATGCGACTAGAGCTAAAATTTTTGTTCACAAGCTCAGCCTCTTATTGTGATGCCATTAGCATTTGCTTTTGAATATCGCCGTTGAAGTTTTTAACCCAACCATTATATTTGCGGTGGATAGTGCCATCTGGTTGGTATTTCATATTTTCACTATCGCGGTACGTAATATCGTAACTATCTTTATGAACCGTGATAAATACTGAGACATAATGACTGCGTACCCAAATGTCGGCGATGAGCTTTCCTGCTTCCTCTGCAGATTTTACTACCCAGCCTCGCTTTGCCCCTGCTTGGATAAACACTTTCTTGGCATTATCGAACGTCATTTCTGCGTGCATTGGCTGTCCCATAACAGGCAGTGCTTTCGAGGCGTGTGCCAGTGGTGCGAATCCCAAAAGGCGATCAGCAAAACCTTTATCATATTGACCATTCTCATTATTTTCTCCTTAAACTTTCAGATTGGTTTTGATAAATGTTGTTAACTATCTTGGTAAAGTCTTGTTTATCCATCAGTTTCGGTTGACCCATGTAGCCATAACTCTGCAGAAGTGAAATCAATTTCCAAGGTGCCGTTGTTTCATCACCGACGATTTCTGCGTGCCCAGCTCTTATAATGACCAATTCAGCATTCGCTTGAAGCTCAACCAAGTCATTGGTTTGCTCTGCTAAAGAAAGACATAGTCATCCTCTGCACAATTCCCTGACGCGTAAGCTTTCTACAAGTTTGAGATTCGTCAGTCTTGATTATCAGGTGTGTTTTAACCGTTGCTAATAGATTTCCTGGCTCAACGATGAAGTCAGCCTGAGCCGGAATATCAAGGTATTTAGCGCCAGTCACCAAAAAGCAAATGCCATCAACTATGCCCAACGTTGCAATTCTTAACCAACCTATTCCACAATGAGAAGCAGCGTCAATTCCACTAAAGGGGCCGAGATAGTCACTAAATCAACGTTTCGAGATTCCACTTTTTATTATCAGTGTGGTAATCACTCAAAGCTCGACGAGCGATTAAACCTCCTTGACTATGTCCAATGACCGTTATGGATTGTTCATTCATCAATTGCTCAAGAGTTCATCGCATCAATTAGATTCTTGGCAACATTATCTAATCGGTCCCTATCATTATATTCAAAGCATACCGTTTGCTGATCCAATTCATGGTATACCTTTGCCAATGCACTAAAACGCTTAGCTGAAGAATTACAGCCGTGAACAATTAAACGCAGCGGTTGGTTAGTATTAATAGTGACGGGCAATTCCAATCCATCACAGCGCTTTATTTGTTTAATCTCCGAAATGAGAACTTGCGCCTGCTGAGGCGCACTAACATCATTATTAACAATAAATATTGCACCTAGGATAATTAAGCACTTGCTCCAACAGGCTTTAATTTTCATGCTCATCCTCCTTGACCGCGCTCAAATTCAGCACTGCTATAAATTATAGTCGCCTAAATATCATTGATGTATTTATGCCTCCAAACGCAAAATTATTAGTCATAACATACTCACAACTAATTCTTCGCCCCTCTCCTCGAATGTAATCCAAATTACCGCAACGTTGGTCGACAGAATTCAAGTTTAGCGTTGGTGCAAACCACTCTTGATTCATCATGTTTATGGTTAGCCATGCCTCAATCGAGCCACACGCTCCCAAGGTATGCCCAAAATAACTTTTCAAGCTAGATATCGCCATGTGCTTACCAAATACATTATAAGTAGCTTGAGTTTCAGCAATATCTCCGAGTTCTGTCGCCGTGCCGTGTCCGTTTACGTAACCAATTTGCTCCGGCTTAATACCAGCATCTTGAATAGCTAATTCCATACAACGCTGCATCGTCTCTGCCTTTGGCTGCGTGACATGAGCGGCATCGCAGTTAGAAGCAAAACCAACCAGTTCGGCGATCGGCTTCGCCCCTCGAGCCAAAGCGTGATCAAGGTTTTCAAGAATAAGCGTACCAGCGCCCTCTCCAATCACTAACCCATCACGATCACTATCATAAGGTCTAGGGCTTAACTCCGGTTGGTCATTAAATTGACTGGTTGCAAATAAAGTATCAAATACGGCGGCTTCTGTTGGACATAACTCTTCTGCACCACCAGCAACCATGGCTTGCTGCATACCGTATTTGATCGCCTCATAGGAATACCCGATCGCTTGTGAACCAGATGTGCAGGCCGAAGATGTTGGTATTACACGTCCACGCAAACCGAAGAACAAGCCGGTATTTACCGCAGTGGTGTGCGGCATCATCGCGACATAGGTATTAGCGTTAATATTACGTGTACTATGCTCAAGTAACATTGTTGCAAATGCAGAAACAGGGCCGGTACTTCCGGTCGAAGAACCATAAGCAATACCCGTTGAACCATCGGTTAAAGACGCATCATCTATCAGGCCCGACTCATGCAGCGCATATTCTGACGCACGCGTTGAAAGCAATGATACACGCCCCATTGAACGTATTTTTGCGTGTATAATGGCTTGGTAGCTCAAAGCTCTTAATAGGAGCCGCAAGGCGAGTTTGTAAACCATCATATTTATCCCATTCATCCATTCGGCTGACGGCATTTTTGTATAAATGTAGATTATTCCATACGGTTTCGAGGTCTTCCCTAATGCCGTTACTCCTGACATGCCCGTTACAACAACGCGATTAACCATTAGTACAGCCCTCCATTGATTCCGATTACCTGACGATTAATGTAAGCGGCCTTGTCAGACATTAAAATGTCACCAATTCCGCAACTTCTTCCGGACGGCCCATTCTTTGTACTGGGATTTGTGGCATTACTCGTTCTACATGTGACTCAACCATACCGGTATCAATTAGCCCTGGAGCCACACAATTGACAGTGATCTGTCGACGTTTATTACTGAGTTCTAAAGCCAAAGCCTTTGTTGCCCCAATAATGCCAGCTTTCGCTGCTGAGTAATTCACTTGGCCTCGGTTACCAATTTGACCACTTAGCGATGAAAGTGTAATTATCCGCCCTTTTTAAGCCAATCATCGGCATAATTAGAGGATGAATAACGTTATAAAATGAATCGAGATTAGTATGAACCACGCCACGCCACTCATCAGCCGTCATTGACGGGAATGCGTTATCACACGACATGCCCGCATTACTCACCACTCCATAGTACGCCCCAAATTGCTCGATCTGAGACTCAAGGACGACTTTGCACTGAACTTGGTCACGGATATCAAATTGCACACTGCGGCATTGCCCTCCCGCAGAGCGTATTTGTTCCATGGTAAGCTCTGCACCGACCTTATCTTGTCCATAATGAACAGTAACTACATAGCCTTCGCGCGCCAAATTTACGGCAATAGCACGCCCGATACCTTTACTCGCGCCTGTTACTAATACGTTATCCATACATTCGATCCGTTATTGTTATTCTCTCAATTGTTTCAAGATGTCTTGTTCTGCTACGACCGTATTAACTTGGCCAGATGCAACCACATTGTGCTGATTATCTTCAATCGTACATTGATACACCGCCATGCTGCTGTCTCGCATCAATTCTTCAGCCAATACTTGGTACTGACAGTTTTCCTTAAAGCATTCACCCTGATGACTATAGCGCCTCGCGCCGAGCAAAACCGATTGGTGGCTTGCCTCCATCATTGACAGCTTCGATCCCTGCCAACGCAGCGATTGTCTGAGCCATATATTCAATCCCTACTTGTGGTGGAACCCTGCGAGGGTTTCGCTATAGAGAAAGCTTTCTTTGGTAATCGATACTTCACAGGTAATCGAGGTCCCTTGATACTCAATCACTCTGCTTAGCAATATCATTGGAGCAGAGTGCGGTAATCTTTGTTCAATAGGTGGAAAACTGTCTGTATTCATTCTTGTGTTTTATTTCGTTGATTGAAAAACTAAAGCAGCATTATTGCCGCCAAATGCAAACGAGTTTGAAATGATCGTTTTAGGTTCAACATGTAATGTCGTTTCAACCAATGCTATTGGACAAAGATTTGAATCCGTTTGGCGATCAATTGGCCATTGACGAGGTAATGGCTCATTGGAGTTGCGCAATAGTAAGCAAGAAATTGAAGCCTCTACTGCACCAGATGCACCTAAACAATGTCCGGTGAGTGCCTTAGTTGAACTCACGGGAGTGCCTGAAGTAAACATTTCATAAATAGCCGTACTTTCCATGGCATCATTTTGCTGTGTTGACGTACCGTGTGCATTGATATAGTCAACCTCATCTGGACTTATTTCTGCACTGTCTAAAGCAGCGCGCATGGCTAGTATGGCTCCACTTCCACACGGTTTAGGGCTGGATAAATGGTACGCATCTGCAGACTCACCAAAACCTGCCAGTTCTATATCACTTGAACGTTCACTTAAAATCAGTAGCGCCCCACCTTCTGCGACATTAATGCCACTTCGCGATTCATCAAACGGTCGGCAAGGCTTATCAGAAACCTGTTCTAGTGAATCAAACCCATTAACAGTTAAGTGGCACAATGTATCCACCCTCCAGATATGACCGCATCACACACACCTGCACGAATTAGTTTTGTGGCACTAATTAGTGCCCTTGCAGAGGAGGTACAAGCGGTAGATACCGTATAGGCAGGCCCAGTCACCCCGCATAACTGGCGAATAACTAGCGCAACATCTCCCATGTCTTGATGTTGATAGTTATAGTCATCGGGAAAAGTTCCGTCGCAAACCCACTGATGAACGTGCGGTTCGGTCTTTCAATTCCAGAAGTGCTCGAGCCAATCACTACGCCAATCCGATGTTTCCATAACGCTCACAGAGCGCAGCTATAGGAGCTTTAAGTTGGTTAACCAAATAGTGAGCTAGGCGGTTATTACGATTGTCGGCATAGGTCGCGGGAGATAAACCGTCTAAAGAATGAGTTATTCGACCGACAAAAGCACTACGCCCGGAATACAATGGCTCATCCCAAGGCTGCATACCAGGAGCAATACCTTGACGTAAATTGGACAATATTTCTTGCGTGTTAGAACCCAAAGAGCAACTTATCGAGATATCTTCTATATATACATTCTTATTCATTTCTCGCCTCCCACTGCAGTGTTTCTAACTTATAAGTCACATCAACGTCATAGTACTGAACTAACATGTAGCCGTTCTTTGTTGGAAGTTTTGGTATTCAATTGTCATAACTAATCGTCCATCCGAATAAAACTGCCGATTAGACTCACTCGCAACTAACTCTAAGCCTTTATGTACTAGTAACGGCGTTAATTCCTTTTCTGGCGCTAACATCACGTCTTCCAGCACTTTTTCTCCACTTATGACATTGTATTTCTCTGGTACATTTGAACGACTGATTAACTCAGCGCCATCCCATGTAACATTAAACAGTGGAACCGAAAATCCCGATAACCCAACAACACTAATTTGCGACTCAGTGATCTCTAAAATCACTCTTAGCTTTTATGTTGCTGATCATACTCAACAGTCATCAATTGCTGAGCGGTTAATTGACCGTTATAAGAGTTTGGTTGCAACAGTACTAGTGATGTATCAGTTTTATTTTGTTGCTTTGAAGTACAGCCAAACAAAAACAATTATGAAAATGAAAGCCCAATATTTGTGAATCTGCTTAAACATCATCCTTCTCCTTCACAAACACCAATGGAGCGACAAGCCAACTCGATAATATTCCCAACCCAACCGTTAAACCGAAGCTTGAAATCGCATAGTTCGAAGATAACGCCATCAAACCAAATGACAGTAAGGAGCTCAGTCCAGCAATAAACACAGCTAAAATCGTATGTGCAGAGCGGCCGTGACATAACAGAAATATGCTGTAGTCGATGCCAATACCAAAGATCAAAAATAAGCCCAATACATTAAATAACGTAAGCGGTAAACCAAACGCCGCCGGAAGCGCTGCCGCAATCATCACCGCAAGTAATGGCGAAATCATCAATCGCAATAGATTTTAAAGCCAAAATAAATGCTCATAGCAAACATTACCGAAACGATAGCAATCGCCAACAGTTGCGTCACATTTCTCCTGTACTCACCCAGCATAAGCCCAATATCATTCACGTAATTTAAGTAGTATTGGTCTTGTAACAACAAACCCTCGTCAAATTCGCCCGTTAACCCTTGCAACAATAGCAATGAAAAATAACGGCCATCATCTAACTGCCCCGTTAGCTTTGACACTAAGGGTAGTGCTTCAAGTTGCCCCATAGGATCATAAGGCACGCCACTTGGTACTGAACTCATCCCTACTTTAAGCGCTAAAGCTCAGCTTGCTGAGCGAGCAACGCTTGATAACTATGCCAATTTGCAAGCTGTCGTTCCTGCGAAGGTATCCACTGTGTCGCTGCGGTATAAGCTGTGAGTTTGTGCTGAATAATCAAATTATCCAACTGGGCAATAAGTAACTCCTCGTGCTGAGCGACTTGTTCAGCATTTTACCAATTGTGATCACCCAGTCGGAACCACTTTGGCGATTGAGCAAATGTTGAATATAAGCTTCTTCTGCAACCAAACGCGCGTCCGGAGATTGTAAAATCCTAACGTCATCATTAGTGTGCCCCACCATTACCGCAAAGCCGCCAACAATAAGTACCCTGTAACCACCACAAAAGAAGCTTAGGTTTAAACACTTGCACAGCAAACTGACTGAGGTTATTAGCCAAACGAATCGTTCGTGTTTGATCATTTAAGGAGAAAACTGAGGATAAATTAGTAAAACAGTCGCCAGAGCGCCAAATAATCCGAACACCGAGAAGACTGCCATCTGGTTGAGTACTGGTAGATTGGCAAAACAGGCAACTGTAGGCAATAACCGAACTGAACATGCCTAGCAGCAACGCCGGGCGCAATTTTGTCCGACCGTCGCACGCTCAACTGGCGAAACAACACTATTCTGATAGCTGAGATAATGAAACGCATAATCAAAAGATAGGCCGATAAGGCTACTTCCATAACCAACGACATTACATGGATTTCACCAAACCACAATAAAGTTACTGATAGCCCCAACAACACGCCACTAAATATAGATAATGTTGTCATGAACAGTGGTTTGGGATGAGCAAATAACCAAAGCACTATCACGATGATCATCAGCAGAGCCCCACCACCAATCACGGAGATTTCTGTTGTTGCTAGCTGCATTGCACTCGTGGAATGAAAACCCACCAGCACGATAAACGTCAACGTCAAATTTTTGCTCAAGCTCAGCCAGAACACTTTCTAAGACTGATATATCATCAATAGAGTCACTACTGTATGCGCTATTGAGTAGCTCTAATTGGATAAAACTTGGGTTTTGCCATCTTGATTACCCAAAAGATAGCCATTTTGATAGTTAAAGTTCTGATCATTGATTCGTTGCAGTAGAAACCGTTCAAATGTTAGCCAAGGATCCAATTCAAGAGAGCTGCCTACCATCCCCGCTGGTGAATACAATCGCTTGAGAGTTTGAAGCGTTAATTCACTAGAGTTACCACTATTAATTAAGTCTACATCCTGTTGAATCAACAATTGTTGCCGATAGCTAGAGAGCTGTTTGAAAAGCTCAATATGTTGCTGTGCATCAATTAATCTAATACCTTCTAACGTACCTCCAGCTCAACAAACAGTTGAGCTGCGCTTAGCGCTCGCTGTTTTGCTCACTTTCGATAACAACCACGAGATCGTGCTCAAAAATGCTCGATGCGTGCTGCAATGCGATATCCAAAGCTACTGTTTGCGTCTGACTCGGAAACATTGCAAACAAGCTAGTTTGCATGGCATTGCCATTAAAGAACCGAGCACCACTATAAATTAGCAGTGTGAAAGAACGGCTATCCATGCGCGTCGCATTATTGCTTCCATACGTTATTCAATCAATCTAACCACTGTTTTAATGAATCAACAGATATAGAATTATTGGCAGTGAGCGTGAGCAAAGAGGAATCCCGGAACTCTCAATCAACTCCACTTTTGTGAGTTGCTGATGTGAACCATAAACAACAATCAACTCAAAATGGCGTTCAGTGGTGATACGCTCGGTATTAGCTCAACACGCCATTCACCGTCAAGTGAGGAAAAAACTCTATCTTAAATTGTTGCTTTAATCGCGATACGTCATTTTTAGTAGCCCCGTAAAAATCTCTGTGATCAACGATACCGCACTGGTCGGCACATTTTGGTTTACCAACTGATTATCAACCAAACTAAATAATTGCCCTTGTTTTACAACCGTAAGATCCTCAAATGGCTCGCTTTGATGCCACACAATACCTTGCTGTTGATTGATATAGTAACTTCCTGATGATTTGAGGCTTTGGGACAAACCAGCGATCTGTTTTTCTTGCTCAAAATACCCAATTTGATGAGACTGCATACCGAGCTGTTGTAACAGCTTGCTAAAGTCATCATCACGTGATTGTGCAAAGCACAACGTTACACCCAATGAATAGAGAATGAACATCAACGTTATTCTACGCATGCTTCAACCTTTTCTAATAAACGCCTCGGAGACGCATACAACATTTCATTGGTTTCCAGCTCAACAGCACATTGAATCGTGTAGGCTTTAACACAAATTTTGTTGGTATCATGATTAAAAATCACAAAATCTATTTTTAAGCGATTCTCCCATTCAACTAATGTCGCGGTTACTTCCAATTTGTGTGCATGTTGGGCAGGAGAAACATATTTCATTCTCGTATCAACAACTGGAAAAGCATAACCTAGGCGCTTCATTTCAATATAGGGAAAATCAATCTTATCTAATAACGCACGGCGCGCTTCTTCAAGATAACGATAATAATTTCCATGCCATACGACTTGCATTGATCGCAATCTTGAAATGCTACTGTTACGAACGCATTGGCACTAATCATGGGAATAACCTGTAAATTTATGTTCTGCTATCATCGTTACACATTGTCGCAACTCATTGTCTAAAGGACGATCAGAGGTAAGAAATGGCGAGAACTCTCGTACTTCTTTTATCGTTTGTTTGATGGCGTCACTCATTGATGCTGGCTCGAGTTGCCCTTGTCTTCACGCAACTCAATCCCTTGAACAGACGCGAATAAACAGGCTGCTGTCACTTGCTCTGTTAACTCAATCACTCTTCGGCAATCTCGGGAGGCTATGGTGCCCATACTCACTTTATCTTGGTTGTGGCTCTCTGTTGATCGCGAAAACACCGACGCCGGCATAGTATTTTTAGAGCTTCAGCGGTCCAAGCAGATGCGCCAATTTGTACCGCTTTAAAACCATGACAGATGGCAATGATGTCATCCGCCCACCGGTAAGGTTATAGGGCAAGCCATTGTTAAATTTATAGTCACACTGAGCCAACTGACGGTCCAATAAATCAGCAACATTCGCCACCGCGGTTTTCACGCTGTCCATTGCCATAGCAATATGACCACCGTAAAATGACCGCCATGCAATACCATCTCGTTATCAGCATCAATAATTGGATTATCATTGGCTGAATTGAGTTCAATCTCAATCAGTTGTCTAGCCCAAGTCAGTGTATCTTGTAACACGCCAATAACGTGAGGAGCGCAACGCAAAGAATATCGGTCTTGAAGACGCTCGGAGTTGCGTGGGGTTTAGTTGCTGCTAAATCTCTTAAACGCTTGGCACAGCATTTGCCCTGGATGAGGTTTTACAACATGTAAGCGCTCATCATAGTGAAAAGCATTACCCTGCATCGCCAATGTCGTCATCGCGGTAATTCGAGTCGCCATTTCCGCAATATAATTGGCTCGAGACCAGTTAATGCAAGCAAGCGCTGTCATCACAGCCGTACCATTCATCAGTGCTAAGCCCTCTTTAGGGCGTAGCACAATCGGCTTCATACCTGTTAGCTGTAGAGCTTGCAATGACGAGACTACCTCACCATTGTGCATCACTTCACGTTCACCAATCAGTGCCGCCGCCAAATAAGAAAGAGGAGTTAAATCACCAGAAGCGCCGACAGATCCTTCTTCCGGAATTCTAGGTAACATCATAATTCAACAGATGCACCAATCCAGACAACAGTTCACCTGAAACTCCGACTTTCCAATTGCTAACGATGCTAAACGGGCAGCAATTATCGCTCGCGACTCCTGTTGGTTAAAGAATTTACCAAGGCCACAACCGTGAAAACGCGTTAACTGCAATGGTAGAGCTTCAACTAAATGTGAAGGAATTTTAATGCTACAACTGTCACCATATCCTGTAGTGACGCCGTAGATATCGCCATCCTCTTTAATAGACGTTCGAGAAATGCCACAGACTTTTCAATAGAATCTATATAGTCTGGGGTATCATTGAGCTTGACGTTCGCCTGTCTTAACGCCAGAGCATTGACATCCTCAATTGTTATTGACTGCTTACCAAATACAATCGTCTGCAAATCACTCATCGTTTAGTTTCCAAAAATCGTAAAAGTTAAACCATTGCAACGGAAATTGAGGCATAGTGCTCCAACCTTGATGCGTACATATCGACATTATTCTGTAATGCTTGTGCGCGCTGTTTTCGCGGTAGCGCCTGCAACTGCAGTTCTTCTAGATAAACACTGACTTGCTTTTGCTCACTAAAGCCAAACATAACGTAAGTGGGATGCTGCAGTACCGATGCGAGAATGAAAGGTCCAGAGGGAATGGTGCTGGAGAACCTAAAAAATCACTCAAACTACACGTCCATTATTTGATACTGGGTTCGGTCACCAACAATCACAACCCACTCGCCTTGCGCCAGTTTTGTTTCAGTAAAATCGCAACATCGGGCCCCAGATCAGTGACTTGAATTAGATTAAGCGTACTGTCGCTATTGACCGATTCCATCACCTGATTGAACTTTTCAGCATGCTGAGTAAAGACGATGGCGTTGATTTTAAGGCCTGCATGATGTCGGCTGAGGGCTCTACACGCTTCTAAGTTCCCTAAATGACTACCAATAATTACGCTGCCTTGAGATTGATTGACTGCATGTTTAAATAGGGCTTCATCGTTGATGACAATTTGCTCTTTACTGTACTGCCCATCCACGCACCGAGTTTATCGATCATCGACACGCCAAAACTGTACAAATGACGATAGCTGTTCTCTACTGGGACTTGTTTATGTGAAGAGACTGCTTTTGAAACTGCTGAGAAGCGTGGCGAGCCCGTCGGTCAAATAAATAGTAATAAGCGATAACCGGATAGAGCAATAGTTTGAAAAATCTCTGCCAAGGTATTTATAGGCAAACAGTAAAGTCTTAATGCCAAGTACCGTGCCATTCTCACTGCGACGAGACCAATGAACATGCCTATTGATGTTTCTGGCAATTAATCTAGGAATCTTAAGTAGCATTGAAACAATTAGTCGCGTATGTAGCCAACTGATCCTTACGTTATCTCTGAAGGCTGAAAAGTGGCTGACCCCTCCTTCAGGGTAATACACATTGACTGGAATATATTCAATATCCACGCCCTGCCAATAAAGGCGTACGAGCACCTCGATATCAAAGTCCATACGGGTACCCAATGAACATCGCTCAAAGAGTTGATAACAAGGTGCAAGCGGATAGACACGAAAGCCAATCATCGAATCTTGAATCTGCAATGATAAGGTTTCTAACCAGACCGACAAATGGGTTGCATACCGACCATACAAGCGCGCTTTCGGTACTGAATCACTATATACCGGTTTACCCGATATCAGTTTTGTGGATGGCGTTTGGCAGCACTGTAAATTAGAATGGCTTCAAGATCATGTTGACCATCAGAATCTACTTGCAGTGCATGAGTAAAGGCTTGTTGATGAAGTTGCTTTATTCCACTCATGACTGCACCGCTTACCGAGTTGGTCTTAAGTGCTAATTGCTCAACCAAGACATATTCATGAGTGATATCATCAATAATCGACGTCGTTTCTTGATCGCTACCATCATTAACTATCAATATCGGCAATTGATATTGAATCAAAGAGGAGACAACAGTTCGAAGTGCGTAACCGTGGTTATAGCAAGGGATCAAGAAAGCGCATTTCATTTTAGCTTCACCTTTCCTTGTGAGTAACTCACCTGTGAATCAAAATAGCGAAAACTCAACTTGTTTAGCTCCCGATACCATACGAGTTCTAATAACAATTCGGTATTCGGTGATATTGGGCACTGATATTTAACAACTTCCATGCCACAAAGCTCGAAACTTTGTTCAAACACATCTTGTGCGTAATGAAGTGCCCAATCTAACTGAACAACCCCTGGTAGGATCGGGAATTCATCAAAATGCCCGCGAAAATATTTTAACGTGGGTTGAATTAACATAGAGAGTGTGCAAATTTGCTCATCTCTTGTCACTTGTGTTACTAACGGCAACTGACGAATCATACTACTCAAATAACTCCTGCAGTTTTGGTAATCCATTTTTCCTTGAGCGTTGCGAGGAATGCTATCGACTACACGGACCTTTCGTGGCAAAGCAATAGATTCAATGTGCTGAGCAAGATGACCACGGACTTCCCTCCACATAGCGAGTGATTGATTTTCAGTTGTTTTACCGCCCATATTAGGGCTAATACAACGGCTAGATTCACCACTTGCCTTGTACCTGCTTGAGTGACAACTGCGACCACTTGTTCAACTTGTGGTAGTGTCTCTGCGACTTGCTCAATCTCTGTCAAAGAGACTCGTTTCTCTGCCAATTTGACGATTCGGTCTCTTCTTCCTAACAATTGAAAATGCTGTTCATCGACGGCCTCTATTCGATCATCTGTATAATAATCACCATCAACCTCGATATATGGAGAGCGAATTACCATGCAACCATCGTCAATCGAATAACTCAATGAAGTAAATAACTTCCAAGCCACACCTTGCTCACTTTGCCTACGTGTACCAATTCCCCGGTTTCGGAGCTCCCATAGATTTCCAGAGGAATAATTCCGACTAAGGGCCGAATTACAAAGCCGTTTGCAGCGAAAGTGGCCCCCGAACTAAACACTTCTGCCGCGGAAAATTGGATGTTCTCACTGACCAAAAATCTAAAAAATTGGGCTTGCGACTAACGCTGTATTCTCATCCACCAACCGATTCACATCTTCAGGCATTTTTATTTGTCGGCGGTCGAATCGACGCAGACTCAATAACGGCCAAATCAACAAGAACAAAACCATAGATGTGATAATGACTAACGCTACCAATAAACTTAGTAATTTCACTTTCTGAACTCAATTCAGCCTCTAAGTCCAAAGCTTCAAGTTCAAATAGAGCTAATGTTTTGGGATCTTTTGGGTTTACCTGTCGAGCCTGAAGTATAGAGCTCAATCTGACACGCATTCGCTTGCAATGGCTTTGGCGTAAAATTAACGAAACCGGATAGCCATTGAGAAGGAACTAGGATATCAGGGTTGAGGTTGGCATCATCAGATAATAGCGTTGCACTTAACTGCAGATCTCGCAGCGTCACCTGTGCAAAATTATTGGGGAATACCGCAACCTTTTCTGCTTGATGGGTAGCGAGCAAAGCAACTAGGTGAAACCAAGGATCTCGGCACGCAATCACGATATGTGTGGAAGTGGATTGCTCACAGCGTGAATGCAAAGCGGCCACTTCCCATTTAAGATCCGAACCGTCTTCACGGTACTTTGATCGTATGCAAGAACTCGCTCTTCATCTGAAGCAAACAATAACTGATGTATACCTGAGCACATAACAACTAGCCCAACTTCCTTTACGATAAATCCATTCACTGCTAAGCAATAATCCAATTAACCCATAGCTAATTAGGCCGTTGTATAACGTCCATATTTCATAACTTAATTGGGTGGTTATCGCCGCTATCAAACCATTGACCACAAAAACACTCCAGATCATTGTTAATCTCAGGGTGTAAATTAGCCCGGCTTCATCTAATTCTTCCCTGAGTTTCGCTATACGCGTAATAATTGGCTCACCCCAAAGACAAGAGGAAGGAACGTCAATAGCAAGACTAAGTTCATCATCACCGGATAAAACAGTAAGCCCGTTGCGTCGTTGACCATGACTGCATAAAGTAAAAGCCCAATGCCGAAAGTATGCGGTACCCATTCGTTTATAGACAACATACTGCATTTTCGTTGCTGGACCAGTTTAGCGCTCAGCAACAACACCATTGTGATAGCAATGGGCCGAATATAACCGGACTTTATGCCCCAGTAGATAATGAAGGGATAGCACAAAGTGACGACCAATATAATCAGCCGCAAGACTTTCATTTAACTTAACCTTCTTGTGGCTCTAGCAATGCCACAACCACTGAGACGATATCGTCAACAGTTTTGACCGCTTTAAATTCCTCTGGCTTAATCTTGATTTTGTCTGTTGCTGCAAATGAACAATCAAATCAACGGCATCAATACTATCCAGCTCTAGGTCATCTGCTATATGTGCTTCAAGCGTGATACTGCTCGGGTCTAACTCGAACAACTCAACCATCGCCTCTTTAATTAGCTCAAATACCTTTTCTTGTCCATACATGACCCCTGCTATGCTGTTTGCACCTGAATAAAATTGCTCAATGAGCTAACTGAACGAAAGTACTCTCTGGCATTTGGGTCATCGCCATTGATAACAATCCCAAACTCTTGTTTAATCGCAAGCCCCAGTTCAAGAGCATCAATCGAATCAAGATTGAGCCCTTCAGCATCATCAAACAATGACTCCTCTGAATCGATATCTTCAACGGTCAAATCCTCAAGATTCAAAGAGTCAATGATCACGCTTAATTTTGTTTTCTAAAGTGTTCAACTGCGTAATCCTCAATATTATTTAATGCAAATGCCTTACTTGGTTCCAATGCGCTATCAAAATATTTAGTGAGCTTTCTGGCGGCTATTGGTACAGAACGTGATTGATTCAATATGTGCTCAATAGATTCGGGTGGTAGTACATGAACATCAATTTTAGGTTGTCTCTCTGGTACCTGATACCATGCAATCCCTTTGTAGAGCGCGGCTGGCCGACTGGTAATGAGTACCCGTTGTATCGTAGCCTGACATCTAAGCGCGAGTTGGGCCGCACCACGCTGGCATTTAATCTTTGATTAGGCTCCGTCCTTGTCCCTTCTGGGAAAACCAGCAACTTACGACCACTAGCAATTTTTTCCACATATCTCTAGAATCATTGGATGGTCATTGCGAATATATCCCGCCATTTGAATAACATGCCGCGTAAACGGATTTTCCACAGTGATGCTTTGACAATACAGTCACATTGACGCAGTTGAGAAATGATGATCACTACATCTACCAATGTTGGATGATTAGCGACAACCAACGCCCCTCACCTGAGGAAAATGTTGCTTGTTATGAACCGATATTGATAGAACACCAATAAAATTCATAAATCCCACAAAAACTCAAAACAAAGGGATATCCACCACTGACATGTATTTTCACGCTGCTTTTGCTTCTAACTAAAATAAAAATCAGAGGAAATACAATATATGACAATATCAATCCGCCCACACCAAATAACGTGAACGATATCCCAAAGCCTATTTGTCTAAAGTGTTTTTAAGTTTTATCGAAACGTCCATGTTATTTCTATCGTTTTACCACAAACACTGAAAGATTTATCTTTCGCCAACCCATAAATCAATGCCTTGATATTCTCGACATTCCCTAGCTTACCTTCACAATTATTATGATTATCAATCTTTAATGAGTAGGTGCTACCACGGCGAATCTTGAGTGCTATTGCACATTGACTTTGTTCGCCGACAAATGTTGCAGTTCCTCTGGCACACATTCATCGGCATATATCACACACACTTCTGATTTGGGGTTATTGTGCAGATGAACCAAAGCTCAATAAGCGCCATGGCAAACGTATCTTCAACAGCGCTTATGGTGGTAAAAGGAACTGGGAGTTGATTAGCAATCGTCAATAGCCCTGCAGCAGTGCTATGGAACAGACTGAGCGAATTGTGTTGGTGATAACTCTTGCTTTTCGCCAATGAACACAACAGCTTATGAGTTCTTTCTAACTCACCATGGCGAGTGGCGAAAACAATATAGTCAACGTTAGATGACGTGACAAATCCAGAAAGAGATAACACCTCTTTACTAAGAGAGCTGCTTCTTCTAAAGATTGATTTGGTACTTCATTACAAGAGCAAAACTCTTGTTTGCCCCCAAATACGCAAATCTTGATGCTGAGTTTGGACTAACAGTCCAATCAACATTTACTTCCATACTAATTCTACGCCATTCCTTTTAGCCGTGAGCAGATCCTATAATAATTAGATTTTTTAGGCAAAGTGATTTGGGCTTACACATCTTTTATGCAATTTAGTTTCCAGTTCTTGCGCCACATCTAATAATATGTTTTCAGTCAATAATCACTGGTAAATCTATGATTATTTGTCGACTCATACCAAAGAGATATAATTAGGTTTAGTCAATTTTAAAATACGCTATTTATCGTTTTTCAATTAGCTAAATTATATCAGAAATGGATTTTATAAATTAGACTCATTGTCACTGTGTAAGCTAAGGAAGAAGCGCAACGCTTGTCTTTCTCTCCTGTGGTATTTCACGCTGCAAAATCACTGCGTGACTTAGGCATATTAGAAGCATTAAACCGATACAAAAAGATGGTACGACGGCCGAAAATATTGCTGAGACATTACAGATAGATGTTTATGGCATCAAAGTTCTGCTTGATATGGGCTTTCTGCTGGGTTTGTTATTGGCGAACATAATCACTACAAAATCACTAAATTGGTAATTCGTCAATCACGATGCGATGACAAGAGTAAACATGGATTTTGTTGCAGATATTTGTTATCGCGGTTTAGCGCATCTAAGCGAATCCATTCTTGAAAACGGCCTGCGGGTTTAAAGACGCTGAGCAATTGGGCCACTGTTTATGAAGGGCTCTCTCAACTTGATGATCAAGAGAAAGCAAGTTGGTTTAATTTTGACCACTATTATTCAGATCGTAGTTTCTGTCATTCTGGACAAAGTATTCTCTGGGCATGGTGATTCAATCTGCGATATTGGTGCGAATACTGGCAAATGGACGCTAAAGTGCTGTGAATTTAACCCAAACATCAATGTCACTATGGTCGATCTGCCACAGCAATTAGACATCGCATATCAAAATATCTGTGACCAAAATTTACAAGACAGAGTCAGTACTCATCCATGTAATTTGCTCAAAATAGATACTGAGCTACCTAACAATCATGATATTTATTGGATGAGCCAATTCCTCGATTGCTTTAGTGAAATTGAAATAGTCAGTATTTTATCGAGAGTCTGTGCTGCAATGAAGGACAGCTCAGATGTTCACATTTTAGAACTATTTCCAGACAGACAAGACTTCGAATCTGCTGCTATACATTGAATGGTACAAGCTTATACTTTACCGCCATTGCTAATGGCAATTCTCGATTCTATATGAGTTACGATTTCTTACCATTGATCGAAAAAGCCGGATTGCACGTTGTTTCCATCGAAGACCACATCGGATTAGGACACTCGTTGATCCATTGTCGGAAAATTCAGTGATGCCAATTCGCCGAACTATTGCTCATTGCCTGTTAATGACGTCACTCTGTTCCTGGAACGCGTACGCATTTGAACTGTTAGCTGGTTTTGGAGGACCTCAATTTGGGACTGATGATGAAATACCGGATGGTTCTTGGATGCAATGTTATATGACCATAAACGCAGTAACCAGCAATGGCTGGTATCGGCACGGGGTGACACGCATTTACACCAATTCGCAACAGGAAACAGCAATATCACGGCTATTTCGCTGTTTCTGAGCTACGCCTTTTACCAACCAATTCGACAAAGTCTGGTTTTTCCATGCTCGGGCGCTAGGCCAACCTATTTAAATCATGAAAATTTGGGCGAGCGCGAGCAAGCCCTCAAAGTTTGTATTCCAAGCGCAAGTTGGGGCTGGGGTCTATCTAGATAAAGGAAAAATATCAACTTAGGCTGCTATATCGCCATTTTAGTAATGCAAATCTAGACAAACCTAATGATGGACTCGATATTCCATTGATGCTGAGCCTTGGTATTGCCTTCTGAAGTGCTCAAGGCATTTGCCCTTTTAGTTAGAGCGCATGAGCCAATTTAGAACTTCTAGCGCAGCCAAAGAGCATACTGCTGCGTCTTTTACCGATAAAGCGCAACTCTTCAATCTCTGCATCTGGGCGCAGGTTTCCTTGGTAGTGCGCAAAATAGCACGTCAATTTCACGCATACTCCTCTGCTTTACCGTCAGCCGGTGCAATAAAGGTTTCTGCATACACAATTGACTCAGGAATTAAGTCTACACTCAACTCCTCTCTAATCTCACGAATTAATGCTTGCTGATCACTCTCACCACTTTCTCGTTTTCCACCAGGTAAATAAAATAGTGATTTCCCCTCAGAACGTACTGCCAAAAATTGACCGTCTTTTACTAAAATCCACGCCAACTTGTCGATCACTTTACCCATCTATGGTTCCTTAGCATTGATGCTTACATCGTTTTAATTCTCACTGTTATTTTAACGAACCACATTAAGAATGAGTAGACATTGTTTAGTGCCGAAACAATAACTCACAAAAACCCATAAATCCGACTAAAACTCAGATATATAGCTCTATCTTCACAGTCATCTTGATGATTCAACGACATGCGCCTACCCGTTACATCCCCATCCTCGATTATCATTTATGAGACTCTATCGTGAACATTTTGTGCTATTCCATTTAGTAGTGTTTTTTAATTTTTCTGGCTGTGTAAGCGACGTTGCACCTAACAACAATGAATAATTAAGGTTGAGGCTCAGAGCCAGTTTTGATGAGGTTTCAATGTCTGAAAGTCTAACTCACATCTATTGGTTTGGAAGCAAGACGAACGTGAAAACCAGTGTTAAGGTTTTGCAGATTAATGAGTTAAATGAAATTTCTCTTATAACGAGTGGGGTAATTTGCTTCAACTGTAGAGATGACGATGAACTCAAACAAGTGCTTCAGGAATTCTATCAACAACCGCTTCGTTGGGCGTGGGCTGTCTACACGGTGGTTGATTCCAATTATTCACAAGCCGTCACTGATGGTGTTTTTGACGAACAATTGGCGATCAATTCTTGGCAAGCTATGCAACGTAGACTTCAGTTAATTAAACAAATCCCTTTAATTGATCCTTTAATTGGTTGGCTTGGTATCAGCAAAACAAGGTCACTTAAACCGTTTCAAGACCTTGCTGCGCATACTATTTATTCTTATCCAATAATCGAATTGCTTATTCTGGACCTTTATTCTTCGTACCGATATGCGCTTTCCCAAAGCCAAAGAGGAATGTTAGAGTCAGAGGCGTTAATTGACCGCATCCGCATCTGCGCTAATTGCACTAGTGCTCATTTAAATTACGTGGATGTATGCCCAAACTGCCATAACATTGATATTGAATCTCAGAGCTCTTTACATTGTTTTACCTGTGGCTATGTGGGCGATCAATCTAGCTTTCAGAGGCAAAGTAAACTTGAGTGCCCAAAATGCCTGACGCAACTTCGGCATATCGGCGTGGACTATGATCGACCTTTAGAGAATCATAAATGCAATCATTGCTCTTCGCTCTTTGTTGAAGCGACAACAATTAGTAGGTGTATGAGTTGTGAACAATCTAATCGAATCGAAGACCTTGTTATCCGCAAACTCCATCAATACAAGCTCGGAGAGTTAGGTGAATACAATTATGTTCATGGCGCATCCATTGGGACGCCTGAGCTTTCCTTAAAAGGCAAAGTCGAAGCCCCCTTTTTTGAAAGTTTAGTCAGTTGGTTAAATAAAGTATCGATTCGTCATCATACCCCTCACATGCTGTTATGCCTTCACCTGCCCTCTTTCAACGAATATGCATTACATCATGGCGATGGTTGTTTATTTTCATTAGTCGATCAGTTGACCGAGCGTCTTGGGAGCGTGTTAAGAAATACCGACCTATGCTGCCAATATAAGAGCGACATTCTCTTAGTGCTCATGCCGTATACTCACCAATCAAGCCTATCAGTGTTAATGGAAAAATTTAGTGAAATCTGCGAGTTAATCGAGGAGGAGGACTTTGAGCTAAACGCCTATGCATGGGATTTACCGGATGAAAGTATGAATGACGACATTACTTCATGGTTTACCAAAAAATAAGTGAAATTTATGCTTCAAGATAGCCTTATATTATTTGATGCTCTAAGAGCTATGCTTTGGCATCACGGCGATCTATGGATATTACTTTTCCCAATGATGATAGTAATTGAAGCTCCACTGTACATACTCGTACTCACTGGTATTTTTCGCTGGTCGTATTCCACCGTGAAACCTCATCAAACTCATTATCCTACGATCAGTTTCGTGATTACCTGTTATGGTGAGGGAGACGCTATCGGTATTACCATCGATACGCTTGCAGAGCAAATCTATCCCGCCAAGATTGAAATCATCGCCGTGGTTGATGGTGCCGTACAAAACCTCAATACCTATCAAGCCGCGCGAGACGGTGAAAAACGCCATCGCAATCGAAGAAACAGAACGGTACGTGTGCTCCCGAAATGGCAGCGCGGGGGACGTGTATCGACACTCAACGCTGGCTTATCCGCTGCAAGCGGTGAAATCATCATAAACGTTGATGGTGACACATCATTTGACAACGATATGGCAATAACCATGATGGAGCAGTTTGTTGACACCAATGTGTTAGCTAGCGGTGGCGCGTTACGAGTACGTAACCACAACGCGAATCTCCTGACCAAAATGCAGTCACTTGAATACATGCTTTCAATGCAAGCAGGTAAGACGGGGATGGCAAATTGGGGAGTACTAAACAATATTTCGGGGGCTTTTGGCGCATTTAGAACACATTTACTAAGACAAGTTGGTGGTTGGGATACGCACACCGCAGAGGATCTCGACCTCACAATGCGTTTAAAGCAATACAAACGCCGCTATCCTAATTACAAGTTGGCTTTTGCGCCTCATGCGATCGGCCACACCGATGTCCCAGACACTCTCAAAGGACTACTGCTTCAAAGGTTACGGTGGGATGGAGACCTGTTGTTCTTGTTTCTAAGAAAGCATAATGAAGGACTCACTTCTGCTCTGCTTGGCTGGGGGAACTTCATATTCGTTATTACTTATGGCGTTTTACAAAACGTGCTACTGCCGATTCTAGTCATTCTATTTACTCTATACTTATTTGTCAGTTATCCGTTCACGCTTGTGCTCTCGTTGATGATGCTACTTTATGTCGTGTATCTATTCATCTCTGCAGTGATGTTCACGGTATACATTGCTCTCGTCTCCGAACGAAAAAACGATGACTTGGCGTATGTCCCTTGGTTATTACTCTATCCGATATACCAGTTTTTTATGCGTTTGGTTACCGCGTTTTCTATGGTTAACGAAGTATTCAGACGCGGGCATGAAGAATCGACAATGGCTCCATGGTGGGTACTGAAGCGAGGTAAAAAGTTCTAACATGAAAGTGAATTTTCATCTTGATAAGAAAAACAAACCTCAATCAGAGAATGGCATGAAAGTCGTATATGGGCAGGCTAAGCGTGGCGGTTATCGTATTCGATGGTATCTAATATTGCTGTTAGTGATCAGCCCAATTATCTTTATGGCTTACTACTTATTTCAATCAAAATTACTGGTCACTGCGCCTGGAATTGTCACTTCATACCCTATCACTCTAACTTCAACCCAAGCCGCAAATGTTGGGCAAATATCCACACAAGTCGGAACCGAGGTAAACACCGACGAATCATTGCTACTATTAAGCGATCCGGCCTTGAATGCCGAAATTACTTATCTCAACCAAGAAATTGAAAAGCTAAAAGGTAATGTTGATGACAATACCAATGCGCTCTATCAAACCATGATCGCAGAAACGAAAGCGAGCTTATACCGGGTTACGCAAATCCAGAAGAAATATGACGAAAACCGCCGCAAAGGGCTCGTTTCTGACGCCGACTATGCTGCAATAATCAATGTTAGCAATGGGCTAAATACACAATTAAGCGAACAAAAAATTGCCTACTTAGATGCACAAACCGAACGTAAACAAGTTAACTTAGCAGGACCAATTTCCCAAGCGCAAAGGTCGTTAATGCAAGAATTGGTAGTGAAAAAAGTACAGCAAGACAACTTGACTTATCTCGCACCATTTACCGGACGAGTACTAGACATTCACGTGCATGAAGGACAAAGAGTTACTGATAACTACCCCTTAGTAACCCTCGCGAGAAACATCACTCCAGAGGTAACGGCCTTTTTAAATCCCAAACATCTCAAATATAGCCAATTAGGCACAAGTGCTAGAATCATTTTTCCTGACGGTGCTGTTTTCTCCGCTCAAGTTTCTCGCCCCGTAGAAGTCGTCAATAAACTCCCGACTGAACTGCAAAGCCCTTTTGAAGGCCAAGCCGCATACTTGAAAGTAACTTTAAGTTTTAACGAGCCACTAGAAAAAACACGCTGGATCGAGGGTGTTAACGTCGAGGTCGACTTTTCTTTTGCAGCGAGTTTTAAATGGTTTGATAGCAATATCAACTCAATGCCGTCGCAATAAGATACTAAACTATATCGTCATTTAAAACTTTCACAAAGGACGTACTCACTTAGAATTACATTTGAAATTTCGTTGCTAGCTTTTGTAAGTTCACACTATTTTTATATTTACTTCTAATATACTGTAGCGATGGTCTTTCCACAAAAATTACAGACAGCGTCGATAGGCCAATACTAACTGCAAGAGCTAAAATGACACCAACCAAAGGTGGAATTCCAATTTCATAACTTTCATTGATAACCACATAACCAATATTTTGATGTAACAAATACAATGAATAAGAAATACTACCAAGAAAAACAAAGGTTTTAATTTAACAAACCTTAATCGATTGGATATCGCGAGATAGAACGTAGCGTAAATAAAATGAATATTATCGAGTATTCTAAAGAATGAATTACACACAATGCCATAAAAGAAAAAGCAATGTGACTCGTGTTTTAATACTAAAATTTTCTTCGTTGATTATTTTATAGAAGCAAATGCCTGCTAAAAATAGTGGCAAATACTCCATCAAAAACAGTTTATACATTACTATTGGTACAGATACCACTTCTAACGTATTGAGTACGGAGATAAAAATAACCGATGTACAAATCCCCTCTATGTACTCCAACTTTGATATGACAAATAGCAAGAAAACCCAGAAGTAAAAGATAAGCTCTACAGTTAATGTCCAATACACTCCATCTACGTGTGGAATACGAAGCATTTCTTGAAACATCAAAATGTTATAGAGAGCATGTTCAAATGAGACTTCTCGCCCCTTCAAGCCAAAACAGTACACAATTATGAATGTAGTCAATACAGCCACCCAATATGTTGGATATAGTCGTGAAAAACGTGACACAACAAAATCCATTGGGCGTTCGATACGATTTATTGTCCAATAAATAACAAAACCACTCACTATAAAAACAAGTGAACGCCAAATTGCCTGAAAAGCTCCAATCGACAGATAGATTCTTATGCCCATAAATTTCATCATATCGATAGAAAAAATGATATAACACGACTGAAAGGGCCGCTATTCCTCTTAGAGCATCTAACTCTACCAACCTATTTTTGTGCACACTCCCTCCGAATACAGTTCTAACTTTACTTGCTTAATCAATTAGTAACACTACATATCCATTGCAGTTTTTAGTGAACTTTTGTTTATCAATCCAAAACAATAAAATAACAGTAATAACAACAAATAGAACAAAGCTCCAATTAAAATCAAAATATACAAATTAACCCATTGAAAAATAACATTAAAACCAACACCACGACAGACATCAAAATAGAAGCAAACAGCAAAGAAAATGTTGATTTAATCATAAACAAAGAGCTAACCCTAAAATTTCTTTTATTTCCTTCTCTTGCTTATAAAACATAGGGATTAGAGAAATAAACATAGCAAGAACAATTCCATTCATACCTATCAAAGGAACTAAAATATACCCACCTATCAGCATCATCGTCGTTGATAACATTGTGGCAGTAACGGTTTTGTGGGTTCTTTGAGAAATAACAAGCAATTGGGGCACAAGTAATTGAATTGACTGAAGCAGATAGTAGATGCAAATCCAATTTGTTACATATGCTGCTTCATTCCATTCAGATCCGAAGAATTCGTTGAGCAAAGGAAATGATACCGCTACCATTCCCAAGTAAGCTGGCGTTAAAATTAGCGCACTAACGTAGCTAGCAGAAACATACACGGAACAAAGAGCCTGTTTGTTTTCTGAAGCAGCCCTCATTTTTCCTATTGCCCAAGTGGTTAACCCAAAACCTATCATGGTTCTCGGTACATCCACCAGTTTCATCGCTAGAGAAAATACTCCTGAAGCATAAGGACCTATCAATATACCTAGAAGAATCACTACGCCTCGAGTTTTGAAACCTGAATCAATCACATTCAAGCCTGAAGGTAACCCCTCGATGACCAGCTGATAGAAAAGATGCCGCTCTTGGGCATCAAATCGCCTAAAAAACATTTTGATCGAGAAACACTGTGAGCGAATAGCCATTACTATTAACTGCACACTTAAGTCCACTAAGCTTTGCACTAAAATAGCAAGCTTAACTTGCCCTTGAAACGCAAGGGCAATGCCAACAACAACACCAAGAAGTTTGCCTAAAATCGAACGTAAGGCGATGGTTTTGTATTGTTGCTCTCGCAACAATTCCGATAGCAGTACCTTAGATACCGATGATATCGGAATATGTAATACACAAATCACAATAAGTAAGGTGTAATCATTGCCCCAATAAAGAATCAAAATAAGGTAGAGTAAAAAACCAGTGAGAAGTGAAATAAGCATCCACCCCTTGAGACTGGCCGCCATAGCTACTGAAAACTCTTCTTTCGTCGCTAGCAATGGATTATTTTGGATATTGTTCTGAACAGCAGCAACCAATAACGTCGTTGCCAGAAACATAGCGGCAATGCCAAATCCTTCGGGACCAAGCAATATCGCATACCAAAACGCCACCATCATTGACAGGGTCGCCAAACCAACTTTTTCAAACAACACCCAAAGTAGCCCTTTCATCGCATATATTGTCCTTCCGTTAAGCTACTGCGTTCGAAATTTTTTGGGTTGTAATTTGGCAAAGAACCCTTAATGTCGTCGAAAAGCCGACTTGACCGAATGAATAACTAATCCAACTCCAGACATGTTTTTTTGTTCCTAAATCACCAAGAATTTGTTTTGCAATCCTCTGCTTATATTTGTCTTCACCAAGCCATCTACGTTGTTTTTTAGCTGCAACAAACCTTTTTTCAACCTGAGTTATACGCAAACTCTTTTTTGCGTTGGTTTTGCTAACGTGCCTACCTGTTCTGTATAAAAAAGTTGGCGTATCATCGAAGAAAAAACCTCCACCTTGGCTTAATCTTGCATACAACTCCCAATCTTCTCCTGAAGGTACCTCCTCATCAAATTGATGTGTTCTCGCGTAGTTAGTTTTCATAACTAATCCAGATGTACCGCAATATGGATTACCATCTCGCAACAGTGCTTGATCTACCCAACCTTTGTCAGGGACTTTTTTACGTTGGCTACCATCCATAAATAGATACGATGACAAGCATGCGACACTATGAGGGTGCTCTTTAAAACATTGTTTTGCTTGTGACAAACGATTTGGAAGAAACGCATCATCATCGTCAAGAAAAGCAACATAATCACTGTCTGTAATTTGTAAACCGAGGTTACGCGAATGACTCGCCCCTTTTCCACGAGGTTTAGTAACGATTTTTAACGGCAAATATGAGTATTCAGAGAGCAACTCATTAACATCAAAGTCCGAGAAATCATCAACAATAACGATATCGTGTGCCAGTGTATATTGAGCAACAACGCTCTCCAGCGCTAACAATAAAAAGTCTGGTCGGTTGTAGCTTGTTATCACAACACCAAATGTCGGTTCATATTCCCGAACTTTCATTATTCAAATTACCTTGTTTAGAAAGGCCTTCATGTGTAAGTACCAAAAACTTATTCGCTGTCGCTGCCCACGAGTACTTTTGTTTAGCGAGTTGTCCGAGTTTCTCACCAAGTTCCGCACAAAAGTCTTCATTTGTGCTCACTCTCACCAAGCTGTGTTTGAGTTCTTCTGCATTGTCAGGAGCAAAAACAGCATCATCCAACTCAACTACATCGCGATTTTCTGCGATATCGGCAGCAATAATGGCTTTTGAATTTGCCATTGCTGAAAGCAGGCTATTCGACATCCCTTCTAGTAGTGAGGGCAAAATAAACGCTCGACAATATTTCATCAAAGGCGCAAGTTCACTTGAACTAATATGACCTAGAAAAATCACCTTATCAGACTGATACTGCATCAATTTCTTTTCGTACTCTTGGCAATGAGCCATACCGCCCGCTATAACCAATGGCAACTTTTGAGACTCTAGAAGTTGGCTGTGCACTTCTAGTAATAAATCGAGGCGTTTGATGGGATCCAGCCGGGCAGCAAAGAGTAGGAATTGATTCTCTTTCACGCCGTAGTGATTCAGATCTTCGGGCGTCACATTTGAAATAGCTCGACAGCCATTAGGAATAAAATGCCCATCGGGTCGTTTTTCACAAAAATGCTCGACAATTTTTTTACTATTCGCGGTAAAGTGATTGGCAAATTTATAAGCGCAATATTCACCCATCCTTAATATGCTGCGACTAATTAGCCCCCACTTATTTCGTTCACTGTCCATACCTCGGATGCTAGAAATAACTCGTATCCCCCCAATTCGTAACAACGGAGTAAACAAACAAGGGCCAGAAGCAAAAACAAGTACAGCCTTAGGTCTAGTGACAAAGGCGTGGAAAACACAAGCTAAAATATAGCCGTGCTGCCCAAACTTCTGGTAAATACCTCTCGCAATTTCGACAAGTTGAAGGTTATTTGGTTAAGTAAAAACCTCATCTTTTTCTCCCTTCACGCTATACACAAGCACTGTCATATTTTCATGGTTCGTAAACTCTTTCGCTATTTCACGGGTTGCATTTTCAACACCGCCATAATTAGAAAATAGACCACGACCACCAATAAAGGCGATGGTATGCTTAACCATATAAAGTTCCTTCTAAATCGATCATCCCTGAAAGCTCTGCTTAGCTTTCTTTAGAAAGAAAACGAACATACCAAGGCATAGCCTCATGAATACCGTCATTAATATGATAGGCGGGCGCGTAACCAATAGGTTCTGAGCTTTGGTAATATCGGCTTGAGAATGACGAACGTCACCGGCTCTGAAATCTCTGTAAGCAGGCTTCCCTCTAACACTAACCCCATATTCAGATAATGCCCTGCTAATTGAATCATAGAGTTGATTGAGAGTAGTTCTGTCTCCAACAGCGACGTTATACACTTGGTTTTTGGCATCGTCACTGGCGGTCGCCGCTAAGATATTCATCTGAACCGTATTTTCAATGAAACAAAAATCACGACTTGTTTCACCATCGCCATTAATAAACACTTGCTCACCACTTATCATGGCTGAAGTCCATTTTGGAATCACGGCAGCATACGCACCATTGGGATCCTGTCGCTTACCAAATACGTTAAAATAACGTAGACCTATTGCCTTAAAACCATATGACCGAGCAAAAACATCTGCATAAATTTCATTCACATACTTGGTAACTGCATAAGGAGATAATGGCTTACCTATATTTTCTTCTATTTTTGGCAGCGCAGGGTGATCACCGTATGTTGAACTGCTCGCGGCATAAGTAAAACTCTTAACACTAGCTTCTTTCGATGCAGTAAGCATATTCAGAAAACCAGTAACATTCGCGGCATTAGTTTTAATTGGGTCAGCTAACGAACGCGGAACCGAACCAAGTGCCGCTTGATGAAGCACATAGTCAACACCCTCGACAGCATTTTTACAGACAGCGTAATCTGTAATGTCCCCTTCGATAAAATGAAAACGAGACCACTGTTTTTCAGAAACTAACGCTTTAACTTCTGACAAATTATGTTTATGGCCAGTTTCAAAGTTATCTAACCCAACCACTCTCTGGTCCAATTTGAGTAGCGTCTCAAGCAGATTTGAGCCAATAAACCCAGCAACGCCTGTGACTAACCATAACTTGGGATCTTCATGCAACGAACGTTTAATTAGTGCGTACCTATCCATAATCCAGTTCTCTCTATTCGTTTAAAGTCTGATATCTACTTGATCTTTTGGTAGCACGTACTTGAGGTCATATATAACGTGATTTCTTTTACCTAAATTACGAATAGATTGGACACCCATCTCGTTAAATTCATGATGTGCTACTGCCATAATAATTCCATCGTATTTTCCGTTATCAAGCTTCATTTTTAACTCAATACCGTACTCATCCACAGATTCTTGAGCACTACACCAAGGATCATAAACATCAACATTAATATTGTATTCAGAGAGTTCTGATACAATATCAACGACTTTTGTGTTACGTAGATCCGGACAGTTTTCTTTAAATGTTAATCCCATGACCAATACATTTGCACTTTCAACTTGAATGCGTTTTTTTATCATCGTCTTAACTAATTCAGAGACAACATGCTTTCCCATTCCGTCGTTCAAACGACGTCCTGCTAGTATCATTTCAGGATAGTACCCGACCGACTGAGCTTTATGTGTCAGGTAATAAGGGTCAACGCCAATACAATGCCCACCGACTAATCCAGGACGAAATGGTAAAAAATTCCATTTTGTACCTGCGGCTTCAAGCACTTCCAGTGTGTCGATGTTTAGCTTGTTAAAAATAATAGAAAGCTCATTAATTAAAGCGATATTGACGTCACGTTGTGTGTTCTCAATAACTTTTGCAGCTTCGGCAACCTTAATTGATGAGGCTTTATGTGTCCCCGCAGTAATGATAGAGGAATACAACCTATCAACGAACTCTGCAACTTCACTAGTTGAACCACTAGTGACCTTAAGATACTAGTAACCCGATGATCTTTATCACCTGGATTGATACGTTCTGGTGAATATCCGGCGTAAAAATCGTGATTAAATTTGAGTCCGGACACTTCTTCTATAATAGGTATACAATCGTCTTCCGTGGCACCTGGATAAACGGTAGACTCATAAATGACAACATCACCTTTTGATATAATCTGACCTAATGCCTTTGAGGCTTTAATTAGAGGAGTGAGATCTGGCTGCTTGTGACAATCAATAGGGGTTGGCACTGTAACAATGTAAACGTTGCAATTTTTTAGTTCCTCTAGCTTCGAAGAGTATTTTAAGTATAACGCTTCAGCCAATTCATTATCACTACATTCTAACGTACTGTCGTGACCACGATTTAGTTCATTTATTCGATTTGGATTTATATCAAAGCCGATGGTTTGGTACTTCTTACCAAATTCAACTGCTAAAGGTAAACCAACATAACCTAGGCCTATAATACCTACTTTTGTGCTTTCCATGTTAAACATATATCCCTCAAACCCTTTATATAAAATTTCCAAATTGATTAAATCCAGACAAGAAACAGTAAACCTCACCACTGAGAAAAAACACCAAAGCAATTACAGATTCATCGATCTATGCACATCAGTGTTCTGCAAAAACGTTACGAACTCTATTAACAGAATGAATTTCAACTCGATTGAATTCGATCATTGAAACCAACACTGACAAAAATATAATACCTTCAATTTGCCACAACGGCATTGTCGCGATGTTTAGAATAAAAAATGCAAACAGCAGTCCACATAATAAGTATGACAAACTCTCGTTCCTTCCTTTTAAGGAAGTAGCAAATAGAGCAATAAAAATGCAATAAGTGTAATTACACCAAAAATCCCAACTCATAAAAAAGACACAAATGTATTATGTGCGTATTTTCAAAAAACCTTCCAAGAATCCATTCCATGGCCAAATAAAACCTGAAGAGTGGTACCTTCAAGCGCTTCCGAAACATATAATGACCAGAAATAAATTCTACCAGAGAAATAACGCCGCTCATCAACACTAAAATATTCGGAAATACTTTAAAATTTGAGGACATAGATAGTACTTCTGGTATTTCGTTAAATCTGTCAGCGACCATCGATAAATCGAAACTTATCAAAATGACAAAAAGCAAAGAAACACCAACGCTCAAGATTACTTTGTATAGTAATGACAAGTTAACAAAACCATCAAACCCACAACCGCACATAGTCCCAAAATGCTAAAATTGTTGTTCGATAATTTATAAACGAAAGCAAAATTAGTGTAATACCGAGGCAGAACAACGCTCCCCTTGCATTATTCTTAAGAAAATAACGAATCAAGTAAATCGACATGCCACTGAAAATCATCACAGAGAACACGGCCTCGTGACTAAAACCACCTACATAACTTGTTGAACCATCATTCTCTGTCGCTTTTGAAACACACAAAAAAATCGATAATAGCAACATTAGTATTGGGTACAAATATGCAAACCCTATAGAAAGCAGTACTTTATTCCATCCATCTTTCTCTAGTGCATACAAAACCAAATTAATCAACTGAAGTAAAAGAAGCCATTTTACGATTGAAGCGACAGACGCGACAACGTGACTATTTATAACTGCCGATAGCAGCATTAAAGATAATACACCTCCGATACAGAAGAAACTTGCGTCAGTTCTTATCCTTATCCCATTTAATATAAAATACACAAATAAGAATATAACCAAGGCAATCGAATATAAAGAAACTAAAGAAAATGGACCGATTAGCTTTGCATAGCTAGCATAATGAAAAGAAGCTAAAACAAATCGAACAAACACTACCCAAAATATTAAACGAGTTTCTTTCGAGCATCTAACTACGTACATCCACCGACATGCATATATACATATTATGAAAAGCACAATAACTTTAATCACTTCAAACATGTTGGTTGCTTAAAACTCTATCTTGAAGAATTTTACTAAACGACGAGTAAAATTTATCTTCTGTATAAAATTTCGCTCTTTCAGATGCTGCGTGAGAAAGAGTAGAATAAAGATCTTTCTTCACATCCAAATCTATCAAAGATCGTGAAATTGCCGCCTTATCTCCCGCGTTAAAGACTATCCCATACTCTGTCAGCTGATAAGTTCCAGTGTTAACTGAACCTTTAGGTTTTAGGATATCAATTGGTCCATCAGTCAGGGTCGCCATAGATGGTACACCCAACGACATTGACTCAACCATAGCGTTTGGAAAGCCTTCAAAATGTGACGTTAGAGCGAAACAATGCGCATTCTTCATGTAGGGATAAGGGTTCTTGATGAAGCCAAGAAACCTCACTTTGTGTTCAACTCCTCGTTGCTTAACTATCGTTTTCAAATTGTTAAGTTCAGGTCCATCTCCTAAAAACCAAAGCTCCCTTTCAATTCCAGAATCAGCATATGCTTCGATTAAATCATCAAAACCTTTAAGCTTAACTAAGCGGCCTATCGCAAGAATATAGCCTTTATCATCTATCGCTATTTCTTGTGATGCTTTTTATATCTTGTAAATTATAGAAATTATTCAACACGACCATTTTGTCGGGGTTTAAACTATAATTTTCGACTAAACAACTCCCTACTCCACTTGATACGCAAATCGTAACGTCGCCAGAGTTGAACACTAGTTTTATCAATTTCTTTTGATTTTGATATAAGATCTGTGAGTCTAGCGTTAGTATTCCCCGCTCACTCAATAAGGATTTATAGCCAAATAATTTTGAACCGATCGTGTTATACCAATTAGACCGAAATAGAAAGCTGAGTACAAAGTCAGGTTTAACTTTCCTTACTAAATTAATATAACGAAAAATTTGACCCAAAACACCCCAAGAATTTCCTAGGCGATGGATAACTACCGGTCGGGAATCCATACAATTCTTCTTGCTGATCTAAAATCACAACATCAAATTGATAGTTTTTCTCTGTATCTTTATCTACTAACTCCACTAGTTTAGCGAATACTTTTCAGCTCCTCCACCGGATAGCGAATTGATAACAAAAAGCCCCTTCATCATTTATCCAACCTGTATTTTTACGGATCGTCTCATTCATGCAGTGTCAAATAACAATAACTAAATTGGGAATGAAACTTCTTTTGCGCTACAAAATACACATTTTACTTACACAGTATCAAGCACTGAATCTGTTAATAAGTAGCCGTCTCATTTATGTGAATGAGAAATAGAGCACCAACACACATGAGTGATACTTGTCGCAATAAAATGAAATGAAAGAATGAGACCGATTTTTAGCTTAACTGACGTTCTACGTTAGTCATCCAAAAGTATCTTGATGATAGGCTATATCTAATACCAAATTGAATCTTTGAAAATGTCAATGACGATATTTTTATTGAAGAATGGGTTTGATAGAGCAAAAGAACCAGCATCAAAAGTCATCATTAGATAATGAAATTATACTATTTTAATCTGTATAAATGATAAGGTAAAACTATACTAACGAAGAGCATTTCTTATTTAAAATTAACTAGTTAGCATATGGGTATACGTTTATTTCTCCGCGGTACATAACTGAGAAGTAAACGGGATACAAACGATACAAAGATGAGACTGTTGGTTTAGGAAACTTAGGTTAAACAAATGGTTTCTTACCAAAATCTTACTGTTGCTATTGAAGCGCTGTTTAGGCAGCTAAGGGATGGGAAAATTTGGAGCGTACTGCGGGAATCGAACCCGCATCATCAGCTTGGAAGGCTGAGGTAATAGCCATTATACGAAGTACGCTTATCGGCAAGTCAGACACAATATGCCACATCTTTTGTAAAGAAAGCTTTTACCAAATAACCAATCACATGACCAACTTACGACCAATTTAGCGCTCTACTGACGAAAAACGCCAAACAATTTAGACATGTTAACTTTTAGTCTAGTAAAACTTCCTATGTTTATTGTTAGAGCCTTAATCGAAAAATTATCTAAGATTCCAAAATATAAGACAAATTTTCGTCAGACATTAGGTTTTCAACCTACTAATACTTTTAACTTTTGTACAATTTGGATACTAATTAATTATTCAAGGAATAGTAATGATTCTTCGTTTTGTGGCAGTGAGTCTTGCAAGCATCGCATTTGCAATTCCAAGTTATGCCGATGAGGCAATTACAGCTAATAACTTTGCATCTCTGTTAGGTAACACACCTACAGAACAAACAATCCAAACCGTATTTCAGTCAAATCCTGAACAGGTGTTAGACATTCTCTCTCTTTTGTTGGAATCCGAAGGTATCGATCAGCAATTTGTATTAACAGAGGCGCTAACTGCGGCACCAGAACAAGCTCAAGCGATCGCCCAAGTAGCTCGTGATGCTGGAGTAAGTAGCGAAACAATTACTACATCCGCTTTGCTGGCCGATGTGGATCCGACTGAGGTTGCAGAAGCAACTGCTGCTGGTCCAGCTTCTGCAATTGCACCACCAGCAGCCCCTGCAGTTGGCAGTAATGGCGGTGGTGGATTAGCCGTCGTCTCACCTAATTAATTATTACCGTATGTAAAAAGCGTAACCATGAAGTTTTATGAAAGGCTGGCGTATTCACTCTTTATACTATTAATTACTTGGCTTCCCGTGCCTTTGGGCAGTAACCGTGTATGGGCCTGGTCAATTTCTGAGATTTGGGTTGCCCTAATCTCGTTGCTAATTCTCATCGCTTATAAAGGTCAAATCCCCTTTCGACTTCTCAACCATTACAAATTGCTGGTTTATCCTATGTGCTTGTTCCAGGCATGGGTAACATTACAGTTAGTGCCGTTTCACTTCGAAATACTCTCATTCTTGTCACCTAATAGTGCACACATCTATCAACTCGCAGGTGCGAAATATGGCTATCTATCCATTGACTCCAGAATGACTCAGATTTCGTTAATCAAAGGTCTCAGCTATACGTTGCTAGTTATAAACGCAATTATTTTAGTTAACTCCAGTAAAAGACTTAAATGGCTGGCTCTTGCCATCATTTGTAGTGGCACATTTCAAGCATTTTATGCCTCTCTAATGGTGCTGTTGGAAATTCCAGAAAGTGCCTTCTTCAATTACCCGGAAGAAGGAATAGCGACTGGATCCTTTGTGTATAAAAATCATTTAGCTAACTATTTAATGATGTGTCTTTGCATAGGCTTAGGCTACATAGTCACCGAACTAAGATTAAGCCCATCTGGTAGTTGGAATCATCGATTACGTCGGATTCTCGAGGGGATACTGAGTGAAAAAATGTTGGTCAGACTATGTCTTATTATTATGGTGATCGCTCTGGTAATGACTCGTTCAAGAATGGGAAATACTGCTTTTTTCTTTGCTACCGCATTTGGAGGAATTCTGGCACTGCTCTACTACAAACAACGCCCTAAAGCACTTTCGATATTAGTTGCTAGCGTCCTCATTATTGACACAATCATTATTGGTACTTTATTTGGTCTAGAAAAAGTAAAACAACGGCTGGTAGAAACATCCCTAGGATTTGAATCGAGAGATCAGGTTGTCATGTGGGCGCTAGATATAGTGCGTGATTTCCCTTGGACAGGAACGGGCTTAGCTAGCTTTTATACCATATTCCCCATGTACTCGCACGGTGATATAGGTTTCTACGATCATGCACATAACGAATATATTCAATTTATGGTTGAAGTTGGTATCCCAGCTACAATCGTTTTAAGTGCCCTCGTGCTATTCGCCTTTTGGCGTAGTTTGCAAACGATTAGAGACCGAAACAGTCGAACTATGAAAGGGTTAGCACTTGGTTGCATCATGTCCATTACTGGTATGCTGGTTCATATGAGTGTTGACTTCACCTTACAACCGCCAGCAAATGCAATCACATTTATTTTGGTGCTATTTATCGCGCACGCATGTTTCATCTTACCTGCCACAGGTAGATTACCTATTAAGACCGTATCTGTTGTAAAGAATCAAACAACAGAGGAGCTATAAGATGGTTGAGAGAATCTTAATTGTTTGCACTGCCAATATATGTCGTTCTCCACTAGCTCAGGTTATCCTTGCGGATTTATTGCCTAACAAGCAAGTGCTTTCCGCTGGAGTGTTAGTCGAAGAGCTGGCGCTAAATAAGCAAGGTGCGGCGAATTATTGTGTGTCGCTTGCCAAGCGTAACGGATTTGATCTATCTCAACACCAAGCAAAACCGATCAGTAAAGAACTTATTGAAAACGCGGATTTAATTTTAGTGATGAACCATGAACAACTAGAAGTAGTTTCTAAACTTGCATTAGGCGCTCGGGCTAAGACACTCCTTTTTGGGCAATGGATCGGTCAAGGCGATATCCTCGACCCTTATGGCCAAGATTTTCTTTCATTTGAACGTTGTTATAGACACTCAAAAAGCAGCACATAGTTGGCAAAGAAGATTAGCCTAAGAATTACGCCAACAATCGCATTTTTCCACCTATTGCTGATTACACACCACCAACTTTATTTTGTTGAAAAACAACAGATTACATATACGCTGCTTACCATTCGAATAGTTCAACATCGTATTAAAGTTATCCTTATATCTCCAATTTTTCGCCAGTTTTAGAGCGTCACGCGAAGCGAATATCTTGGCTTCTAACGATTCATTTGGCCAATTTGAAAATACATGGTCGATAGTCTCAATCGTTACTAAAGAGTTTTGTGGCCCAAACAGCTGCGCTAAATTCAAATATTCATTCGCTTTCAAAATCTGATCATTTGATTTGTGTAGCCTAAAAAGCTCGATATAAGTCGGTGACCAAGTAGGCCGCAGATGAGTGCTTAAAATTAGCATCGATTCAATGTCATCAGGCTCGAATCGTTTGTAACCATGATACTGCAACCATTGTAACAACTTTGCATATGTATTTAATTCATGGGCAGTAACCAGAGGTGATGTTAAGTTAAGTTGACTAACCATACTAGTCACGACTTCGCTATCATACTCACCAACTTCGAGTACAGAAATCTGTCTTTCAACTGCACCAGTTTTAATCGCCTGAAGAGCCAATACCAAAATTCCAACGAGAACCAGCAAAATACGTAACATATCAACATTAAATAGTACTTTGCTTTCGAAGTTATTGATTTTGTAACTCTCTCTCCACTAACTACCCTGCTCTTAAAACGACAACAATTCCTATTACTATCACATCAACAGCAAAAGAGTTCTGTTGAAACTCTTAGCTTTGCGAGTAAGCATATTTTGCATACTCTGAATAATTATGAGCACCTTTTTTGGGGGCGTGCACCTGATTTAAAACAACACCGTCAATTGGAATTTGATGCCTAGCAAATAGTGTCATTGTATGTTTGTAAACTGATTTGGTGGTGCTGTTGGCTTTCAACACAAGCACTATACCTTGGGTTAAGCGACCAACTAAAAACGCATCTTTCACCGGCAGTATTGGCGGTGTATCGAATATAATTCGATCGTACTTACCTGATAGAGATAATATTAACTCTTCAAATGCCTGACTGCTCAGGATTTCCTGTGGGTTTGGCGACAGCATTCCCGCACTGAGCACATCTAAATTGCTATCTTCATAAGGAACAATGCAATCTTCACTCAGGGTATTCATCATCAAAATATTGGTCAACCCTGGATGAGAATTCGATATACCAAACCTTCCCGCGACTGAAGGCTTTCTTAGATCACAATCAATAAGTAATACTTTTTCCAACTTCGCGAAAGATAAAGCTAAGTTGACAGCGACTGTCGTTTTTCCCTCTTCAGGAACAGAAGATGATATGGCGACAAGTTTTCTGTTTTTGTTATAAAAGCTCAAATTTAGTGATGTACGAATCGAATCGAGCGACTCATGAAACACTGAAAATTTATCATTATGGAATACACTCGCATCGAGCGGACGTTTTTTATATGAGCGATCTTTAAGCAAAGGCACAGTTCCGGTAGGTAATAATCCTAGTTTATTTTCAAAATCACGAGCTGACTCAATGGTATTATTTAATGCATCCAAGCAAATGATCACCATCATGGCAAAGCCCATACTAGCGACAAATGCTAGCAATACGATTAATTTACGATTTGGTTTATTTGGTAACTCTGGCACCAAAGCATGGTCGCTAAATCTCGCATTGGTGGCACTAAAATCACTAGTTGCGGAAGTTTCTTTTTGTCGTGTTAAGAATAAGTCATACAGCTTAGCATTAGTGTCAACTTCACGTTTCAAAGCATCGTACTCTCGCTTCACAACACTGAGCGTTTGAAATTCTTCTTTTGTTGAGCATTTCTTGCCTCAACATAAACTCTGCTCTTTGCACTCGCCAACTCTTTTTCAATTCCATTAATTAATTTTTGAACCGTTTGCTGGGCTCTCATCTGGATTGATTTTAGTTGAGCATTGGCTTGAATCATCTTGTCATGTTTGGGACCATAACGTTTAGATAATTCACTCACTTCCTTCACCGCATCCGATTCCGCTTTACGAATATCACGAATTTGAGGATGGTTCGAAATTTGCGAAATTGAACCTAATGTTGACACATCAACATTTCTATTACTCTTTAACGCATTGTACAACGACTGTGTTTCTATACGTCTATTAGTCGCTTCCGTAATTCTATCGGTTAAGTTGGCTAGCTCTGAACTGGTCAACGCTACTATACCACTGTCATCAATCAATTCTTGCTGACGTAAAAAGTCGAGCAACGCTTGCTCTGAATTATCTAACTGCTGTTTCAAGGTAGCCAAGCGAGTATTGATCCAACCCGTCGCTTGCTCGGTGGCTTGTAATTTCGACTCTAAGTTGTTTTCTATAAACGCCAAACCTACTTCATTTGCAATCTTTGCGGCTAATATCGGGTCTTCTGACTCAAAAGAAATTCTTACTAATTGTGTTTTACGAATCGGCGTGATGGTTAATTTCGATCTAAATGATTTTAGTACAGCTCTGTTTATTGCATCTTCGTCAAAAACCTCACTGCGTTGCTCGCCGTTAGATGATATAAAATAGGATGCAAGTGTTGGGTTAGAGAGGATCTTGGATTTTATCTGAACAATGAAACTGGTTTTGGGGGCAACCAGTTCAGGATTGAATTCTGGATATTGTTGTAGGTTAAGCTTATTTATTACCCTTTGTGCCACTTGATTAGACTTCAAGATTTCAAACTGTGTTAAATAATACTCTTTTGCACTTGTATCAAATCCTACTACTTCTTCGATTGAAATCGCTTTTTTCTCCGAAGATTCAATTAGCAAAGTGGCAGTTGCCTTATACGTAGGAGTTATCGATAACGCTATTAATACCGATATTGCAGTACATAACAAGGTAAATAATGCAACTGATAACCAACGCATTTTAATTAGATGCCAATAATATCCAACGTCGATGATTTTTCTCTTTCTTGGATATTACCTTGAAGATTATTAGACATATTAAGTTCCAACTTCCAAATCTATTCTTCAGCCTTAAAAAAAGCTTTGTTCAATGACAATGATATCGCCAGGCAAGACCTTCTCTGATAACTTGACCTTGTTTTTATTATCATCTGACCCATTTTGTGCAATGTAAACTTTGCTACGAGAAGCTCGATCAGTAAAACCACCAGCTAACGCTATCGCTTTGTCTACTGTCAACCCAGGCTGATATTCATAACCCCCCGGTTTTTTTACTTCGCCATTCACATAAACATTTCTAAATTCAACCACACTGACTCTGACCTTTGGAGATATAATATAATCTCCCAATAAGCCCTGGGTAATCTCGGCTTTCAGTTGTTCCGGTGTTTTGTTTAATGCACTCAACTCTCCAAGGTATGGGTATTCAAATTTTCCGCTACTATTTATGTTGAGTGAATCGATCGACAACTCTTTCTCCCCATATACTGAGATTTGAATTGTGTCTCCAGCACCGATAACGTACGTATCTTCAAATGCTAGTGATCTACAAGAGAACAGTAGAAAAACAAGAAAACGTGAAAATATTTATTAGTTTTAACATCTCTAACCTCAGTAATCTCTTTAAAAATCAGCTCAACAGATAAATACCAAACATTTTGATCATACGTATTGGTCTTAATTGAAGAATCGTTATTTTCGTTTCTCCATCCAGCTGATATATCGGCTAAATCTCTCAATTCATAACCTAGGGCAAACGCAGATTTTACTAAGTCATCATCACGTTCGCTTTCTGAATAATCATCTTGAGAGACAGTAAGGGACAAATAGCTGTATAGGTTTGTTAACCAAAAATGTTTCCAACTACCATCAAAACTGGTTTGATCAATGTAGTTCGAGCCTTGGCTAGGTTCTATAGCATCCTGACTTGCAGATAGCGTAAAGGTTGAGTAATTGAGTGGTTTCCAGTTGACTTCTACATTCCAACTAAATCCGTCAAAGTTGGGTTTATTAGTGTCTTCATAGGATTTATTCTGTAAACCAAAACGCAATTTACCATCTGTTTTACCCGAAACATCCCATTTAGCACCAAGATAATAATAGCTATTAATATTATCCTGAGATTCTCCAGTTATAGGGGCATTGAGCTCAAAATCTCGCCTTGCTACATCGTATTCAATTAATAACTGCGTATGAGGTAACGCTTGAAAATAAAAGGCAACTCCACCACCTACCTCATCATAATCTTTGTATTTGGTACTAATTGAACCAAATCCATCGACTGTAACATTACGATAGTTTTATACTTTTATTCTCATAACGAATATTAGATTCAATCCTGCCTTTCGATCCTTCTGAACCATAAACGTAAGTAGCATTAATGTTGTGCAATCCATATTTTGCTGGTCCGTCAGCTAAAATCGAAATGTCATCGCCCGCCAGAATTCCGGTGCCTCGCTCTTCATGCAAAGCAAGGTAACTGTAGTTCAAACCAATCCCATTCCGCCGATTGACTTGTATAAAATTGTTCGTCGTAAATCGGTGATCAATAAAATTATCTTCGGAACTATCAAAGTACGTTCCTGAAGATAGTTGGTAAGCAATTTGATACTGGTTGCCATTTCGATCCGATGACAAGACAACGCCGGGAGCAATTATCATGACCGTAGAAGACTCTGGGTTTTCTGCATCAGAGAATCGTCCTATATTGTCTACATGCTCAAAATCCGTTTTAAAAAGTGGGACAATCTTTATCCCGGAGTTAGTGAAATAGCCAAGACTATCTTGAGAAAAGGCACTAAAAGCTGTTGAACAAGCACAAATAATGAGCAAGCCTTTATTCACATTATGCATTATTAATCCTTTATCAGATGCAATCATCCTATGATAAACATCCACTACACCCGTTATGCTTTCATTGCTGAGCCATTTAATAGCAGTTAGCAATTGAAATTCAGAGATGTAGTATCCATTTTTTCTTCGCGTAATAACTAAAATAAAAGCAATATCTAGACCAGTCTCAATTATAAGAAGATTGTGCACTGCAGTAATTTTTTATTAATTCGTCAACACTGAATTAAACTGAATTGGACAATATAATAAAGAAGTGTTGCCACATTATTCATTGAAATCATCAATACAATAAAACGAATAATGGTTAGAGCCATTATACAGGTAGCAGACATACGCTTAGGTCAGCGAGAATACCTTGGTTGGTAAACAAGATTACGATTTGGCTGCCATGCATACAACCCCAGTGATTGGACAAATGCCTCTAAACCAAATCCAATAATAATTCAGTTTTGGCCAAAGAAGAAGCTCTCACCTCACAACGCAACCACTGATAGCACTCCATCTTCGTTATCTAAGACCAATGCTATTGCAAACGTGTTACTTGCTGCATCAATGATAGGGTCAATGACTTTCACCGTGCCTTGATGGATTTGGTCCGACCTAAAGCGGTGACATTGAATGTATCACCTTTTTGATGGTGCCATAAAGTTCCGCTGGTAAAACAATTTCCGCATGCATTGGATTGAGCGTTGCAATGCGTAAAAGGCGTTTCATCAACAAACTCACCAGGATCTTTGTAGCGTTGTATAACCACACCTTCGATTGGGCTCTTGGTTTCTCGAAGTCCAAGACGAACACGAGCCTCTTTTAATTGAAAAGCAGCTAAACGTACTTCCGTCATCATTTCATCTTGTTCGATATCAGAAATAAGATTTTTCTTAAACAAATCTGTGTTTCGTTCGACTTTACGCGTTGCAAACTCAACCTTGCCTTAACGGTATTCACAGCAGCAGCTTCGAGCTAGACTCCAATACCATCACTGTTTGACCTTTTTACTCGGTCACCGCGTTGTACATCGATATTCTTTATAACCCTTGAACTTCACTACTTAACTCAACATCAAAGCTTGGCTCAAGTAAGCAGCTTAATGGAGCCAAAGGCAATAAGTTCGGTTTATCTTGAGCCAAAACCATTTGTGAATTGGTGATTGCGCTAACCGCAATCGACATCCATGTTAAATACTTCATCATCGCGATTACATCCTATGATCTGAAAAGACAACAATTCCTGTTGTTGTTCATCCTGTTTTAATAGTTGTTTTCGTTGAGCTTCTTGCGTTCGCTCAGCCTCTCTCTGACAACATTTTATACCTTTCAACAATAATGTATTTTTAACTTCCAGGGTAGCCTTAAATGATAAATCATTGTTAACAATCTTTTGATTTTGGGGTAATTATTGGCTCTTCAAGTGATAAAACATACTCCACGCTGCCTTTATCGCCTTGACGAGCACAGCGTCCTGCCAACTGTCTATCAACCCGTGAAGTGTCGTGGACGCCGGTAATGATCACGTGCAGTCCGCCCAAAATCTCAACTTCATTTGGCAGCTTATATCTGTTCCCCTTCCCGCCATGCTGGTCGCGATTGTGATACAACCCAACTGACCAGCTCGGGCAATCACTTCTGCTTCATGCTTATCTTGGCGAGCATTCAATACTTGATGCGTAATCTTCAGTTGATCGAGCAAAGCGCTCAGTGTTTCTGATGAATACAATGATTGAGTACCAATCAAAATAGGGCGTCGACTACCACCTTGGACGCTATAAATCCGTTCAACTACTTTTTGCCATTTTGTTGTTCATCTTGCTACACTCTCGCCCAGTGTAATACGTTGCGATTTTTATTAGTCGGTACATCAACGACAGGTAAACCATATACGCGCCAAATTCGTGTTTAACTTCATTTGCGGTACCCGTCATACCAGAAAGGCAGTAATAATGACGAAAAAGTTTTGAAAACTCACACTCGCTAGCGTCACTCTCAGGTCACTCAACTCGCAGCCTTCTTTTATCTCTATTAATTGATGAAGTCCTTTTTGCCAACTGCGTTCGGGCATACGACGTCCTGTATGCTCATCAATAATGACTACCTTGTCTTCATCAATTAGATATTCTCTGTCGCGACGAAATAAATAATGCGCACTTAATGCCTGCTTAACCAACTCAATACGTCTCACTCGTGCGCGCCATAGCGCCCATTCACACTCAACCTCGCAATCGATTCTTCACCTACTGAGGTTAATTCAACCGTTCGAGACTTTTCATTCACCATATAGTCTCGCTCTCGCTCTAACTGCAACATGATGGTATAAGCTTGTTGATACATTTTACTCTGTTCTGGCTGAGGCTTCGCATCTCCCGAAATAATTAGTGGCGTACTCGCCTCATCCATAAACACTCCATCGGCTTCGTCTACTACCGCAAAATGTAACCCTCGCAACATCAGTTGGTTCGGTGCTTGGCTGCGATGTGAATGAATCCCTCTCATTGCGTGTCGTTGTAAGGCATGATTGTTACCGATGAGCTGAATCCGGTCTTTCAAAAATCAAACGCTAGTTCATTGTTGGTACAGTAAGTAATATCACATGCATACTGTGCTTTGCGTTGACCAACCTGCAAGCCTTCAATAATCACACCTACAGACAACCCCAAACGTTGATACACCGGCGTCATTAATTCAGCATCACGCTGAGTCAAATAATTATTGACCGTAACAACATGGGTAGGAATACCTGCCAGCGCTGCTGTTGCTACTGGTAGCGTCGCGGTTAACGTCTTGCCCTCGCCAGTGTGCATTTGGGCAACCGTGCCATGCAAAATGGCCAGTCCACCAAGAATTTGGCTATCAAATTGCCACATTCAAGCTCACGCCCAGAGACTTCCCGTATCAATGCAAATGACCTAATGATTCTCCCAACACTTAAACCTTGCTGATGCATTTGCTTGCGAAGAGCGTAAATTGCTATATCAAGTTCTTCATCACTTAACCGACGAAGATGACGATCGTATCGTTTCACCCCCAGAGTATCGGTCGATAGAACCACACCGAAGATCGAATAGGTCTCGAAAAGTATGCCGTGATTGTTCGCCACCAACGTACCATTAAGCTTTGCTTTATCGGTGCCTTTGCGGACGTTCCAAACAAGAAACAGGGCGTCTAATTGGATAGTTAAACATCAAACTGCCTCAAGAACACTCGCCGAATACTTCTATACCATCTATACGCTAACGGTTCTGCTGGATGTTCAAACAAAACATGCGCGCGCTCATCAAAACGAAACTTATCAATATTTGCAGCATCAACTTCGACTTGGAAATAGCCATGATAACTTTGCAAGCCCGTAAGTGAACTAGGATCTAACGCAATGAGGCCGCCGCCATCGGTGGCCAAAATTACCTGGGCAATGGTGTGTAGGCGCAGGAACTTGGCGCAGGATTTTGGACTCATAAGAATGGTGCGGATTTGAAACCAACTTTATGCTGACCGATTGAGTATTATTCCGCACATTCTCTATATCGTTTTCTGCCACCAGCACAGTTAATGGTAGCTTTGCATAATCCAGAACATACGCGATAACGTCTCCTCGATGATAAAACTGACCAAGGTTATCTCGGCCTTGCGGTAATATAAATTCTCCATCATTTGGGCTGATAACTCTCATCTGCTTGAGCCTTGCTTGGATCTCTTGATATTGAAGGGCTAGATATTTCATCTCATGCAAAAGTATCTCTGATTCACTGCGATTTTCCACACTCGCCTTATAGCGAATTCGAGCTTCATTTAATTGTGCCGCAAACAATTTTGCTTGCGCCTCAATTCTGGATCTCGCAATTGAATAATGCCCTGCCCTCAGTAACTTGACTACCGGGGTGACGCTCAATTCAGTGATAAACCCGCTAGTTTGAGCTCGAACATAGGAATCTTGAGGAATATACAGCACTCCTTGCGAATAAGTTTTATATGGAGCCGGAAAAAAAGTAGCATCATTGCCATCAAAGCACCGCTAACGAACTGATGGTGTAAATTCGTTGTTTCTTTGCGCTCATTACTACATCGTTCATAGGCTTAACCATCATCTTTAATAACGGCAGCAATAAACTGGTCCAAATCGACCAAATCGCTAGTATTGCCCCAATAAATAGATACTTCGTCGCAACAAATAGCGAAATCGCGATCATTACAAACATTCGATAGCAATACGCCGCGACGGCATAATTTGCCAACCAAGCCGACTCTGACACGCTATGGGCGCTCGAACGCGCTTGCGACAAGCGAAGACATAACGCTTAATCAAATAACCAACCTGGGCATTCCCTCGCGAAGCAAGATTGGGGATTTCAAATAGTCCGCTAACACATAGTAAGCATCAAAGCGCAACAAAGGATTTCCATTAAAGAGTACTGTCGACACGCCTCAATCAACATCACGTTATAGGCAATGGCGCGTACAACGCCAGTTCAACCATCACCCATACGATCATCGCTATGGCCGCCATAAACAGCTCACCTAACACCCACTGCACCAACCATCATGCGTTGATATTTACTTAGAAACGAAGAAGCCGCTGAGGCATCAACATAAGGAACAGGGATAAATATTAGCAACATCACCCCATTTCATGCACTTCACCACCCATCGCTTAACCGCGTAACCATGCCCTAGTTCATGCACCAGTTTTACTATTGGGTAAGCTAACGCCATTAAAATCAAATTCTCAACCGCGAGCATGATCACTCAAGTTCTGAGTTAAACTCGTCCAATGGGTGGCAGCCATAACCATGCCCAGAGCGACAACAATAAACCATATCACCGCACCAAATTTCGAGAGACAATTCTCGCCACCCATTGCGTCGCGGACAAAAACCTTCAGGATCGAGGAGCGGAATTCTTATACTTAATGGTGACTTAAGCTGCTGAAGCCACTTTCTACGTTGCTCGCTTTCACGTCGTTGTTGCAATATGGCTATATCTGGTAACACATCGGTTTGAATAACATTGGCTTGGTTTAACTGACCAACCAATTGAATCACTTCATCTTGCGTCGGCAAATCATCTTCAAATCGTTCACAAACAATATCCCAAATTTGCTGTAGCGTTCGATCTCCATCCATTAAACCAATCAGAAAATAAGCGATGCGTGAAGCGTTGAAATTGGCCATAATATGGTCCTGCAACACATACCAAACCTCTCCTCGATAGGTGTGCCGATGGATATCGGCATGTTTGCGTAAACGAACTTTATGTCTGCTATTCGATACCAATTTTGACTAAATAGGGACTGAGACATGGGTAACTATCACCCCACCATGACCAATATTGGATACGTAACCAATCAACCAACTCTCTAGTCCAAATTGAAATAGTAAGCCGCTTATCAATTGAAACCTTTGCAACCCTTCCATACCTGGGCGTAACTGGGCCTGAGTCTCTTCGCCCTTCATCAAAGTTGTGCTTCGGCGATAAAGTAAGTTTCACCTTCTTTAGCCTCAACGATGGGTGTCACCTTGGTTACTTCAAAGTCAAAACCATACTCAGGTAATGCGGAAGGTGCAATGTCCCAAGCTGACCTATGTTCAAATCAGCTATACGATTCTCTGGAATCTGTAATCGAATACGAAAGCTGTTCAAAGGCGCAACCTCAAATAACAGTTCACCTTTACACGGCACTACCAAGACGTTGATTTAAATCACCACTCACCACAACACCTGCGAACGGTGCGACAATGCTGCCTCGCACGATTTGACTGTTGACCAACTCCAACTGCGCATCAACCTGTTCTTGCTGCGCGTTAATAATGTTGATTTTGGCTCGATCACGAATCGCAATAGCTTCTTGATATTGTTTATTTAACTTGCTTTGTTCACTCAACCATTTAAGTTTTTCTAAACGTAGATCTTTATCGTCCATCGTCAGCAGTAACTGGGACTCAGTGACGATATCACCAGCTCGAACTAAAGCCTCACCAATGCAGCCATCGTAGGTGTTACTAATGCCCGCTGTACGCCACTCTCAATTTGAGCTTTAGCGGCGAGTCGATAATGGCTAGTCACCGTCGAAGCAAGATAAACCGCAGTTACTATCGAAAGCACCCTAATTTACGACCAAGATAATTAGGTCCGAATAATCGCTTTAGTTGTTCAATGAACGAATCTGATGTTTTCTGCAACCACCAACGATCATTAAGCCGTTTTTCTTCGATTGCCGGTAGAACCAAACAGGCTAGGCTTTGACAAACTTCTGCCTCTGAGAAAGAAACCACCCTTTCGGGCTTGCCTTCAAGCACTAAGCAACCATACAACTTGCTATCAAAAATAATGGAATCGAAACCACTGCGATATCGCCAAACTGTGTCGACAACTCTTTATGCGCTCGATCTATGTAACATTGCGCCGCATCTCTGTGAGGAAAGCAAATAATCTGTCCCCGATCTAAACACTCATCCATTACAGTCTCTATTAGACGTACATGGTTCATTTTCTTACCGAACTGAGCGCTATGAGACAGGTGCTGTAATTGACAGCGATGTTTCTTATACGCACCAAAACTGACACGATCACAATTAAGCAGCACTGCTAACTCGGTAACTAGACGCATAGCCGCCGCACCATAAGTCTGTTCAGAGTACGCGCGAGCACATCAATTTTGTCTGCATTGGCCTGCTGTGAGATATGCAGTTGCTTTAACCGTTGTTGATATTCGACGACTTCAAGTCCAGCACAACTGAACTCTATGCTCGCTAGTGCCTGAGTAAGCTCGCTTTGACTACTCACTTCCAACGCCAATGCGACCACGGCCAAACGCTGCTGATCACTATCAAATACAGGATAAATAATGCCAAATGCTTGAGCGTCTTGTTCCGGATAATCAAGTGCTGCAACTTGAGGTTGAGTTACGTTCAGATTTGTTAAAACTAATTGGTTTAGAGCTTGATAACTCTTCGCTTGATTCTGGTAGTCGGCGGTAGGGATTAAATCATTATCAATAGGAAGTAAGATGAGTGCAGAGTTTAAGCTAGGAATGAGCGATTTTTGTTTAAGCAACCACCTTTGATAATAACTACTAGAAGCATGATCTGGCAGTATTGAACCAGGCTCCTGTTCACCGTTTGCGGAAAATGCCAACTGCTCATCAGTTGTACCGACTTGCTGCGTCATATCTTACATCCCTTTACTTACTACCTCAACCTAGGCAGTTCGCTTACCCTCCTGGTAAGCGAACTCACTCAATAATGGTCAAGAAAACCAAAGTGATAACAATTAAAATAACGTTATTTAACAACAATGTCTAGCAAGGTTAGCCTTTCGGCTAACCTAAATGCTCATCATCGCTATCATACTTTTATCTCGCATTACCACCCATGCCCCAATCCTGCGATGGCTGCCTCAATATCGATATCGCTATCTCCTTGGCTTGCCGCCTCCTCTTCTAGCACTTCACAAACCTTGGATTCCTCAGTGCACTCTTGCTCAGATTCTTGTTGCTGCTCTGATGGTGTTTGACCAGATTCCGAAGTATTCGCATCCTCTACTGCAGGGGTTTGCCTGCGATTGATCCACCACGTCGCTTACATCTTGACTCTGTTCAGCTTCATTGTCATCTACTCCGTTTTCAGATGGCAAGGGTCGGCTGGAAGGTTCTCAAACCCTGCTGCTGTTGGCTCTGTTGGGATAATAAAGTCAGCACCTTGCGCTCCACCACTCGATGCATTGGCGATAAACAAGTGACAAGTTGTCAAACGCTTGTCGTGCATCAGAAGTAAATGCAGTAGTAACAGCAGTGCGACTGCGTGCGGCTTCTCCTAAATTGGATTTAGCATGAACCTGTTTGGCATATCCGCTGAACAAGTTGGTTTGCGCTTGGCGAATTAAATCCAGCCCGCCTTGAGCCAAAGAAATGATCGATGTTGCACTACTTATTGAGTCACTCTCAACAAAGGTGAAACGACCATAGTCTCCTAGCAACACATCTTCACTAAAGTTAGCAAAGAAGAAATCGTTACCATACTGACCTTGCATACGGTCAAGCCCTGCGCCACCTGAGAGCGTATCATTTCCACCTACAAATAGGTCGACCGCTTCAAATACAAAGATATTGCCTGAACGAGTTAACAATGAACCATCACCGCCAAGAATATCATCACCAGATTGCCCATAGATAACATCACTTCATAACCACCGAAAATGACGTCTCGGTTCGAACCACCTATCAGCGTATCATTACCACCTAAGTTGGTATTTCCGGTACGAACTTGTGTAACGACCACTACTATCGCTGAGTATATAGCCATCATCACCTACAATGACGGTTTCACCAGCAAAGTTGGTTACAACATCACTACCAACACCTGCAATGACTTGGTCACTGCCTGCCCCACTCGAAATAACATCGCTACCGCCAGTGGTATTTGATATATCGGTGCTAAACATCAAACGGCGCGCGCCATCAAGAAAATTGATTTGTCCGTTGTCACCGACAATAGTGTCGTCACCGACCCCGTCGTGATAGTGTCAGAACCGCCCCACCAAGAATGGTATTGTTCCCACCCGCAATGAATATTGCATCACTGTTGCCTTGGCCTAAATTCGTAGTACGCGCACTAGTAATAACTTGTTGCTGGTCAAACAAAATTTGGCCATTATCACCAATAACTATGTTATTACCTTCACCAATTGAAATGTTATCGCTGCCAAAACCACCCAGTACTACACTATTTCCCGCACCAAGCGTTATATTATCCGAACCACCTACATTCGCATCATTGGTTACCGATTGAGTTAACAATGCATTTGCGTTGTAAGTAAGTGTACCGTTATCGGCAATAATATGGTTATCACCTGAGCTCGACTCGAGGATATCGCTGCCTAAGCCAGCAATAATGCGGTCATTCCCCGCCCAGAAGTGATCGTGTTATCCCCTGCAGTTGAAGCCACTGTATCAGTGCCCATCAAACTACGCGCTATACCATCAACAAAATTAATTTCACCATTATCGGCGACAATCCAATCATCGTTATCACCGCTAATGATTGCATCGTTACCGATACCCGCAAGTACGAAATTCAGTCCATCGCCTGCATTAATGTTGTCATGGTTACCTTGTTCGTAGAAGGTCGTCGCAACACGAGTAACAACGCCCGCATCATCGAAGCTAATTTCACCGTTATCACCAACGATGTAATCAGTACCACTGCCCGTTTGTACCCTATCTTGACCATCACCAGCCAAAATTACGTTGTCTCCTTGCACTAGTGAAACTCGATCATCACCACCTAAATTTGCATCAGTGGTTACCGCACTCACCAAAATGCCTGCGGCGTTATAGTGCAACGAACCGTAGTCAGCAATGATATGCGAACTACCACTATCTGAAGTAATAACATCATTTCCTAAGCCGGCGATGATGCGATCATTACCACTTGTGGGTGAATCGTATCATTACCAAACGCATGTTGCTCGCCACTAACGCTCTCAATCACCGTTTCGGTACTGCGCAATTCAACCGTACCAAAATCACCCAGCACCCAGTCATTACCTGCTCCAGAATTGATAACGTCGTTACCCGCACCTGCAATAATGATATCGCTTCCCTCGTTACCATAAATTGTATCAACGTCTCCAATATTGGTATCCTGGCTAAACGCAGCAGTTACTACACCTGTCACTAAGGTCACACTACCGATATCACCGAAGATGACATCATCATCACTTGCATCAGAGGTAGTACGCACTGCGTTATTACCGCCATAAATATCATCTTGACCTGCACCCGCTAGGATCAAATCATTATTGTTCCCACCCAATACAGTATCATTGCCACCAAGTGCAAAACTTTGGTTGGTCACTTCAACCACATCGTTCCAATCCGTTGAAAGATGCGATTTACATCTGCACGTTGTTCAATGTTGCCAAAATCAGCGATCACAATATCATCACCACTACCGGCATTAATTTCGTCATGACCGAAGATTAATTGATCAGATGTCTCTAGATTATCGGATTGAGTATCAGCGATATTCACCACAGTTAAGATTTGCTGATTCAATTTGGTGGTTAAATCAATACGCGTTGAAGAATCGATGTTAAATCCAGCATCACCATAAAGGTGGTCATTGCCTCCACGGCCATTGATAACATCGTCACCAGAGCCGCCAGCAATATGATCGCCATGTTCACTACCCGTAATTGTGTCATTACCGGCGCCACCGTAAAGAACCACAGAACCATTAGCGCCAGCAGCATTAAGCGTATCATTGCCAGGATTGCTAAATTCTCTTGCTTTGTCGGTTTTCCAATGATGTCGCATCAAAAGACCAACCATCTTGACCAGTATCGCCAAATAGAACCAACGCACTGCTTGCATCACTGCCCGTTACTGATAGTGAATCATTACCGCCCCACCATGCACCACGGTTAATGAGTTGGCGGCGGTATTGGTTACTGTAACATCATCATTGCCTTGACCTAGGAATAGCTCGACCACTTCAACGTTACCGTACTCGATTCCAACTTCCATACCCAAACCGGTAACAGTGGTATCAGACAACACGCCGCTATCATCGGTAATGCTGCCATCGTTAAAGATATTAACCACGTCAGTTAGCTCCGTTTCGTTAATCTCAATATTAACGATTGGTAGCTCACTATCCGTTTCACTAGGCAAAGTAACCGAGCCAGCTAATGCTCGAGATTTGCCATCTGGCACGCCACCATCAATAATCAGTTTGCCTTGAATACCGCTCAGCGTATGTGATTGCAGTGGCGGATTTTGAACTGGTTGCCCCTCTTGTTGTTGATAATCGGGATTCACCGACAAGGTAATCGTAATTGGCTGATCCCAATTATCTGCGTCGAAGGTAACGGTATTGTATTGTGCGTTAAAGCGCGCATCACCACTGGCAAAGAGAGTTTGCCCATCATTCAGCAGATTTATCACCACTGGTGCGGTTGGCGCTTTACTTAAGACTAACGAATAATCATCGGTTTGATTGTCACTGACTAGCGTTGTTCCGTTGGTTTGAGTAACGATCACCGAGCCACTGTCGTTGTCCGTTACTGAAACGATTTGTTCAATACCACTCACTGTATTGTAATCGGACTCAACTACATTACTTGACGCGGTAAAGTTGATATTACCTTGATAAAAATTTTCACATCAGCGTCATCAATCGCCTCTACCGTCAAGACCTTAGCCTTATCCCAGTTTGAGGCATCAAAGCTAAAGCGAGTTTGGCTAAATTTAAGTTGCGCAGCCTGAGCGTTACTCAGCAACCGACACGTCAACCGTCACGATTTCACCTACCGCGGGCTGAGTAGCTAATCGGACCGTATATTCTGTGCTTATGTCACCTTCTGCAATTGCATTACTGCCACTTGCTAACGATAATATCGGCTTGGTCATTGTCAAATACCGTGACTTCGACATTAGCAATATCCAAACCATCAAAATCAGGATTTTCACTACGGACACTATGGCTAATGACGTAGTCACGCGTCCCTTCAGCTCCTGGATCATCTATCGCTTTAACATAAATTGTTGTGCTATCACTCCAGTTTGAGCCTGTTTCGTAACTCACAACCAAAGACTCGTAGAAGTTCACGTTGTCAGTTGAGACCAAAATACTTGCCGCTGTGCCCGATGTACTGTCCTTATCGCTACTTGACGCTCGCGCTGCAGACACTGTCACATATGCGATAGTTGCAACATTGGGTTCATCCACACTTAACGACAATTGATAGTTATCAATGGTGCCATCTTCATCAATCAATAACGACTGATCGCTCACTGCTACCGCGCCGTTCTCTTTGCTCGCAACATTAAGAGAAACGCCATCAACAAAGATGCCGTTATACGATTCATCTTCACTAAATACACTATGATTGATAAAGCTACTGCGGCCCTCTACCGAGTACGATACGATCTCTTCGGTTACATCACTCGCGATATTAAAGACATCAGCCCCTAAACCACCAATAATGGTCGTTTCGACATCCGCATTGGTGCTTAAAATAAAGAAGGTATCATCACCCTCAAGACCATCAAGTTCTGCGTACTCCACCCCTGATAACCCACATTCAGACCAGCACCAAAATGCCATCTTCGGTGACCATAAAGTTATCGTCGCCTTCAGTACCTAGCACCACGACCTTATCGTTACCGGCTCCACCATCAATATTAAGCGCTGCATTGATACTGTATTCAATCGTATCTGCGCCGTCCCCGCCAAACAGTTCAACATCAACACTATTGTTGGTTAAGCCACTATCTTTGAGCAAAATGCACGCACGACAAAATTATCGTCACCATCTTCACCATAAAGCTTCGTGACCGCCTTGTTCGAATATACTTTGATGCTATCGCTGCCATCGCCGCCATAAATAACCATTGGCAAACTATTACCTTGGCAAAAGCCCAATGTAGTTTCGGTTGTTTCGATATCATCACCGTCGGCGACGGTGCCGAGCGCAGCTTTACGATCACTGCCGTAGAGTTGGCCTACTTGGAAGCTATCATTACCAGCTCCACCATCTAACGTAACAATCGCACTTGTATCATCGCTATAGAAGCTATCTTCACCAGCAAGACCATTAATAGTTAAGCGAGCATTGATGTTGCCATCGTAATTAACTCTTTCTACTTGTTGTTCATAGCCATCACTACTATCTTGATGCAGCGCCGCAACAAAATTCGCGCGGATTAAGAAAGTGTCATTCAAACTCGAGCCATTAATCGTGAGTTTATCAGCACCATCATCAGGCGCTCCGCTATCACTCACATCAATCACATAGTCAGCATTATTCCCAGTGCGATGGATAGCATAACTATCGGTGCCACCTTGTCCATCCAGTACAAACGCATCACTGCGAGTATGAAGTTGGTTAACCGTAATCAAGTCATCACCGCGACCCATTTCAACCTTGATATCACCAAGCAAGCTCGTGGCAGAAAATTCAACGTCATCATTGCCGGCCCCATCTCAATATTAATGCTTTGCGCTTGCATCGAACCAGTTAGTAACTTATCTTGATCGTTTTCGCCTGAAATAGTGATTTGGTTGCCGCGACAATCGAACCATGCAGTTCTGCATTACCACCAATGGCATCGTTATTGCCCACCAAACCTTGATCAATTTGAATCGAGACATCCGTAAGGGCATTTAACTTCGCCCCTACTTCAACGATAAAATCATCCCCTGCGTCAATGTTGATGTTCGCACCTGACGTAAGTTCGATGTTTTGCTTAATGCGAATCGAGTCATTGGCGCTATCATCAGATGAAGACAAATTGATGTTGCCATCAGCGATGATGTTCTCCGTAACCGTAATTGGACTATTGGCTGCAACATTAATATCACCACCCGCGTACAGACCATTTGGAATTCCACTCACCACACTGCCAACATCCAGCGCCCTTTGTTTAATAAGTAAGTGCTGCCCGTCGTTGATTGACCTTGGATAGCGCCAAGTTCGGTGGCTAACGCCTTTGTTCGCTACCATATCTTGCGCTGCAAATAGATACGCTTTACCACCTGTAACGTTACTACCCGAAGCACTATCGTTAAGAATCCGTCCTGCTGGTGCAGCAATAAAGGCGATCGCGGCAGCACCAGTTTGAATGGTATTTAAGTAGAGATCACCTTGTGTTTCGGTGATATGAGCATTATTGGCACTGCTAACCGTGAGATTTTCACCCCATCGAACCGGTATCCACTTCCAGATCATTACCAATTTCGCCGACAGTATCTAAATGAGCGGTCAGCGTAATATTGGCGCCGATAACATCAGCAATTTCGCTCGACTCATCTGCAACAGCATCAATAATGGCCAGGTGTGCCGCCAAGGTTACGTCACCTTGAGTCGACTCCACACGATCAACGTTTAAATTTTGCTCAGTTTCATTGATAGCAATTGTATTGAGTGCAGTAGCGGTTAGAACGCCACCCGTTAGATTGATATCTAATAGATTAGCAAGGCTACCAATTTCTCCATTAGATGCGCTTAATACGATGTTTTGCGCACGAATGTTCTCATATTCATGATCAAAACTATCAACAATTGAACCCGCAGCAGCAAACAGATCGACTGTCCCTCCACTAGAGTAAATCGTTGCGATGTTCAGATCTGAATTGATTTCAGTAATAAATATATCGTTTTGTGCTCGTGCCGTAAGCGTCGCATCGCTCGCCAAATCAATCATAATACGATTGTCTGCACTGCCTATAGCGCCACTTCCTGCCTCGAGAATGAGCGTTGAACCCGCGTAAATTGAAGCACTATTACTCGCGCCATCAGTAAGTGACTGCTTTGATTTTACCCCGACATTGTCACCAGACACGGCACCAATGGCTATCGACCGCTCTGAGCCTAGATACACATTACCGCTTGCGCATTTAGCTCGCCTGTCACCAAAATATCGATATCTTCACGTTGGTCGATTATCACTTTGGTTACGTTCGCCTGTCGATAATCCGCGGTATCTAATGCCGTGACGCTTAACGCCTCACTCGCATCAACTTGCTCTAAATCGATAACCTGACCAGCAATACGTACGATTTGAAGGTATCAGTGCCAAGAGTCACAACCATCTTGCACTAAACCCAAGTCTTCCCAATTTCCAGTATTGATCAGTGTCGTTAAGCTCGGTGTAGTGCTAATCGCTGCCATCGACTGTCACTAAAACCTCTACCGATAATCCCGTCGTAGCGAGCGTTAGCGTCGAATCGGTTACTGAAGCAATATCGTAATAACTGCCTTCGTCATTGGCGTTAGCACTATCACCAGCAATACGGATCTGCATACCTGCGACAAAACCAGCATCAATCCAACTGCCACTATTTCACTAATGCATCACCAGCATCTGACTCGGTGACATTGACTACTACATCTTGGCTCGCTCTGCAAAGATAAAGTAAACATCATTGCTCTGCTGCTGCAAGTTGAACGCGCTCATCGTTGCTATAATCACCGTCAAGCTCAATCTCAATACCGCCCGTTGCACTTCCTATATCGTGCGCTGACACAGGGTAACATCACCAATGCCGTGATGTTCGCATCTTCAATCGTTGCCTGCGTATTAGTAATCGGCTTCAGCAAACTACCACTGATGAGATTGGTCAGTTCGTCTTCTGTCCACACGTGCACAGTAGCTGTGAGTTCACTGCGTTTCTGATCCGAAAGTTGGTATTGATAATCGAGCGCGTAAGCCGTCGCCCGTAGGTTTGGTGTAAAGCATGGTATTCTGTGCGCTTATTGTTGAGCGTATCAATTGCATTTTGCACATAAGTATCAAGCTCATCGCCCACTATACCATTATCTTCACCCTGTGCCGTATACATCTCGGTAATACGCCCTTCAACACTACTTAGGCTCGCTTTCATGCGTCAATTGCCATCAAATTGGCCGTTACGAATGTTCCAGTATTCACTGTACTTCTGCGCACGCGCAGTTACGTAAGCCTCGATGACGTTATCAATCTTGGTTTGAGCTGACGCGCTGCCTTCAATCAAACCTAGGTTAATCCACAGACCCGTACTCAATTCTTCGTGTACGCTCGTCACGTGCGGTGGTGTTATTGGCGTCAACCAATGAGCCATGACTGATTTGAATGTTCACGTCACCAGCACTTGATGAGATTTCTTCGCTAGGAAATCACCGTCTGTCTCTGCCAAGTAAATGTCATTCACCGCCAATACCGTAACAGAGTCCGTATTATGCTCACCACTATCAATATTAAGACGCAGATGAAGTACCGACGTGCGCTTCTGAATTGATGTGAATCGTACCGCCTCGAACGACACCACTGCCTTTAGCTTCTACCCCGCCAACAGCCGAGAGATACACTTGGCCACCGGTTTCACGAGCCAAATCGAAAGCACTCGCCGACGTAATATCTTCACCACCAATGCACCATCAATTTCAGTGATATTGATCAATCCACCATAGGTACGAGCGGTAATGGCACCATTTTCACCATTAGTAAGATTGGTGCGCAGTGCATTGGTGGCCGATTCGATACTGCCATCAACATTGGTGAGCACTGAGCCACCCATCTGATTGGCGATCAAATTAATGTTCTTACCTCAATGTACGCTGATGCCAATGTAGTGATAGACCCGTTAGTGGTAATTGTTGTCGTACCTTCACTATTACTGATATTGCCCGCAACGATAACATCACCACCGTTGTTAGAATCAACGAGCACTGAGCCCGCATCTTTACCCGTTAAGGTAATTGCAACGCCATAATCTGCTTTAATTGAATGAGTCGACTCATCACGGACCTTGGTCTCTTTAACAAACTTAGCGTAATAGGTTTTCTTACCCCACCAAGTACTCTTCGTCCACTTACGTACGAGTGAAGTTTCATCTGAAAGCTCACTGCGAGCAGTATCAAAGGTATAATCATCGCTCGAATCTTCTGGCACATACTCAAAATAAGCCCTTCACCACGCAATGTGGTGTACCCACTACTCCGGTGTACCTGAGAAAGTGACATCATCAGGATCACTGGCAAAGGCATCAATGCCGAGCAAGAAGAAGTACCTTCTGTGGTGTATAAACGCTCATAGCTTTGACCCATGGTCCATGAATAACGCCAACCAGATTTAGGCGAATACGTCATGCTATCAGAACCATTAGTAGTGGTACCGCTTGCATCATTCTGATAGCGAGTAGTCACGGAAACACCGTTTCATCTTTAACGTAAGTGGTCACCAGTGGATTATCCGTCGAGCCTTGCGCTTTATCGCGAATGATTAAAGTACCTTTACCACGCGCCGAGGCATCTAAACCGAGGATCTTAATGTCTAGATCGGTATGGTTGTTAACATCAATTTCTGCATAACCACCAAGTAATTCAATTTCTGAATTAGCGTTGGTGTTGAGGATATGCCCTTCAAGTTCAATATATCCACCACTAACACGCATATCACCAAGCACTAACTGGTCATTAGTTGCATCGTAAAACAGAGAGAAATCTTCACTGCCAACGTCAAGACGAATAAGTCCTGTGGCACCTTTCGCTTTAGCCCGTCGATGGTGTCTTCTAGTGACGAATCAATATCAAGTGTAAAGCTCTCTTCCCACTTTGTATCTTGCCGTTGATATTGATGTATTCGGCAGTAATAGAAATGTTGTCCGCATATATATTAGGCTCACTCATCGCGGATTGATCAGATTATTGATCTCTGAGCTCGATGCTTCTTCTAAGCCGTTATTCCCCAGTAGCGCATTCCATTTCGCATACTCGGATCCGCCAACAGAATATGACGAACCAGGAGGTAAACTGATCACTGTCGATCCACCAGTGGCTACAACTTGGTTTCTACATCAATATCGGCGTAAATGTTGATGTCACCTTTCCAAGCGTATCTGAACCTTCTCCACTGATACTCTTAAGTACTAAAGTACCCGTACGGTTTGATATTTCCCGTAAAGGCTAATTGAAGGCCAAGTTTTGATCACCTCTGCCTGACCTGATTCTGCATTGGCTTTCGCAGTATCAAAATCATTGATGATACTGATTGTGGGATCGTAATCGACCCCTGTATCTTGACGTTCTCCGTTTAAGTAAACCCCACCATTTTCTTGAGGATAGTGATGTCATTAATCACCAATGAAGCTTCAGTATGGTTAAGAATTTCTACTGAAGCATCCTGGCGCAACCACACTGCCATCACCATCAAAAGTACCCGAACGAACATCAATCCGCCCTGCTTCAGCGTGAATATCGTTGATTTTAATCACTGAGGTATAAACCTCATTGGGAACGAAGACTCTGCACGAACCTCTTCGAGCAAACCTTTCTCAAGCAGTAATGCCTGAAGACGTGTTATCTCAGATTTGTAGAAGGCTTCAATGTCTGTATCCGTCGCTTTTCCGTCATTAAAATCGCGAGTTGCTCTTCAGCAAAGGTAAGATCATCAAACAGTTCTGAATTCAACGCCTCAATGGCGGTGGTATAGGTAACGCCATCTGTTTTAGTCACTTCGTTGACGCTACCATCAGCGTTAAGACTCGTAATTTCAATCGACTGGTTACGCCCAATACCTGTCTCAAGCGTACCATCGTTTGTGACCGTGCCTGCTGCACTGATTTCTACATCGCCACCAAGATCAGCGGTGCCACCGAGTGCGGATGCCCAGTTGACGGTTTTAGTTTGCGCGTCCATATCGGCAAAACCAAAACGTTCAGCATGTAAATTCATCTGACGGGCTGTTTTACGTGAGCACCTGAAGCAATGTTAATCGTGTTGGTCTGGGATAATTTCGCGTAAGCATTAGCATCATCGATAGGCACTACGCTATCAGCAAAGCTGTCAATCAATGTATGAATTTTGTAATCATCGCGATTGAAACTGTATCTGTGCCAGCGGAGAGGTTAACGTCTCCATAAGCAGTGATATCAGCACCAGAATCAATAATGATGTTATTTACCGGCCTGATCTTCAAAGTGGCATCGGTAACGGTCACTGACAATGCTCCACTGGAATCGGCTTCTACCGAACCAACTACATCACCTTGCCCACGGGCAGAAATCTCCAACTCACCTAGCGTACTCAAAATAGCATTACTACCAACTTGCACTTGAGCCAATAATTCATCATCGGTCACTTTAACCGTGGCTCCTGTACCGGCAAGGGCACCAGCAGCATTGATAATAACCTTATCGGTGATATCTAAGTCGTTCAATGCATTGAGTGAAATTCCTTGACCATCCTCGGCACCTGTTGCAGTGATCTGAGCATCGTCACCAACATTAATTTGGGTGTTCATATCAAGCACGGTGCGACTATCGACACCGCCGCACTTGTAAGCCCAACAGCGACTGCCGTGATCTTACCACTTTGATCTTTATGCGCACGGTTAATCGCTTCAGCGTTGACATCCACCACATTGATTGTGAGATAGTCACTATCACTACTGCCATCCCCAAGATTGACCGCGACATCAGCGGCTATTTCATGGTCAACCTCAGCGCCCGAGCCAGATAATAAACCTCCTGATGCGGCAACAATTTTCGCATCAAACTCTGCAATATGCTCAGCTTTGACATCCAATATGCCGTCACCACCAACACACCTAACGTGATAGAGGAGGAATCATCTACATTCACTTGTGTCGTGCTTGTTGACGAAGTATCGGCACCAACCCTGCCCCAGCTAAAACGCCGCCACTACCGGCAACCGCCAGCACGTAGTTGTCTTCCGTCGCTTTGGCAACCATGGTCAAATCATGGCCATTATAATCGCTGCCAATCATATTGACCTTAGTGTTAACCGTTGACTCGCTATCAGCAAACACCACGCCTGCTGCAAACGAAACCTCCTGAAATACCGTATGCTTCAGCTTCTTGTTTAACGTCAGCTAAGGCTTTGACGCTGCCATCACCCTGTAATATTCGAATCACGGATATCAACATTGATGTCTCCGGTAGCGGAGCTTTCACAAATACCCTGCACCTGCAAAACCAAGGCCTAGAGCAACCGAGGTAGCTACCTCCGTATAAACGTCATCTTAGTTTTCGCTTGCAGGGTAAAGTCACCATTACTGATTAGCGTTGAATTGCGAACGTCACTATTGATATCCACGTCCAAGGTATTGATGACTCGTGTCGCGGCAAGAGCAGCGGTAAAACCAGTGGTGCAAAACTCCCAGAAAGCGTCGCCGTACCAGTAGCATCAACATCAGACCTGCTATAAGCGGTAACTAAGATATCAGTGGCGGTAATTTGCGCACTATCTTCGATATAACTATCCACTACCGCATAAACATCATTTTCGACTCTAACTGCCGCGCCAGCCACACTAACACCGACACACACCAACCAATGCCGCACTACCTGCGCCAACGCCCGCTTCAATGGTCATATCTAAAACGCTGTCTACGTCTAATGCCCCTGACGCATAAAGGAGCTATTATCGATATAACTCTTAACGGCGAGGGGCACTTTCAGACCAATTTCGTTAATAGCAACTGCACCACCGACAGACATACCAAATCCACCTGCTGCACCGCCTGCGCCTGCAGCAGAAACAGCAGCAATCGTTGAATCAATTTTTGACCTATTATCCGCCAACACATCCACGCCGCCCCGCCAGCGTCGGTTAGCAATGTATGCACTGGTGTCACCGAATACGTTATTAACGGTTTCCGCACCGCGCCATAACGACACGCCACCACCCGCACCACCGGATGCAGAGACAGATACGGCAACTGCCGTTGCTTTAATCGTATTGTCCGTAGTAGCAGTGACTTATATCACCAGTGGTGATTTCACCCACATCAGTGATGTAGCTGCTGGTGTCAGCATCGACAGTATTTTCCGCCAAGGTCACACTCACAGTACCTGCAATACCGCCCCAGCACCAAATCCTGCAGCAAGCGTTGCTGAAGCCGATTCTGCGGTGATCTTTGTGGTATTGTCGCTATCTAGCGACACACTAGCCGTATCGATCACTTTGCTTTGGCTAAACTATTGTCGATATATGTCGTTACGTCTGTGTAGATTTCATTGGTGGTGCTCACGCCTGCACCTGCTCCTGAAACACCGCCACCCGCGCCGCCAGAAAGTGCCATGCTACCCGCACCAACACCCGCATCAATCTCCATATCACCTGTTGCTGACAGCGATAAGGCGCCAGAAGATGTAATACCGCTATCTTTAACATAAGCGCGAACCGCTTGGCGCTGACCGCTAGTTCCAATGTTATTTTGTGCGATAGCAACCCGATACCAATGCCAACACCGCCGCCTGCGCCACCCGCCCTGAAGCAGAGGCAGCCGCCACCGTTGCATCCACATCTGAAACATCACTTGCGTTGACATTAACTGCGGTTGAACTATCAACGGCTTGACGCTATGTACGCCTGAGTTTCACCTAAGATGGTATTTTCTGCATGCGCACCAGCGCCACTGATACTGATACCGCCACCTGCACTCCCGCAATAGAAGAAGTTGCCGCGACTGACACTGCATCAATGTCATTATTGGTTGTCGCGCTAACGTTGATTGCCCGGTACTATCAATCGATGCCGCGCCCTTGATAAACGCGTTAGTATCGATATCTACCGTATTGTCTGCTTCCGAAACACCTACAGTGATTGAGATACCGCCGCCCGTACCACCAGCGATAGCTAGTGAAGCTGAGCCTAATTCAGCAAAGATAGTTGATGTACTTGTCGCCTCAACGCTGATCCCCGCGGCTGAAATGTTAGCATCATTGTCACCACTGTTATCAATGTAACTTTCACTGCTTACATACACGCTATTAAGCGCATTAACGCCAGATCCTGAGGCAGCAATACCCCCACCAGCACCACCAGCAACGGCCATTCCTCCGGCACCAACCCCGCATCAATGGTCATGTTTGTATCAGATTTAATCGATAGCGCGCCACTCGCATCGACACTTGAATCTTCAACATAAGCGGCCACTTTAAGCGGTCACTTTGCGTACCTATTTCATTCTCGGTTACTGATGCTCCTATTGAGACACCAACACCACCGCCCGATCCACCGCCACCCGAAACACTCACGGCAGTTACTGTTGCATCAATGTCTGAATTGTTGTTGCATCAATCGTCACCGTGCCTGCACCAATCACATCTGCATCGTTGATATAGGCCAGTGTTTCACCGCCAACTTGGTTAATCATTCGCACCGCCACCACTAACCGCGACACCACCGCCAGAGCTGACCGCAATCGCAAGCGACGCTGCAACAGATGTAGAGGTAATGTCATTATCAGTGATGGCATCAATATCCAGTGCACCAAAGCTAAGTTCAATCTCTGCACCAGCTACATAAGCTCGAGTCTTGGTATCTACGGTATTGCGCTAACGCCACGCCATGGTTCCTGCAATACCGCCAGAGCCAAAACCGGCTGCTAAACTTGCAGCGCCAGCATCCGTGTCAATCTCGGAGGTATTGTCAGCGGTAACGGTTAACGCACTCGCTTTGACTTTCTTCTCAGCGTTTGAGCTGTTATCAATGTAGCTATCAGTGTTCACGTAGATTTCATTAATTGCATGAACGCCAGTACCAGATAACGCAATACCGCCGCCCGAGCCACCGGATATTGCTGCAGCCCGGCACCAACGCCTGAATCAATTTCCATATCAGCGTTCGAATCAATCACCACATTCCCGCTGGTATCAATTTCGCTCATATCAACGCAGCGGTAACATCAACACGTTTGCCTGACTCACCGATATAGTTTTCGGTTATGGCTGCACCACCGATACACCTAATCCGCCACTATTACCGCCAGCACCGGCGACTGATACCGCAGCGATTTCGGCATTAATCGTCGATGTATTCAGCGCGGTAACGCTCACTTTACCATTCGAGTAAATGTCACTGTTTTCGATGATGGCAGACGTTGAACCCACTACCGAGTTCATTGCATTGGCACCCGCACCAGATACTGAAATTGAACCCGAAGAGCTATAACTAACAGCAAAGATGCGGCCACTGAAGTTGCCGTTATCTTCGCATCTGAAGTGGCACTAACGGCTACCTGCCGGTCCTATCATCACTTGCGCCGATAGTGACATTGTCAATCGAAGCAATGGTATCGTTATCTATATCATTGTCAGCCAACGCGACACCAATGCTGAGCGCACCCGCACCGGATGCTGGTGAATAACTACCGGCAATTGATGCACCTACGACAACACTATCTATTGTGCTGGTATCCTTTGCCGTCACTGACACCGAGTCCGAATCAATCACGGTTAGCTTGAGTAGCTGAAATAGCCGACTGGGTATCAATCATAACCGAGTTATGGGTAGAACTACCGACGCCACTTAAAGCACCAGCACTACCACTGCTCGATGTTGCGATCGCCACCGAGGCCGCAACAACATTGGCGTGAATCTCTTGTTTGCTTTCTGCATAGGTTTCAACTGCACCTGCAACACCAATACTAGAATCCGTAATTAAGGCACTGATAGCATTGGCGGTACCATTGTCATCACCGATATAGTTAGCAGCTAGGCTCACGCCCACTCCGCCAGATACCCCTGTTCCCGTCGTCGCTCCAGCCCATGCTATACTTGCGGAAACCACATTGGCGGCTATATCGCCATCGACATCAGTCACAAACACGCCATTGTCAGCGTTCGATTTAGCGTTGTCGGTTGTGGTTTGGTCAATGGTTGAATTGTCGATCTGAGCAATGGTATCGCCATACACTTCATTGGTGATCGAAGACACAGCGCCATTCAACGTTACTGTCGTTCGCCACCACTTTGTAGGCCAATAGAAGGAGCGACAACAACCCAATAATGTCGCTCTCATTATGTGCTGACATCGACACGAGTAATCAGAATCATGGCTAGGTAAAGTAATTAAACTGTCCGTGACTTTCGCTCGAGTATTCATCCTCACTTGTTATAACCCACTGCAACCGCAACTGACACGCCCACTTTGGTGTCAAAATCTGGTGAAGTCTCTTTGCTTACTCCGGCACTAAGTGCCACCGACAAAATGTCGGCTTCACTGTTGGCATGCACCTTCATTTTGCCCGACGCAATATCGAGTTCGGCATTGTTTACCTGCGCATCAATGTCACTCAATGATATTTTCGGCATGTAGCCGCCACAGCGCCATTACCTGCATAGGCTACGCCAAGCGCAACAGCATAAATTTCTGAGGTATCTTTGGTTTTACATCTAAAGCAATCCGTCACTATTGCGATGAGTGATCGTTCCAGAAGTAATGTCTGACAAGAACGCATCAACATCGCTGTCAACGATATTAATCGATACATTTCGCTAGCGCAACACTGGTACTGTTTGAACTCGCCGGCGTTTCTGCCAGTCCCGATAGTGCAGCCAAATAGAAGCCGTCACCACTAAAGAGTCGTTATTATGATAATATCGAGGCTATCAACATTTAAGCTGTTCATACCTCGAATGCCCGCATCGATATCGAATTCAACATCATTGCAAACCTATGCCTGCAGCCGCTAAAGCAAACTTCTGCGCCTCAGAGCTTGCATAAGATATTGGAACGCCAACACAGTGAACTTTCAATCGCACTTAACGTTACCGCATCTGCATTGAAACTATTTAAATAATTAACTATTGCCGATGTGGTGTTGTTCACCGTATTAAACGCGAATGCACCAGACACACCAATGCCGTAGGCTGTATTGGTCGTTGGTGGCGTCTCTCCGCCGCCGGCGCTACTTTACCTGTTGCCCAAGCAGCGCTTACTGGCGAAGCAACGATGATACCTTCACTGGTCGCTGCCAGTTTTACGTCGCCATTAACACCACATCACCATTGCGTGATTGTGCACTAGCATCGCCAATCTGAGCCTTAGTGACTTTGGTAACATCATTAATAATTGATGAGGCGCCTACACCCGTTTTTCCGCCTGAAGTCCGCTGCCCGCAATCGTAATGATATCTACACGGTTGTCAGCGGTAACACTTGCGAGTAGTGCCCAAAGTGTTATTGATGCGATTACCCACTTGTACATCAACACCTGAGCCAATCTTCGCCATCGAGGTGCTGTCGACGTTATTGCCCATGTAAGCCAGATAAACCTAATGAGCCTAGACCATAACCCGCAGAGTAACCCAAATTAACCGCAAATGAGGTAGCGTCCGCATCTAAGGAGAGTTTATCCGCATAAACCTTAGCACCATCTTCAATCACTGCATGGCTGTTTAACGTGACGTTACTGATAAACACTCACCCCAGAACCATTTAAACTGTCTGATGCACCTTGGCGCATAAATGGTTTTAAGATAGGTGTTGGAAGAAGTACTGGTCAACATACCAACATAATCAACCGCTTTACTCACTGCATTGGAGCTAACACTAATATCTCTTAATCCCAGTGTTAAGCCACCATTGATGATCGCGTCGACACGATCATAGAGCTCACGTTCAGTATCGACATCAAAACTGTTCGCTAAATCTGTCCGTTGATTAACCTCTACATTGCCTTTAATCCTTGCGTCAGCATCTTGATTTGAGTCGAGTAGCGCAAAGTTCAAACCAATCGATACTTTTGCTCCCGCAGCTTCGGAGCTAACATAATTATCAATCAAGTAAAGATCAGATTCTCCACCAAGCAACTGGCTCGGAACTGGTCACTTTATCGCCCAACAATTCCCATCTTGTCGGATCGTTAAAGTCCGCTCGCAAAACGAATATTTGAACTATCATCACCAAGGTATTTGTACACTGCACCCAAGAAACCGATTTGCGGTTGCTGCGCCTCACTTTGCTGCCAATTGTAATCCACATAGTGAAACCAATCAGATCACCCTGTTTGATCGAATAGTCGCTATCGATTTGTCCCTTATTGATAAAAGTTGGTTTGACGTATTTAAAGGTCGTATCCTGACTAATTAATCCAGTCAGGTTCTCGGCTTGAGCATCGAGGGTGATCTTATCAAGCACATCGAGCTGAGTGTTGCCCTGCATAATGGCTTGAGCATTGTTATCTAACGTTGATATAGCGACTGACACCGCACCACCAAATGGAACTTGTTGGAACGATCCAGAGTTACCGGTTGAACCTTCTAACTGTGAAAGCTGATTAGCGAACTTGAAACGAAGTTACTGGTCAACTGACGACTATCGACGGTCATGCTGATCAAAACTACCGCCTACTTGAATATCGCTATCTCCTTCGATACCTAAATAAGAATTGGCAGTGTTGGTATCACTGGCGTAAGCCACCGCGATACCTGAATTTAGTCGGTGCCAAGCGATCACTTGGCGCTATAGCAGTACCTGCAAATGGAACTTTACTACAATTGAAAGCGCTGAGGCCTTGTACTTCATTTTATCCACGAAGTTATCAAAGCGACCTGGTACCCGGTCGACCTCGGCTTCCGCTTTTGTACTAATCGCCATCAGCGCGCCCTTGATGATGCTCTGACTCCAATGACAAGTCGCCCGCAACAAAATATCACCCGCTAGAGTGGCTGTCGTTTCACTGTCTTCGATATGCACCGCCACTAGCGGCTAATTTACCATTGTTTTCCGCATCACTGATTGCACCGACATAAGTAAAGTCACTAGTATAAGCGCCAACAACCAGATCACCTTGAGTAACTATGTTGGCACTCTCTGACACCAGTAATGTAGAATTACTTTCAAGGATGCCGACTGCAACGCTGGCAGAATATCCCGCATAACCAAATAACTGGTCAGCCTCAACGCGCATGTAGTTTTCAACGTTACCTTTATCGTCACATCACCCGTAGCGATAATCGTTCCGTCCACTTCTAAGTATGCGTTAGATTTAACACTACCAATCGCAACCGAAAGCAACGCACCAAAGGCTCAGATGTCACACGAGCAATCGACCGTGATTGAATCGTAACATCTTCACCACTAATCACTGATGCTTCATCGATCAACACTGGGTATCCACTTCAGAACGTGAATAGCCGGCAAATAGACTAAATTCTTCGAGCTCTTTCTTCAGGTCCTCAAACTAATGAAATCAACATCAATGACATTGCCACCATAGTTGGCTGGGCTGTTAGGTTGGTTTCAGCAAAGCGAGAATGGTAATGTCACGCCCTTAATTGTTGCCGCACCAATCTCAATGCTTGAACTCACATCATCGTAGTTATAGTAACCCAACCCTTTCAGTTCGTTTCTTGGATCTGAGGCGACTAGCGTAATATCGCCATCTTGACCTGCACCGATTGCAGAAAGGTGACACCATCACTAACAATAATATGACGAGCATAAAACTCGATTGCACCCGCATCGCCACTGTCACTATCGGTCGTCACATGCGCATTAACAATAATTTTCCGTTTGAGACCTTAAACCAACCGATTGACCGTCGAGCAAAACGTTTTGCTCAATTTTCAAATCGCCATCGCTTCACTAACAAAAGCAAAGTTAACGCCTGTCACATCGGCCCAATCGAAATCACTAACCGTAAATGTCTCACTACCACCATAAAACAGCACATCATTGAGGCTCGCAGTGTCGTTAATCGTGATCGCCACTTTATCTGTCGCTAAATCATGACGCTGAGACACATCAATTCAAATTCGTTGTTACCGCTACCACCTTTGGTGCAGCAGTAGACACTTGAGCATCTAATGTCACATCAATAGTCGCACTGGAGGCATCCAATTCAGTGGCTCTGACTCTGCCACCAGTCGCGTTTTCTGCCGGCAATAATGACACTCTTATCACTTTGAGCGCTGCCCTGCCATGTCACTGCGCTGTCAGTAATCATTTTGTGCGTTGCTGTGCTGCTCGCGACGATACTATCGACACCAGAATGGCCACTCACCGAGACATCATCACCATCGATTTCAAACCGATCGCCACCCACGGTACCGACATACGTATCCGCACCGGCATTACCTCGTTGATTGGTGAGTTGAATCGATGCCAACAAGCTCATACTGATTCCGGTCGCAACTGAATTATTGACCGATACGGAATCAAATCCTAACACAGACAAAATTGCTATCACTACCTGCAACACCAAGCGCATCAATACCTGTCACACTAAGACTTGTGGTTGCTTGATCTAAACTGGTTTGCATCGCCAGTTTCTCGTTCATCTGCTAAGTTAATCAGTTCAATCAACTCTTCCAGAGTTGTCGCTGACTCCACATCAACATCAAGAACAGTTGAACCATCATCAAGGGTAAATCGCAAAACATATTCACTCAGTGCGTCCCAACCATCTAATGTGGCCATCTGGTTTGTGTTAGAGACGCCATAAAATCACTAGCATTAAAACTGTCATTGCCACTTGAACCGATTAGTTCCGCACTCTATACCTCTAATTTGCACCGAATCAATGGTCAGCAGATCATTATCCAGATCAAAGCTATGGCCAGTGTCAGAATCACTAAAATCAGCAAGCAATGTATCTTGGCCTTCGCCGCCACGAAGTCGTTTTTATTAAGGCATCGTTGTTACCTGAAACATAGATAAAGTCATCACCAGCGCCAGCATCAATAGTGTTAACCTTGTGCACCGCAATGTGTCTACACCCGCTAAGGTTTTAATATCACTATTGCCAACAAATTCCTGACAAATCGACATCATCGGCACCAACACTACCTTGCAACACAAGGTAATCCTCTGCATCAAGTCCAACTAAGGTATCTTGTTCTGTAGTGCCCGCCTGAGTAATACCGGCCGTCACATTCTTATTCGCAGCGATTGATTGCAAAATCGGCTTTGCCTGCGTACAAACCGGCAAATTCAATCTCCCAACCAGAATCTGTCGCGCTAACTTGCAACTGACCATAATTCAATGTCAACGCTTGTTCTATTGCTCGAGAAACATCACGAGTTGAGGCATCCCATGCGATTACATTAGTGACAAAACGCCATCCGTGGTAGTTAAGGTTAATTGATAACCGTCACCGGAAGTGACACTAGGAAGGGTTAACTCTATGATTTCATTGTTGCCATGAGAAGGTCGAGCAGATAGTCAACGCCGGATACACTCACACTGGCACGCCCAGAAAACTTTCCACGATGCGATCAACACCGCTGCCCGCAGTAATCGTATCTGCACCACCTAGGCCTGAGATAGAATCGCCATAGGCAGATGCCTTAATGACATCAGCAAACTCTGTGCCTTCTAAGGTAATGTCATAGTCGGCGGCCGCACTCGCGTCTAGGGTTTTACCGCTATCATCTGATAATGCTTTTAGATACACACTTTCTATATTGTTTAGGGAATCTTCTTCATCGCTACCCACTTTCAGCGTGTTATTAACCAGTTCAAAATTCTCACTGCGAACTGCGATAACTTCATCCACACCTGAACCGCCGTCGAGGGTGTCATCGCCAGATCCACCCACCAAAACATCGGCACCAGAACCCGATAACAGCGTATCGTCACCTTCACCACCAAACAGATTGACCGCAACATCTACCTTTGAAAAATCAAAATAGTTCTCGCCACTGCCGCCAATTGCTGCTATCAAATCCACATCAATCAATGAAATTGATTCAGCATTATTGGCAGTAAAAGTATTTCCGTCCCAATTGCCACCTTGCAGAGTAAAATCTTCGCCAGTCCTATCAACGGATGCGACAACGTCACACCCAAGTCACCTAAGTCACGATAAATGGCAGCATCATTACCACCTTTACCGTCCACCGCATCGGTAAATCCAACAATAAACACATTGTCATTACTATCACCAACAAACGTATCGGTATAATCAGAGCCAATCACTGTATTTGGCCCCCAAAACCAAAGCCAGTCGCCGTCTCTTGCTCCAGATCGACACTCACTCCAGATGCGTAAGTGCTATAGTCAAGATAATCAGTGCCACTACCTCCGATCTGGTCAAAGCCAGAAAACGCAACGGTAGTGGTGCTTGCGTTATCAATTATCGCACCAAGTTCGCTCTCAAGAGCGGAAAGTTTTCCGCTGCTCCCTCAACCAACCAATGATAATTGTTGTTTATCGCCGATAAAACGTGTTGTGATTCATCACTACTCTTGGCTTGAAGTGACTCAATATTCATGAATTCAACAATGCCATTAGTCCCCATTGAACCTGAGTTTTCACCGCTAATTTGCCAATGACTCGTTTCAACATCATCAGCGGTTGCTACCGCATCGTTATCATCAGAACCTGCGCCATTAAACTGGACAATAAAATTGCGCTCACCTAAATCAAGAAATGATTGCTCAATCGTTAACTTATCATCTTCATCGGTGCCTTCGATGGTGATGATGCTTCCTGCTGCGATACTGGCGATTTCTCTTTGTGCAATCACCGCACCATTTTGCTCATTTTGAACCAATTGAATGTATTGATTGTGTTCATCAACTTGCAAAATAACGTCATTTGCCTCAACAGTTAACGCCGCTAGTGGGTCTGCTGATAGCAATAGTCTCGGTTCAAGTTGCTCGATTGAAAAGGATAAGTTTGAGCGGGAGAAAGTTTCAAAGAAGGATGATTAACCGCTTGCCTTATTCCTTCCATAAGGTTGGAAAAGCGAGGTTTACTTCCTGCTTTTACTGTTGCTTGCTGAGTATTGCGTTGCTTTCTCGTGTCCAGTTTTGTAACCATAATTTACCTTTGGGAATATTCAGGCACCGAATATCCCTACACTTCCTATGCTTTTATCACCGCTAAAAGCAAAATGCACAGCGCGAAGGCTGTGCGTTAGTCTCAGTCGTTCAACGACAAATCCGTTATCGTTGGGATGCTGGCCTTTAGTGCACTTCCACATCTTTATCACGCTCTGCTGCCTCTAGCTTTGGCGCCACGTTTTGCAGCATCTTATTGAGGTTACGCATTGAATGAAGATGCACACCAGCTCTAAGCCGTCGCTCGCAAATAGCTGCAGCAAGTCTTCTTGGCTAATAGATTTCAGCTTTGTTTGTTGACCACTTTAAAGCCTGTAAGGGTGCGCTCTTCACCACCAGGCAGCGTAAATTTGGCCCCATATCCTCAAACAAATCAAGTTCGGCCAACTTACGACAAAATGCTTGAGTGCGCTGGTAATGGGACTGGTAGTCTTGCAGAAAATCGACCACTTTTTGTAGGTACTGAGTTTGCTCACCATCTCCATCAAACAGACGCTCACCACGGTCTTCCTGATTACAACCAGCATAAGATTCATCAAGGCACAGCGTAAGCGTTTTCCTTCATCACCACTTGCAAAACAAAAGGATAGCGACGGACAAACGCCGGTACGTATTTCGCAACCCATTGCCCTTGGTCATTCACGTAAAGGTTTTGGTCTTGTTTTACGCCATCACTACAACCGGCAACAGCTCGTTGCCTTCGCCAGCAAAAACAATTGAGTAATCTTCTGCCGCATGAGGAAACTCAACCGCCATTAGGGGCACTGAGTTTACCTTTTAGCAAAGTCATAGTTGTTTTCGCCTTAATTGACCAATCAAGGTGACGCTTTTTGTTAACTGCTTCTACTTGTCCATAAATTAATAGTTGTGTAGCCACATCGAACTCCTTGTCATTTAGTTAGTTTAATTTCAGAAGTATCATGCTAATAACGATTCAAACTGACTGAGATAGCCAGGTCTTCATCGAGAACGCGTAGATCTGTTGGTACTTCTTTCCCTGCAATGCATTGTTGATCTGCTGCAGGTCGAACTCCGTCAACGTACCTACAGCACGTTTCAGGCGTAAATTGTTGTAGAGGTAATCATAACGAGCCGCCGAATATTCGGTGCGGGCAATAAACAAGTCACGGACTGCATCTAGCACCGTCACACTTGATGTCACACCGGAAGCAAAAGATTGCTGTTTCACTTCAACTGCGAGCTCATACGCTTCTACTGATTTTCTCAGTGCTTTTACTTTGCTTATCGCACTGTTAACGCTGGTATAAGCTGAGCGAGTCTCACGGGCGGTATTGCGCCATGCTTGCTCTAGTTCATCTTTGGATTTGCTAAATAGATTTTCTGTCTCGCGGACTTTGGAAGAGACCGCGCCACCGGCATAAAGAGGTACGTTAAGCTGCAACATCACCGTGGTCGTATCCACCTCGCTGCCTCCTCCAAACAACGAACCATCGGTATCGTTCTTATTGTATGCGGCAACAAGATCAAGCGTCGGATAGTGTCCACCTTCTGGCGGCGAATTTCTTCTCGCGCAGCATTCATCGCACTTTGTTTCGCAAGTACGGGTTGTTCTGTTGCGCATTGTCAACCCAAATATCCAATTGCTGCGGCTCAGGCGTAACCAAGTCCAATTCATCGCCAACCGTTGCTAAAGATTGAGGCACTGTACCAGTCAACTCATAAAGCGCCTGCAAAGAATCTCGTAACTCGTTGCCGATCTCTATCTGTCGAGCTTGTGCCTGCAGATAACGAGCTTCTGAATCAAACAAGTCAGTAGTGCGAGCCAGACCGTTATTCATTTGTACTTCCACGCGCTCATAGTGCTTTTGTAATGAATTTACCTCGCATCAATACCAAGTAGGTATCACGCTTTTTCAACACATCAAAATAAGCTTCTGCAACACGAATAATCAGTTCTTGGCGCACATTTTCCAACTCAGCCGCGACACGTTTTACTTCATCTTTTGCTTGGGCAAAGTAAGCCCAATTACTAAAGCTATAGATTGACTGCGTCAGTGATAGGTTGATTTCATTGGTGGGATAATCAGTTGAACCAGAGGCATAAACATTATTGTCGGCACTGACTATTTTTGATGAGTTTCGGTCTGACTGAGATCGAGGTTAAGAGTTGGAAGCAACACAGCCAAAGCTTGGTCATACACTTCTTTATCTGCATCATGCTGAGAAATACCGGCGCTATATATTGGGTCATTCTCCAACGCCAAAGTATAGATATCCAGCAAATCTTCCGCATAAGTAGCGTGAGATAACATCACTGATACCACGCTACCCAAGACAACTTTTTCATTTTCAAACCATCCCTGTTTTTGAAAATATATTTGTAACTCGCGATGTGCTTTAAATCAATACTGATAACTTTATGATTAACAAATAAACTTTAAAACCACGCCTACACATATCGTTCGTTTATGTAAGTATGTTCTATCCGTGAACAGACTTCTGACTATACGCAAATTAAGTTTCAGTTATAAGCATTAGCTCACTTATTACTACAAAATAACAAGACGTCTCATTACTGATACACAAAACGCATAATTAACATTCAATTAACCAGTATGATTGTTTTTTCGTGATGAAAACTCAAGCAGATTTGAACAGGTCATACCCGCCATTTGTAAGGTCTTTGAGGTGAAATTAGCACTATGAAAAGTAGGGTTATAACGACATTAGAAAAGATTAGACGCTAAACTTTTGATGAGATTTGTTAACTGTTTGTGATTTGAATTAACTGAAGGGTTCTAATATATCCGAGGAGATATCGAGAGAAATTATTCAGACAAGGGATAACCTAATCACAAAACCAAGTTATCCCATCTCAAACAAACTTAGATGCGGGCTGAATTGATGTAATCTTGAAGCTCTTGATTTGCCACTGTCGCAACAAGTGCGTCATCTAGGTAAAACGCCACTGAGTCTTGTTGTTTCTCACCACGTAGAGATTTCATTTCGCCATTTACATAAGTGATATCCATTTGCATGGTATTTTCATCGATCTGTTGTAGCGTTGCTTTTTCGATATCTGAATTGTTAGATAGCGGAACGGTTGTTAGTGAAGGGTCAAGTTGACCATTTACCTTAATGTAGTTTTTAGTTGGTGTATCTACTACTGCTGGTGATTTACCAGAAATCGGGTTGGTACCTGTCCAGAATTCAATAGAGTTAAAAATGAATAAGTCCACAAAACCAGCAATACCATAAACTGGTGATAGCAATAGGAACACGCCTTCACGACCGTAGCGGTTATCTACAATTTCCAAGTTGAATTTAGATACGACTCCAGTGGTTGCCATCTGCCCCATACAACCCGTAAGAGAAGAAACACCCAATGCCGTAACTACCGCAATTTTTGCTGCTTTCATTTTCATTCTTAATTTCCACGTAATGATTAAAAACGCCGCATGCTACTTAAGATCACCTCGAGTGAAAAGGTATCGCTCAATATATTGACAAAAAACTCACCAAAATATGCACCAACACACCCATAAAGGAGCCATCTGTCAGCCCTCTACCGTTCGTTAACACACTAAAATGAAATTTATTTTTACAGAATAGGTAAAAGAGATTCCAATCACATTTTATTTGGTTATAATTCGCGCCCATTGCGTTTTCCGTTGATAAACGCAAACAAATTTTGAGTAAATCGTGTGTTAAACCATCCTCTTATATAGAGGAAAACTGAGAAATAAAATGAGCAAGATTGATAAAGCTATGCGTATCCTGCTAGCAGGATTCTGTATCAACCTTTGTCTTGGCATCCTGTATGCTTGGAGTGTATTTAACAAAGCGCTGGTCACTGAATCAGGTTGGAGTGCTGCTGAAGCTTCAGCACCTTACGCGACTGCAACTATCACTTTCTCTATCTGTCTTCTAGTTGCAGGTATTCTTCAAGACCGTATGGGTCCTCGTATGATCCTGATTTTAGGTACTATCCTAACGGGTCTTGGTATGATCGCATCTGGTTTTGTTGAATCACCAATGATGCTAAACATCACTTTCGGTGTGATCACAGGTGCAGGTATCGGTTTTGGTTACGCATGTCTTGCTCCATCAGCAATGAAGTGGTTCCATTCTTCTAAGAAAGGTATGGTTAACGGCATCATCGCGGCAGGTTTTGGTCTTGCTGCTATTTACCTAGCGCCAGTAACATCTGCTCTAATCACTAACATGGGCATCCAAACCAGCTTTATGATTCTTGGTGTTGGTATCCTAGCGATTGCTGTTCCACTAGCGGCAACAATCAACAACCCGCCAGCAGATTACACGCCAGCGGCGCCTGCTGTTAAAGAAGGTTCGGCACCAAAAGCGGCAAGCAAGTCAGAAGATCTAACTTGGAAAGCAATGCTGAAAACGCCTCAGTTCTACTCTCTATGGATCATGTATGCGTTTGCAGCTTCTGTTGGCCTAATGATCATTGGTAACATCACGACTATCGCTAGCGTACAAGCTAACCTGCCAAACGCAGTTTACCTAGCGTCAATCCTTGCAGTATTTAACTCAGGCGGTCGTGTTGCTGCGGGTATGCTTGCAGATAAAATTGGTGGTGTTCGTACGCTACTAATCGCGTTCGTACTACAAGGCGTGAACATGGTTCTGTTCGCTACGTTCAAGTCTGAAGTTACACTAATCATCGGTACAGCAATTGCTGCTGTAGGTTACGGTACTCTACTGGCTGTATTCCCTACTCTAACTGCTGAGTTCTACGGTCTGAAAAACTACGGTACGAACTACGGTGTCCTTTACACTGCATGGGGTATCGGTGGTGCAATCGGTGCGGCAGTTGTTGGCTTCTCTATGACTAACGGCGAAGGCTACACTCTAGCGTACACTATCTCAGCTGTGATGATGGCTGTGTGTATCGTATTAGCGTTTATCACTAAGCCTCTATCAGAAGCAAAAGTTGCTGAACTTAAAAACGCATAATCAATTGAATTATTGATCAAAAGGCTTACCCTTGTAGTAAGCCTTTTTTGTATATGTACCCTAAATTTTTAAGGTGAATAATTCAGGATGAAATCCCCTAACCCATTAGCTCCAGATTACTACCTTAATAACTTCAAGCGCTTAATTGGGCACACGTTAGAATGGTATGCTGACCTTTTAGATCAAAAGGAACTAGCATTTCGCGATTTCGATCAGTTAAGTAAAGAAGCACAATGTTTATTGGTCCGGCTTTATAGCCGTAAGGGGAACTGTTTCGCACTGATAAGCTCAACTATATTGAAATTAACTCTATCGAAAATGCGTTAGACGAGCTCACTCAGCACCAATTTGTCATCCTTTCACCAAACCTAACCCTGAAAGAACTTGCTGATAAATTATTAACTAAAAATGAGTTATGTCCGCTTGTTCCCAATCTCGATCGTAAACAAAGAAAGCAGAGATGGTTGAGAGCCTTAGTGACGAAACACTATTTGACCGATATGACCTACTCGCGTTTACGGTGATTCAGTTAGCTCAAAGCGAAATGATTGACCTACTGCTTGCGCTGTTTTTTGCCAACACACATCAAGACTTAACTCAGTTTGTGCTCGATGACCTAGGCTTACACCAATTTGAAAATTATAAGCTAAGTAAAGACCGACGCTTCTTTAATAATCGCGCACAGCTTGATGACCTGCTAAGCCTAGGGAAAATTGCCGAATGCTACTGGCTTGCAGATAGAAAACAAATTGCGCTTCTTGAGGAATTGGTAAGCCGACTTCCAGTATCATCATCTCCCCCTTATGTAGAGAGAAAGCGCCAACATTTAATCAATGATATTGCACGTGATTTCGAACGCCTCGAAGACTATTCGAAAGCGCTCGTACTCTTTAACCAAAGCCAATTGCCCCCTTCGCGAGAACGACAAGCACGCATCTTTGACAAAATTGAAGCATTAGAAGCAATGAGTGACGTTGTCACCGACATTTTAAACAACCCTTGCAATGTGTCAGAGCGAGAAGTAGGCGAAAAGCTACAACAACGTCTATTTCGTAGACAAGGACAAAAAGTTCCGCGAAGACCAAAATCCGAACATGACGAATTGTACCTTACTCTCGATTTAACCCAACAGCGAGTCGAGCTAAAGGTAAAAGAACACTTCGAATCTCAAGGTTGGGATGTCTATTTTGCAGAAAATACGCTGCTTAATGGCCTACTTGGATTAGCAATGTGGGAAGCGATCTTCGCTCCGGTTGAAGGCGCATTCATTAACGCATATCAGCACAAGCCTCTCGATCTTTACCATGCCGATTTTGCTTCGAAACGTGACAAAATTATATCATCGGTACTAAATCAAATTACGAATGGCGACTTAACGTTCATTGCAGATACTTACCAAAATAAGTTTGGTATCGCCAATCCTTTTGTCTCATGGTCACATCTACCTAAAGAACTGCTTAACTTAGCGTTAAGCTCCATATCACCATCACTTATTGCTGAATTACTACAAGTACAGTTGTCTGATCTAAAACTCTATCGCAATGGCATGCCCGACCTGATTGCGTTTAAAAATGGTCAATTTCGTTGGATTGAAGTCAAAGGTCCCGGAGATAAGTTACAAGACAACCAATTACGTTGGATACACCACTTTCAAATACTGGATGTGCCTTTTACTGTCTGTTATGTACAGCACGAAGCACCATTACCGAACGATGAACGCCGCTGAATAAAATTGCAAACATTGTATGACTAAACACGACAATTCAACCACATTAAATGAGCGTACTATGCTTACAGTTATCCTATAAAGTCTGGTCATCCAAGGGGGCTATGATGGCACACGATGGTGGCAATCTGATCTTTCACGTCTTATCCGTGTTTTTTAACATGGTATGGCAAATTTTTTGGCCACTTGCCTTTGGCCTGATTCTATCTTCCTTTATCCGTCATCTATTACCGGTCGAAACTGTCGCTAAGCATTTAGGTAAAACAAACCTTAAAAGTTTGTCATACTCAACCGTGCTCGGCATGGTCTCTTCTTCTTGTTCTTATGCCGCTGCTTCTTTATCTCACACATTACTTGGAAAAAAATCGACACTCGCTAACGCAGTTGCCTTTCTAGTGGCCAGTACCAACTTAATCATTGAAATGTTTATTGTATTGGTTGCTCTATTGGGCTGGACGTTTCTTTGGGGTGAAATTCTTGGTGGATTAATTTTAATTGTGGTGGTGGCTATTCTCTTCCAGCGCTTTTTCCCTAAAGATGTGGAACAAGAACTGCGCCAAACTCTTGCGGCAGAGACGCCAAGTGGCAGTCACCAACACAGTGATTGTGGTATGGATATGTCCACAATGACACACCACGGCAGCGAGTGCGAGATGGATATGTCTACCATGAAGCATGAAGACAGTGACTGTAGCATGGATATGTCTCCTTCTTCTTCGCAAACGATGGATAACCACTCCAACTCACCGATGATGGAGAAAATTACTAAATCGGCTGGTTTTTTCCAGATGGATCTGTCGATGATTGGCAAAGAAATTGTGATTGGGGTTGTGATTTCATCGCTACTGATTGCGTTAGTGCCGATGGAAGGGTGGCGAATGTTATTTATCAGTAATGATGCGCATCTTCCGGTCTGGCTTCATTCATTTTTAGATGTCGTTATTGGCATATTTGTTGCCGTGATCGCCTATGTGTGCTCAGTCGGTAATTTGTTATTAGCAGCAGCGCTTTGGCATGGTGGGATCTCTTTCGGTGGCGTGATTGGTTTTATTTTAGCCGACGTTTTAACCATCCCCATGACTCGTGTTTACCAAAAATATTATGGCAAACGCCCAGCTAAATGGATGGTTGGCTTGTTGTTTTGCGCCATACTTATTACTGGCTTATTGGTGGATGCGATTTTCCATGGTCTTAATATCAACCTCACCGCAGAAGGAGTGCGTACAATTAACCAAAGTGGCTTCGGTTGGAACTTTACCACGGTAATGAACCTGATCTTCATTCCATTGTCTGTTTGGTATTATCGTTTGGGCGTCAAAGCCAATTCAAATATGGATATGAAAATGTAATCGCCACACTGTAATGAAACCAACTTCGGTTGGTTCATGTATTATCACATTGTTATTTTAGGGCTTCACCCACCCATAAAGGTGAAGCCTAATTACCTATCACATTCACTCCTTATCATCGACTCTGCTATCTCTTGTATGCATCGCACAATGCGAATCAACAATCCGAGAATTTACTATATTTCCTGCGACTATCTCACTGAGTGAGAAGAAATTTCTTATTTTTCCAGCCAAGGTCGAAAAATTGAGCAACCTCACTTAATTACTGCAATATTTTCATATAGCATTTTACAAATAGTTACAAATAGCATGTATCTATGTCGTTGATATATAAACGTCCAATTGGTCAATTTATTAACAACATAGATAATTAGTATTGACTCAATCAATTGTAGATATAGCTCCCTAACCACTCCTTTCGCCCTTGCGTGAAATCAGTTCTTTCTGAGTGATAAACCTACCTCTGGCATCAATGCCACTCGATCGGGCCATACATACCAACGCTGAATTGTCCGCCACTTAGCGCAAGTAGTGCGCTGTGTTTTTAGGTGGCTATTACATGGCAGAAAACACTCGTGACTTATTGTGCTCACAATGATCGAGCATGCAGAAACGTGCGCCTAATTCAGTGAAAAAGGATTTTTATTTAATCAGGAGAGTCACTATGAGTGATATCGCGCTTTCCATCAGCATCTTAGCACTGGTTGCCGTGCTGGGATTGTGGATGGGTAATTGGCGTATTTGTGGAGTTGGTCTTGGTATTGGCGGAGTACTGTTTGGCGGTATTTTCGTTGGTCACTTTGCAGGAATATTGGGGATGACGCTTGATTCCCACACTCTGCATTTCATCCAAGAGTTTGGTTTGATCCTCTTTGTTTATACCATCGGTATTCAGGTCGGTCCTGGCTTTTTCGCTTCTTTGCGAAGTTCAGGTTTAAAGCTCAACGGCTTTGCTGCGCTCATCGTCTTACTGGGTTGCGTTGTTGTAATTGCTTTATACCATTTATTCGATGTTCCCCTTCCGGTGATCTTAGGTGTCTACTCGGGGTCTGTGACTAACACACCTTCACTGGGTGCTGGGCAACAAATTCTTTCAGAACTTGGCGCGCAAGACGCAACGCTCGATCTTATGGGTATGGGCTACGCTGTCGCCTACCCGTTCGGCATATGTGGCATCTTGATCACAATGTGGATCATCCGCTTAGCGTTCAAGGTCGACATCAATAAAGAAGCGGATGCTTTTGAAACCAATAACGGCCACAACAAAGATGGTTTGTGTACCATTAATGTTGCCGTGAAAAACGCCAACCTAAACGGTTTAAAACTGCAGGACGTTCCTGCTCTGACCGAAGGCGATATTGTTTGTTCTCGTCTCAAACGTGGTGACGACTTGTATGTTCCTAAACCTGACACTCACATCGAAATTGGAGATTTACTTCACTTAGTGGGCGAAAAGAGTGCGCTTAAAAAAGCACTACTGGTGATTGGTGAAGAGGTCGATGCCTCATTGTCGACCAGTGGTACTGACCTTAAAGTACAGCGCTTAGTGGTTACCAACGAAAAAGTGCTTGGTAAAAAAATCCGCGATTTGGATCTAAAAAACAAGTATGACGTCGTTATTTCGCGCTTAAACCGTGCCGGTGTCGAACTGGTTCCAACCAGTCAAACAACTCTTCAGTTTGGTGACATCCTAAATTTAGTGGGTCGTCAAGAAGCCATTGATGCGGTAAGTGGTATTGTCGGCAATGCTCGTCAGAAATTACAACATGTACAAATGCTACCGGTGTTTTTAGGCATTGGTCTTGGCGTATTACTTGGCTCCATTCCGTTTTATATTCCGGGTTTCCCAGCAGCAATGAAGTTGGGCTTAGCCGGTGGCCCACTTATCGTAGCGTTAACCTTGGCACGAATTGGTAGCATAGGAAAACTCTATTGGTTTATGCCTCCAAGTGCCAACTTAGCACTGCGTGAAATTGGTATTGTACTGTTTTTGGCGGTCGTCGGACTAAAATCAGGTGGCGGTTTTGTTGATACCTTGGTCAATGGTGATGGACTTAGCTGGATGGTATACGGCGTTGCTATTACCTTTATTCCAATTGTAATTGCTGGTGTGATTGCTCGAGCCGTCGGCGGTTTAAACTATCTAACGATTTGCGGCATGTTGGCTGGCTCGATGACCGATCCACCGGCTTTGGCATTCGCGAATGGCCTTCACAATACCAGTGGCGCGGCTGCACTATCGTATGCAACGGTCTACCCTTTGGTGATGTGTCTGAGGATCTTGTCACCCCAGATTTTGGCGATACTGCTTTGGGTTTCTTGACCCGTGTAAACTTTAGCTATTGTTGAAATATCACAAACAGCCGTGATGTATCTATTCCCAAGCCTCAACGATAATGTTGAGGCTTTTTATTTCATGTTATTACCTCTGCAATTCTGCAACTCTCATTTAGAAAACAGTACGCACTCTCACTCACATAAAGATCTATACTCATATTTGTATTCAACTGACCATCGCTTAATTCGTGCCGTACTCGATTCAGTTCCACCAGCATGTATTTCATTCATTACAAACAGGTATTCACGGATATGAAGAAACAGATCATTACCCTCGCCACGCTTTCGTCTCTTTCATTCTCTGCCTTAGCTATCGATTGTGATCCTAACTTGCTCCCTTCTTGGAAAAATGGAAGCAGTAAAAATGCGATTGTAAACTTTGTTAAGCAAGCAACGAGCGAAGATACAGATGGATTTATACCCATAGAACAACGAATCGCGGTTTTTGATAACGACGGTACTCTCTGGTCCGAAAAGCCATTCTATTTTCAATTCGCTTTTGCTATCGATCAAATCAAACAGATGGCAAACGATCACCCGGAGTGGAAAGAACAAGCACCGTTCAAATTCGTACTTGAAAACAATATCGAAGGGTTAATGCAAGGTGGTGAAGAAGCCCTGCTGGAAATAATCACCGCGACACATAGCGATATGACAGTAGAAGACTACCAAACCTCTGTTGCCAATTGGCTCAAAGCAGCGAAAGACCCAAGATTTAAGCAAGCCTACACTGACCTGACTTATCAACCAATGAAAGAGTTACTTTCATACCTACAAGCGCACGATTTCAAAACGTATATCGTCTCAGGGGGCGGAGTAGATTTTATGCGAGTATGGGCACCTAGTGTCTACAATATACCCAGTGAACAGATTATTGGTAGCGCGCTGAAATACCAATATCAATATAACGATGGAAACCCACGTGTCATGAAATTGCGTGAAATCCTCACTATTGATGACAAAGCCGGTAAAGTGGAGAACATTCAATATATTATTGGTAAAAAGCCTGTGCTCGCAATCGGCAATTCCGATGGAGACCAAGCCATGATGCAATGGGCCACGAGTCAACCCAATTCAATGGCGATGATTGTTCATCACACTGACGCCGAGCGTGAATGGCAGTATGATAGAAAATCCCACGTAGGGAAGCTCGATAAAGCACTAGATGAGGCAAATCAACGTGATAACTGGCACTTGATTAACATGAAAACTGAATGGTGTGAAATTTATTAAAGGCAATGGGACTCTCTCATTTTGAGGGAGTCTTATCATCACCTTGGCTTTTAAATTGGGCCGGATTTTTGAGTTGAGGTAGAGATTCGGGAACCTTTAATCCCGCCAATCGAACCTTACGGTTCTTAGAGTACTGTATTGCATTGCTTAATCGAGTAAAAATCGACGCATTTTCCTCCCCATCTAAAAAACGGCTGACATCATGATCACGCACTCTGTGTTCTGATTGAACTTGACGATCGATGTGCCACTGGGCAATTTGCAAGTGCTTGGTCTCTCGCCGCAACTGACTATAGATAAACGCTCGCGCAGCGCCCCACTTCCCTTGCTTTATCAACTTCCTCAATACTAGCCAATTGGGTTTAGGGTGACTGGTGTAATAACGTCTCGTCATTACTATACCGAGCGTTACGAATACCAACATCGCAAATACGCTCAGAAATAGATGAGCGTAGGCTCTCAAAAATGACTTAAGCGTATGTCTCACATGATATTGCGCACCTTCTATTTCTATACGCTCCAATTGTTGCTTATCAGTATTCCACCATTGCAATTCGAGATTGGGAAAGTTTACCTCTCCACCTTGCTGCAGAATGTAAACAACCTGCTCTTTGCGACTAGAACGATACTCACCACGGGTCTGTGTATCTGTGAAGGTATTAGGCTGAGGATATGCTTGAAATTGCTCCGAATGCTCCAACTGCGTCATCACATCTGGCAATAAAATTGACAAACTGTTATCCGCAACAATCGTGATCGTACGTGTAATCGCATCACCAACCCTAAGGTGTCTTTCCTCGCTTGAATGGTTATCCGCAGCTTGATTTGATTGCAGCCATTGCTGAGTTACTGCCACTTGTGACGCTGCAAACCATGGTCGATCTTGTTTTATTTCTCCCGAGGGAAGTATTGTCTTAAAGCGAATCGGTTGAGTATAAAGGGTTGTAGTGACATTAGTGCCATCGGGTGCCGATACTTGCACATTGACCGCAATAGGTGGAATCACAAAATTTTTCGCCACTTGTGGGTACAAGGTAATTTCCCAGCGTTGTCGAGACCATGTCTTGCCACTATGACGCTCAGTATAGTTAGTGGCTAACTGATTACGTTGCTTGGCAATTAAATCGGGCACCTCGACCGCCCCTATTCGCGTGCCTCCCGTAAACCAACGAGAGGTACCAACATCGACATACAAAATCACTTGTTGATAAACGCTAAATGTCGGCACGTCGTTTGATGAGTCATCAACCCATGCTCGCAAATCTACATTTACCTTGTTTTTTGCTGCTTGCGTCTCGGGCTGTGTTTGTGCTCTCTGCGCATAAATTGAGCCAGAGAAAATCAAGAGCATAATATAGCCCACTATAACCGCCCAACCAGAAAGTAAACGTTGCTGTTGCTTCAACCGAGGCCTTGTGTATTGAGTCTTTCTTTCTAACTTAAACCACCCGATGTTTTTCATGGCGACTCCTTCGATCTCGTGTCTTGAGCTGAATTTGCATCGCGTAACTGAATTTGAAATTTGGTCCGTAAGAAATACTTAGGATCGATTCCACTCGCTTAAGCCATTTATCTGCGACCTCTGGGCTTGTCAAAATATCTTCAGCGGTTAGCGTTTGTTTTTGCATTAATTCAGCTGACGTGTCTTCATCCGCGCCTTCCGCCGTTTGAGGTTTATCATCGTTAAGCTCTAGCGATTGTTCAGGGCTTTCAGACGTCCCTGCTTGCGCCTCACTTGTGCGGTTTATCTCCTCAACAATCCCACTTATCACTGTAAGATTGTGTTCAACCTCTGGTTTTAGTGCTTGATTAAGCTGCTTGTTATCCAAAAGATTTTCGAGCATTTCTCGGGCTGCGACATACTCTCTTTGTCTTGCTAGTGCACTGGCGGCATAAAATGATCCCAGTTGTTGACGGTCGAGATTCTTGTCATCGATCATTTGCAAAAATGCGCCATGCGCCAACTGGTATTCACCCGCGTAGTAATAGGCCGTACCCTTACGAAGGGGATCTTTGAAGTGCTTTGCCGCCTCTAAGTATTGATTTTGATTGAACAGTCTTTGGCCTTGTTGGTCTGGAGTTAACCACAAATTCCACCACCACTGACTGGTTTTATCCCATACCGAGAGTGTTTCGATATTTTCTTGTTGCTTTGCCTTTACGGATACCGTTTCTGCCCAAGCATCAACGGTCCATATTGTGCTCGAAAACAACACCCCAACCAATACAACATGAGCAAAGCACCACTGTACCAACCAGCCTTTTCTAAACCACAACAACATCGCTAGAGCCATGGGTAATATCAAAAAATACCCCATATCTTGCCAAGGCATCGACGAGTCTCCATTAAGCTGCATATTGCGTTCAATTAAGCTATTGAGCTCTGAGATATCGCTATCATCGACGCTCATTTCAACCATACGACCGGAAGTCGCTTTACTTAGTTGCAGCAGTGAATCAATATCCAACGGGTCATTGCTCACCACGTCTTTGTTTCCCGCAGCTAGGATTAGCAATTGATAGGGAGCTTGTGCGAAAAACTCTTTGTAGGTACGAATAGACGAGTCGGTAACACCATCAGTCACCAATAAAACCGTTGAACCTAACTGGCTTTGTAATAACGAATCGATAAGTGGAAGAGATTTTTCTACGACTTTCCCTTTAACTGGCATGATCTCTGGAGTAATCGCTGCTAAAAACGGATCAAATACCGAACTATCCTGCGTCATCGGCATCGCAACATGTGCGCTACCCGCATATACAATCAAGCCAGTTTTACCCCCTGTTCGCAGCTTCAAAAGATCTCTTACTTTTTGCTTTGCTCGTTCTAAACGACTCGGCGCGACATCTTTTTGTAACATCGATTCACTGTTATCCAGCACCACTAACAGCTCTGCTTTGTCTTCACCAAAGGGAGACGACTGCCGCTGCCAAGTTGGCCCTGCGCATACCACAATCGCAAGTACAACGATCACGATTAATAACTTCAGCGGTAACTGTTTGCGCCATCCGCCCTGATTAATTGTCAGCGCTTTACGCAAATGCTCGGGCAAAACATCCTGCCATTGAGGCTGACGATCATCTCGCCAACGTAGCCAAAGCAATAACGCCATTGGCAGTAATAGCCATAGCCAATAAGGACGCAAAAAATGGAATTGGCTGACAAGCTGCAAACTATAATCAAGCATCATCGGCCTCCACGTTGAGTCGTCGTCGAGTTTGGAATCGACTAAACGTAGCGAAACTGAAAGCGACAAAATACATCACCACCACCATTGCAATAAGGTAGTAGTGCAGACTCTGCTTAGGTCGATACGATGTGCTCTCATAAAGTTGAGGCTCTAAGTCGTTAATGACCTGATAAGCTTGCTCTAACTCTTGTTGATTTAGCGCTTGAAATGCTTTCCCTCCCGTTTCTTCCGCCACGCGATCTATGGTCTCCATGTCGATGGCACTTTCACCCACCGTTTGTGGGTCACCCATAACAACTATGTGGATACGAACTGATTTCGCTTTGGCAACTTTGGCCGCATCAATCGGCTCAACAAAACTTCCCGTATCATTGCCATCGGTAAGCACGATCGCTACCTGTTCTACTTGTGATGGTTCGGTTGCTTGTGCTCGATGGCTATTGCTTTGATCGAAGACCTTTATTGCCAAACCAATCGCATCTCCAAGGTGAGTACTTTGCCCAGCCATCGCGACGTCGGTTTGATTCAGCAGTTCTAGCCACACCTTTTGATCGGCAGTGAAAGGCGTTTGCACAAACGCAGCATCGCCGAACAAAATCAAACCGAGTCTATCGCCGACACGAGTAGCGGCGAAATCGGCTAACACGCCTTTTGCTGCGTCCAGTCGCGATATTTTCTCCCCCGTAGGAGCTGTGAAATCCTCTTCAGCCATAGAACCAGAGAGATCCACCAGCACCATCACATCTCGCCCTAAACTCTCTCGCAGTTGCACTGGCCCTAAAATTGTCGGCTTTGCCAACGCGATGACGACTAGCCCCCAAGAAACCACTAATATTACGCGCTGCCACCAACTGGGCTGGAGCTCACTGGCTCCTTTTCTCGGCTCTTCATCCAGTGCCGATAGTAGTTGACGAAAAAATGGCACCTTTATCGCCACCTGTTTGGTGCGATATGCAGGGAATAAAAAGTAGATAACCAATGGCATCGGCAGCATAAAAAACCACCATGCTGCACCAAATTCTAAGCTGTGAAGCCATTGAAACGAGAAAAACGAATTTATTGAAGCCAAATTCATTGGTATTCCTCGCTTCTATTAGCCTGACTATTCGATACATCCATGTGATGCCATTCAACCCAGCGTTTAGCTTGCTCAATCAACGCCTGTCTTTGCTGGGAATTTAGCCCGCGATTTGGGTTAATTAAACTCTCCATCCAAGAATCGCTGAGGGCGGTATCGAAGGCACGATCATTTGAAATTCGGGAGTTTATAGCGGATATAAAACCCTGGCCAAAGCAAGCGCGATTGGCACTATCTAGATAGACCAGTACGACTTTTAGGATGGTAAACAGCTGTAATGGCATTGAAGCATCTGTAATATTCAGCTTCTCAATTGCATCAATAGCTTCGTTTCGATATCGATTTTTCCACCATCTCTTTGCTCGCCTGACACACCAGTAGAGCGCCAACGCCAACATAACCAGAGCAAGCACTTTCCAGCCAACTGTCTGGGGCCACCAATTGACACTTTCTGGCACCGGCACATCATGTAAATCACGCAGAATGTAAGTACTGGGTGGTTGATGTTCGCCTGACATTAGCGCCCTCCGAGCATTTTCTGCAACTCTTGGATATGATCGCCACGGGTAGTCAGCTCAATAAATGGCAGTTTTTTCATTGCCATAATCTGAGACAACGACTGACGCTTATTCTCACTACGAGTTGCAAACTCGTCACTGGCCCGTTTGAGTTTTGTCTTGCTGTTGATGTTTAGTTGGTATTGCCCATCACCCACTACCCACCCATAGGTTGCCAATCGTTCAGGTAACTGCCGCTCAAGGGGATCGCTCACCATAATAGCCAACACATCATTGTACTGCTGAAGTTGTTTAAGGTGATCAATATGAGTGTTTTCGCAATCGTGCCAATCACTAATCACAATGATGGTAGACTGTTTTAACTTGGCTCGATTTATTAAGCTCAGCCAATGTGACAATGAAACTCTGCCATCGTCTACTGATGTTACATCTAAGCTCTGATTGGCTTTAACAATGTGCTTAAAGTTCGCCAATAGTTGCTGCTGTGTACGCTGAGGTTGTGCATAAATTAGCTTACTCGCCGTAGCGATCATAAACCCCACACGGTCACCATCCTTTAATATTCGCCAGCTGCAAAGTGCTGCAATTTCAGCGGCGACGACGGATTTCATCACACTGGTCGATGAAAAAAACATTGCGCTGCGCTGATCGATACAAATCACAACGTTACGGTCTTTTTCCTCGGTATAGCTGCGTACATGCGGTTTACCAGTACGTAAAGTAACTCTCCAATCCAAATTTCGAATATCATCGCCAAGTTGATAATGACGTAACTCTTCAAAATTTAGCCCTCGTCCACGAAATAAAGAGCTATGCCTGCCAGATAGGACACTGCCTGTACGAAGATGTGGCAATAAACTAAATGATTCGGCTTGCGCTTGCATTCGAACTAACCGAGCATAATCACAATACACACGCTCATCATGAAATGATGTTTTAGGAGGCTTGATAGGCTTTACCATTTGTCGCCTCTTAAGCTATTTCCACGTGGTCAAGCAACTCTTCCACCACGCGCTGGTGATTTACCCCGTCAGCGAGGGCATCATAAGTTAGAGAAAAACGGTGACCAAGAACAAAGGGAGCCATCGCCCTGACATCATCGAGCGTGACATGATCTCGCCCTTGCAACCAAGCATAGGCTCGCGATGTCTTATCTAAAGCAATGGATGCGCGGGGACTGGCTCCCACATCTATCCATTGATGCAATTGCGACTCTGGATAACGAGTGGGTTTGCGAGTCGCCATCACTAATGCCACCACGTAACGCTCAACCAATTCTGACACTATGATTTGCGGCAGCTGCCTTCTCGCCTCAATAACAATCTCCGGTTCAATATGTTGTGGAGTCATCAATTCACTACTGACTTCAACACCCAACTCTTCACTACGAACCAAGCGTATAATCTCACGCTCTGCATCATCTTCAGGATAATCCACCGTCACCTTCATAATAAAGCGGTCCATTTGCGCCTCAGGTAATGGGTATGTGCCCTCTTGCTCGATAGGGTTTTGTGTTGCCAGCACCATAAACAATTCCGGCAATACATGCGTTTTATCACCAACGGTAATAGTGCCTTCCGCCATCGCCTCAAGCAGGGCGGCTTGAACTTTTGCTGGTGCTCGATTGACTTCATCAGCCAGGACAATACTGTTAAAAATTGGGCCGGGTTGAAAATTCAGTTGCGGCTTTCCATCGAACTCTTGATATACCTCAGTTCCGGTGACATCGGATGGCAATAAGTCCGGCGTAAACTGAATGCGTCCAAAACTGGTGTTGAGTAAATTAGCTAGTGATTTAACCGAGCGAGTCTTCGCGGTACCGGGCAAGCCTTCCAGCAATATGTGCCCATTGGTCAGAAGTCCAATCACCAAAGACTGGATTACATGGCTTTGCCCAACCACACTCTGCTCTGTTTGGGTGATAAGCTGGGTAATGGCTTGCTGCGCTGAGTTCATGGTCGCTCCTTTTAGTCAGTTCACCATAGTTTATTGGGCTTGAGTTCTAAGCTGCTGCACCACTTCAGGTGGAACAAACTCACCAAGCGTCTTTAAGCACGATTCAAATGCTTGTATTACTGGTTGGCTTTGTCTCAATTTTATGTTGCGCGCTAATACCTCACACTGAGCATACAAATGTCGAGGATTACGACTCGCGAGAAATGCCCGCTGCAGCGCCTCACTCGCAGCCATAACATCCGTGTTTTCTAGTGCTAGCCCGTACACATACCAATATTGCGAATTGTCATTGGCTTGCTGGGCGGCTTGCCGCAAATAAGGCTTTGCTTGCTTGGATTGATTGTTGCGCAGCAATGCTAAGCCCAAACTATAAGGTAATGCGCTTGATTTCGGTTGGGCTTGTATACCTATTTGTAACGTTGATATCGCTAAGGAATCTTTGCCCTGCACTCGATATAAATCGGCAAGATTGACGTAACTATTGGCAAAATAGGGTTCAATCTCTATTGCTCGTTGATACAGCGCTTCCGCTTTATTTAATTGACCTAAACTGCGATACACATTAGCAAGATTCACCAAGCCAAACCCGCGATCCGAATTGAACTCTTGGATAGCAATATAATCATTTAACGCATTACTAAGCTGTGATTTTTGCTCGCGGCTCATTTGCTGGTAATGTGTGACCAGAGTAGCGGCAGCCTCTGCTCGAATGGATAGTACCGGGTCTGTTAATAACGGTTGGAGAATTTGCCAGCGATCATTAAATTCATAACCAGAACTGCCCTCAATTACCCCTATACGTATCAATTCTGAATCGTGTTTTACTGCCCTTGCTAACGCAATCAAAGTATTACGCCCAGTATTCCCCTCCATTCGTTCCAGCGCCGAGCCACGAATAATGTCGTTCAAACTCGAATCTTGCGCTAAGTAAGCTAAAGCATCTGGCGCATTTGCATGACTAATGGAATCCGCATAGAACGCAACACCAAAATGTTGTTGATTGCGATATGGTGAGTTGGGAAACCATTTTCCAATATGTTCATCAGCCCATCGCTCGGTTTTATCTTGATGACAACCCGTACATACATTGGGCGTTTTGATGTGTTGACTGATATCTGCGCGCGGAACGTGCCAACTATGATCTCGTCGAGGATCAATCTGCATATAGGTGGTTTCTGGCATATGACAAGTCGTACATTGTGACGCTTTTGAATCTGCCAAATGGAAAGTGTGCTTTTCTGGTGTGTATTCCGATGCTAAATGGCACTGAGCACATAACTGTTGTTCTGGCATTTTCAATTTAGCAGTGTGGGGATCATGGCAGTTGGTGCATGTCACGCCTTTCTTCGCCATCTTCGATTGTAAAAACGATCCATATACATAATTCTCATCGTAGATCTGCCCATCATGATGATAAAGCTCTTGCGTTATCAGGTTGAGGCGGTACTTATCGAAAAATGAACCACTGACGTGATCTTGGGTTTCATTTAGCTGAGTTCGACGACTGTGGCATTGAGCGCACACTTGCAACTGATCAGTTGAACGAATGGCATGAGGCTGCAAGGATGTACTTCCTAGCTCACCGACCCACTGCTTAACTGCCTGACTTAAATCTCGTGAAAAACCATAGTGCTCAGGAATGGGTTCAAGCGCCCCCTTGCTTTGCTGTTTAGCTAACTGCACATGGTGACTCGCCGGCCCATGACAGGCCTCACAACCGACATTAATTTCAGCCCATTGACTGTTGTAAGTATCGGTTTTTGAGTTGTAATTTTTTTGTAGATTGGTGGAATGACAATCGGCACACATAAAATTCCAATTCTGGCCGCTATTCGTCCAGTAGAATTCATCGGTTGGTGATGTGTCCGGATACAGATCAAACCAACGCTGACCTCCCTCATCTTTTGGGCGAGAATCCCAAGCGTATGGAATCAGCTGCACTCTACCATCATCAAATTCAACCATGTATTGTTGTAGCGGCTCCCAGCCAAACGTGTAACGAATTTGACAATCATGAAATTGGCCGTCTGGGCCTTGAATATTGACCCAATACTCATTACCTAAACGAAAAAATCGGTTGTTCTGTCCCCGAAACTCTACGGTCTGCTGCTCGAAATTACCGAGCACCGATTTTTCATCTGCATGTTTCATCGCCATATCATGATGAGACCCTTGCCATGATTTACTCTGCTCTTGATGACAATCGACGCACGCATCGGAACCGACATAACTCGCTTGTGTGTCAAGGGAACTGCTTTGAGTTATCAAGTTTTCGCCAATCACATTGCCACTCGTCATCGTAGTAAAAAAAACGCCAAATTTGACCAACATTGCCTTCCAACGCATCACATTCCTTGTAATTTTTATTGGTTATTCTCTTATCAAAGATAGGCGACAATCTAACTCTTTGCTTTGTTGCTCAATAATTTGGAAATATGAATCGAAAAATGGTCAAAAGGGCTCCGCAGAGCCCTTTTGACGTTTCACTATTACTTATTGGTATTTTCTTGCAGTTTTTCCATCACTTGATCAAGAGAGAAACTAGACGGTTTTTGACGCGGAGGGAACTCTTCAAATGTCTCTAAGAATTTACCGACGTAAGCCTGTGCTGGTACCAACATGTAAGCGCGATCTAACATCCAGTCGTAATAGGTGTTGGAGGTAATATCTGCGACTTCGTATGGGTCCATACGTAGGTTGAAGATTTTAGGTAAACGCAATACGGTGAACGGTTCTGCCCAAATCTGCAATGTTCCTTTTGCACGCTGCTCCATAAACACCAGTTTCCAGTTGTTGTAGCGCAGTGCGGTTAAGTCACCATCATCCGAGAAGTAGAAAATCTCTTCCCTCGGTGCATCTTCTATTTCACCGGTTAAGTATGGTAGAAAGTTATAGCCATCAAGATGCAGTTTGTACTCAGTATCACCGACTTGGTAGCCTTCTAGAAGTTTCTCTTTGACGTCAGGGGAACCCGCCGCAGCTAAGAAGGTGGGCATCCAGTCCATGTGGTGCATAATCTCATTAGAGACCGTACCGGGTTCAATCTTACCTGGCCAACGCACCATCGCTGGCACGCGATAAGCCCCTTCCCAGTTGGTATTTTTCTCACCTCGGAATGGTGTTAAACCCGCATCCGGCCATGAGTTCATGTGGGGACCATTATCCGTCGAATAGAACACGATCGTGTTGTCTTTGATACCGAGTTCATCAACTTTCGCCAGCAAAACACCGACGTGGTTATCGTGCTCTACCATGCCATCGGCGTAGAAACTGATTCCCGTTTTACCCTGATTTTCTTCTTTAACGTGAGTACGGAAATGCATGCGTGTTGCGTTCCACCAGACAAAGAAAGGCTTGTCTGCTTTCACTGCTCGATCCATAAAGTCGAGTGCAGCTTCAAGTGTTTCATCGTCCACCGTTTCCATTCGTTTACGCGTGAGGACCAGTGTCTTCAATTTTCCCGTCTGCATAGGAATGAATCACACCACGGGGACCGAACTTCTTACGAAACTCGGGATCTTTCGGATAATCCACATTTTCCGGCTCTTCTTCGGCATTCAAATGATAAAGGTTGCCAAAAAATTCGTCGAAGCCATGATTAGTCGGTAAATGTTCGTCTTTGTCGCCGAGGTGATTTTTGCCAAATTGCCCCGTCATGTAACCAAGGGGTTTGAGTAGCTCAGCGATGGTGACATCTTCGGCTTTCAAACCTAGATCGGCACCAGGTAAGCCTACTTTACTCAGACCAGTTCTTAGCACGGTTTGCCCAGTGATGAAGGTCGAGCGACCTGCAGTGCATGATTGTTCACCGTAGTAGTCGGTAAACATCATGCCTTCTTTGGCGATTGAATCGATATTAGGAGTTTGATAGCCAACCAAGCCAAATGTGTAGGCACTCACGTTGGTTTGCCCAATGTCATCCCCCCAGATGACGAGAATGTTGGGTTTGTCTGCAGCGATACTGCTACCCGCTACGCCCATCAGAGCAGCAGCGAGAATCGCTAAACGGCGCTTTACGCCAAAATTCGCTTTCATAAAAACCTCAAGTTGTTAAATAAATGCGTCCTGCAGAACAACATATAGTTCACAAATTTACGCAACGCGAATCAGCTTGCATACAAAGCTCGGAGGCAATCTGCGAATGCTTGTAGGTTTTTTAATGTTTTAAGATAGTTACTGAGGTTGTTAATAATTGATTTATATTACTTGATCTTTAGTCGCTTCGAACGTGAGATCAGACCTCGACAAAACAACCAAGTTGAGTGGTCGGAACCGACCAAAGCAGCCATGTAATCTGGCTGCTTGGATGAAGAATAGATAGAACGCCTACTTAACCATGTCTAGAATAATTGCCACTGAGTTATCTGCAGTCGCTTTTTTCATTTCTTCATAACTAAGTACCGCTGAGCCATCCGCTTTATCAGACATAGTGCGAATAACTACGTAAGGAATAGCAAATTTATCAGCCACTTGCGCCAACGCTGCGCCTTCCATTTCGACTGCCTTAGCGTTGAATTCTTGATATAGATAAGCCACCTTTTCTTTGTTCGCGATAAACTGATCGCCTGAAGCAATCACACCGGTTGTCACTCGTTCTTCACCCAGAACTTTCTTCGCCGAGCTAAGCGCACGCTCAACTAACTGCTCAGAAGGAATGAATTCACGACTATCATAGCCATCAATTAACCCCATTGGGCTACCAAATACCGTCAGATCCACATCGTGTTGCACCAATGCCGTAGATATCACCACATCCATTGGCTCAAGCTCCGGCGCACTTGCACCCGCAATACCAGTAAAGATAATCGAACCAACATTAAACTCTGTCGCCAGCAGCGTCGTCGTCATCGCCGCATTGACTTTACCCACGCCAGATTTCGTGACCACAACCGGTTTGTTGTTCAACTCACCAACGTAAAATAGATGGTTGCCGATGGTTTGTTTATCTAAATTAGTAATCTTTGGTAGCACACCTTCAATTTCTACATCCATTGCACCAACAATGGCGATGCGCTCTGGTGCAGCCATCGATTGAAAAGAAAAAACAGATAATAAAGCAGCAAGTAAACGAAACATTGATAATCTCCACAATTGAGGCGCGGATAATAATCAACAAAACCACTTCAGCAATCGCTTGCGCAATCGTTTGCTGAGAATTTATCCAGAATTGAGAAAAGATTTTTATCACCTTCGTTTTGCTTTGGGGGATGGAGGTTATCCATTCAATCATTCGCTAAAAAATGCAGCCTTTTTTACTTCGAGTCATATCACAAGCGTCGCTACACAAAACCAACAAGTTTATGTAATCGAATAATATATTAGGATTATCGGGGAATTTTCGAGTGAATATAATGGCGACTGTCAGTCATCTTTTCCAAGGACAAAATGGCGTCCTGTTTTCTATAAACTGTGCCACTGCCCTCGCGTTTTCGCTTATCTTACCCATCATGAGTCTATTTTTGGTTACTGAGCTAGGCGCCCCGCCTGCCTATATCGGCATCTATACCACGTTGACCTCTTTGATGACCCTAGCTGTCAGCCAGAAAATGACCTCTTTGATTGACGATGGTTATTCCAGCAAAGGGCTATTTGTTCTTTCATTAGTTGGTATTGTTGTTTCTGCCGTTGGCTTTTCACTGGCCAATCAGTTTTGGCATGCATTAGTAATTGGCTGTGTTTCGATGCCAATCGCCTCCTCCTCAATCCCTTTATTGCTGACAATTATTCGTAACTACGCAGATAAAAGCGGACAAGATAGCGCCAAACTGAATTCTCAAATGCGTTCTTCCGTTTCTTTACTTTGGATTGTTGGGCCACCACTGGCGTTTTTTTCGGTTGAAAACTTCGGATTTACCGCTAACTTTTACCTTTCTGCTGGCGCTGCGGTTCTGGTACTTGCTATCGCAAAACTGAGTCTGCCAGAAGCTACGCCGAACAATGAACCCTCTTTGCAAACAACACACGCCACTGGAGCGATGCCTAAAGAAGTTTGGTATCTGGCCATCATTACCTTAATTGCTAACATTGGATGCAGTATTTTTGGTAGCGGTATGCCGTTAATGGTGACGGCCGAAATGAACTTACCTACGTCTTACCCCGGCATTCTTTATGGATTAAATGCAGCGGTAGAGATCCCGATTATGCTGCTGGCGGTTAATTGGGCAAGACGCTTTGGTAAATCACAGGTTATGCGTTTCGGATTCTTCTGCGGTTTAGTTTTTTACATCGGGATGCTGTTTGCCCAAACCATGACTCACTTAGTTTGCTTGCAAATCATCAATGGTATTTTTTATGGCATCTTCGTTGGTTTGGGAGTCACCATCATGCAAGATTACGCACCAGCGTGTATTGGGAAGGCATCGGCGAGTTATACCAATGCGATGCTGATTGGGACTATGCTTGGTACCAGTTTAATGGGTGTAATTTCTCAATTTTATGGTTTCCGCTCTACCATGCTTGCGAGCTTAGCCACTTTAGTTGTCGCGACACTATTACTGACGATGTTTATTCGTCATGTTGATAAAAACCATTCTGAAAATACACCGCGCATGGGTGAGTTCAATCAATAGCAAAATCAATATCCTGATATTTAATTAGACAACTAAACATTGTTTACGAGCCTCGCATATTGAGGTTACTTGAGTATACTTAACACCAAACTCTAAAAATCATTAGTAAGCAATGAATTTACGCAAACTTTTTGTCTTGGGTCTTGTGACCATTTTTGCTGGATGCGCAACTTATGCTGGTTTGAATTACGACCAGCTTTTCGGTAAGCAGCAGGTACGAGAGCGACGTGTCGCTCTTGACACACCACAAAGTAACTTTTTCGAAAATGACGTGAAACCGATTATTGATAATCGTTGCGTTGTTTGTCATGCCTGTTATGACGCCCCGTGCCAATTGAAACTGGGGTCTGTTGAAGGTATCGACCGTGGCGCAAGAGTTGGTGTACCAAGGAACCCGACTGACCGCCGCCACCCCAACACGCTTGTTTGAAGATGCCCAGACTACAGACCAATGGCGTCTGCTTGGCTTTCATCCAGTGTTAAACGAACGGGATCAAAACTCAACGGCCAATATTGAAGCCGGACTGGTTGCACGCCTTTTAGCGCAAAAAGAGCAACACCCGCAACCGGATCAAGTGCAATTAGAAGGTTTTGACTTCTCAATTGATCGCGAACAAGTCTGTCCAACGATTGAGGAACTGGATAAATACCAGCAAGATTACCCAACTTGGGGGATGCCTTATGGGATGCCTAATCTATCAAGTAGCGAATACAACACGCTCACTAACTGGCTAGATAAAGGTGCCATCATGAGCGCACCGATTCCACTTACGCTTGAGCAACAAGCACTAGTTAATGAGTATGAAGCGTTATTAAATGGCGATACGCTAAAACACCGCTTAGTTGCCCGCTATGTGTATGAACATCTGTATCTATCTCATTTGTACTTCTCTGAGTTAGAACAGCCTCGACCTCGCTTCTTTACACTGGTGCGATCTGCAACACCTCCAGGCGAGCCTGTCAAACGCATTGCCACACGCCGCCCTTATGACGACCCAATGGTAGAGCGAGTTTACTATCGCATTATTCCAGAACAAGAAACCATCGTTGATAAAACGCATATGCCGTTTGCACTTAATGCCAAACGCATTGCCGATTGGAAACAATGGTTTTTTGGTCAAAACTATCAAGTGACACAACTGCCTAGTTACGCACCCGATGTCGCTGCGAACCCGATGACAGCGTTCATTGACCTACCAGTAAAAGCACGCTTTAAGTTTATGCTCGATAATGCGCAAAACACGGTGGCGGCTTACATCAAAGGCCCTGTATGTCGTGGCCAGTTGGCACTGAATGTTATCAATGATCGATTCTGGGTATTTTTCTTAGACCCAGATAAGAGCGATATTCCAGCCGTGAATGAGTTTTATCGCTCACAAGCCGATAACTTAAAACTGCCCGGCGAGCTAGAAAGCAACACACTACCGGTAACAAACTGGGTGAAATTTTCACGCCAACAAGCACGCTACCTTGAAGCGAAATCAGAGTTTATTAACCAGTATTTCAAAAATGGTAAACACCTAACGACCGATATCATTTGGGACGGTAACGGCAGCAACCCAAATGCGGCGCTTACTATCTTCCGCCATTTTGACAGTGCATCCGTGGTACGTGGCATGGTCGGTACACCACCTAAAACCGCTTGGGTATTGGATTATGCGCTACTTGAGCGTATTCACTATCTGTTGGTCGCTGGATTTGACGTCTATGGTAACTTCGGTCACCAATTGATGACTCGCATGTTTATGGACTTTTTACGCCTTGAAGGGGAAAGTAACTTTGTTGCACTCTTGCCGCTCAATGTTCGCCATAAAGTCCAGTCAAGTTGGTATAAAGATCAAAGTGCACAACTAAGCGACTATCTGCAACGCAACGTTGAGCCATTTAGTCAACCAACACAGGTGCTCTACTACACCGACCAACCACAACAAGAGCTGTACCAGATGCTGAGAACAAAACTAGCTCCGGTACTCAATGATCGTTTTGAGATCGTCGATACGGGATTAAGCGCAGAGAATGAAGCACAACTGCGACAAATCGCGACCATCAAAGGGGAAGGTCTACGCCCAATCCCACAAATCATGATGTTGATGATTGAGAGTGATTCCGGCCAAAAACAGCTGTTCACGCTTTTACACAACAATGCTCATACCAATATCTCAAGCTTGTTTGATGAAGAACGCAACCGTGATTATGCCCATGATGATCTGACTTTAGTGCGTGGAGTGATCGGCAGCTACCCTGCTGCGTATCTATCCCTCAAAGAAGACCAGATTCCTGAATTGGTCAAAATGCTTAAAAATATGCAAAGCGAAGACGATTACGTCAAACTATTGGATGCATTCGCAATTCGCCGCAGCAACCCTGCATTTTGGTCATTCAGCGATAGTGTTCATCGTTGGTACAGACAAGATCAGCCTATCGAATTTGGTTTGCTTGACTACAATAGATTTGAGAATAGGTAGAAATCGTTCATCCTTCTTCCCTATTTCAGGAGGTGTGTATGAATACCAAAGACAGGATTCGCGCAATAGAGCAGCAAATTTACGTCGCATGCTCCGAAGGTGATTACGACACACTCAACATGCTCGAGCATCAGCTTGAGATGTTGCGCAGTAGAGCTGAGTATCCTTTTGATGACGACCCTTATGCGCCAGAAGGGAAAATATTCCCTGACGAAGAATGGTAAACTCGCTTTACTCGCAGTCCAATTTCAAGCCCCTCTTTTGGGGCTTTTATTTTATCTCTGGAAAACAGAACGTTACTGTTTTTCGATTCTATTTCTGACTAAAACAGTCAGTTTTAGCTTGTCTATCCGACGGCGAACGAGCATAGTAGCTGCTCTTCTTGGACACTGTGCTACAAACTAATCCTTTACAAAGCACTTTTTGGCGCTATCATTCTTGCGCAAACGTTTGCTTGTCCAATTTTTCTGCATATTTGAGGGTTTTATGCTGTCGGATATTGATATTTGTCGAACTACTTCTTTGTCACCAATTGATGACATCGCCACGCAAGCCGGGCTGCTAAATGGTGAATTCCATAGCCAAGGGAAATACAAAGCCAAAGTTTCCCTTCACTGTCTTGAACGTCTGCAACACAATCTGGTCGGTAAATTGGTTGTCGTTACCGCCATTACCCCTACCCCTCTGGGTGAAGGAAAAACAGTAACAACGATTGGCCTTGCACAAGGTCTTGCTAAGCTTTCTCACTCTGTGATGGCCTGTATTCGCCAACCATCGATGGGCCCGGTATTTGGAGTGAAAGGTGGTGCTGCAGGAGGCGGATATTCACAAGTTGCGCCGATGGAAGAGCTTAATCTGCACCTAACTGGTGATATTCACGCCGTCACCGCAGCCCATAACCTTGCCGCCGCCGCCATCGATGCGCGTATTTACCATGAGCAACGTAAAGGGTATGAAGACTTTGAGCAACGTTCTGGCTTAAAGTCACTGAAAATCGACCCTAAACGTGTCGTGTGGAAACGCGTGATGGACCACAACGACCGAGCACTACGCATGGTCACCGTTGGTCGCAATGAACTAGGTAAAGATCTCAACGGTTTTGAACGTGAGGATGGTTTTGATATTTCAGCGGCATCCGAGCTGATGGCGATTCTTGCCCTTTCTGAAAACCTGAAAGATTTGCGTCAACGTATTGGACGTATCGTGGTTGCTTACTCAACCGACGGCAAGCCTATAACTACCGAAGACTTGCAAGTTGCAGGCGCAATGGCCGTCAGCATGCGTGAATCGATTGAACCGACATTAATGCAAACCCTTGAGGGCGTGCCAACTCTTATTCACGCAGGCCCATTTGCTAACATCGCTCATGGCAACTCTTCGATTATTGCCGACAACATCGCCACTCGTTTAGCCGACTACACCGTGACAGAAGGCGGTTTTGGCTCTGATATGGGTTTTGAGAAAGCGTGCAATATTAAAGCGCAAGTCTCTGGGAAAGCGCCAGATTGTGCGGTGATTGTTGCAACCTTACGTGGGCTTAAAGCCAACTCTGGTTTATACGATCTAAAACCGGGACAAGCGATTCCCGATTCACTTTTTGCCGATGATGATAAAGCATTGGAAGCGGGCTTTGCTAACCTACAATGGCACATTGAAAACGTGGCGAAATATGGTATTCCTGCCGTAGTGGCAATTAACCGTTTCCCGCAAGACAGTGAACATGAACTGGCGAAACTACAAAGCATGATTGAAGCACTACCTCACAACGTTGAAGTTGCACTCAGTGAAGGTTTTGCCAAAGGTGGTAAAGGCACTGTGACACTGGCAGAAAAAGTCGTCAAGCAGTGTGCAAAACCATCGCAATTTAAGCCGCTTTATCAGTTCTCACAAACCACGGAAGAAAAACTGATGGCTGTGGCGGAAGTGGGCTATGGTGCATCCAGTGTGACGCTAAGCTACCAAGCAAGACATCAACTTGAAGAGTATCAAAAACAAGGCTTTGATAACCTTGCTGTGTGTTTAGCCAAAACACCGCTGTCTATCTCAACTGACGGCAGCATCAAAGGCGCACCAACAAAATTCAACGTGCCGATTCGCGAGCTCAAACTCTGTGCAGGCGCAGGGTTTATCTATGCTTTGTGTGGCAACGTACTGACCATGCCAGGTTTGCCAGAAAAGCCAGCCTTTATGCACTTAGATTTAGACGACGAAGGCAATATCATCGGTCTAAGTTAATTGCGTCACTAAAAAACAAACTGAAAAGCCGAGGTTACGTATCTCGGCTTTTGTTTCATCTCTGCGTTTAGCGCAGTAGTTATTAAGCAACAGCTTTAACTATCTTTTGTTAGGAAATCCCTATCCTAATTTCTGGCACTTGATAAATATGAAGTTGGGATTTTTCGACAGGTAATCATAGCGTTCGTGGTCCAAAAGCTTCACCTCTTCGTCCACTTCGCCTTCTGACAGTGCGGTAATCACCATGCCATTTTTTGTAATTGCATTGGTAATCTCACTCAATGAACGGCGATAAAATTTAACCTCAACCGGCTCGCCAATCGTGTTCCATTCTTCTTGTACAAGTTCACGTTCAAAATAATTTCCGGACGTAGAGCATTCAAAATCAGCAAATGGATGGTGGGTGGAAAACACAAAACTGCCACCTGTTTTTAGCACTCTTTGAACATCACCAAATAGCGGATTCAAGTCCTTTAAGTAGTGCACCATCAAAGGTGAGATCACCAAATCATACTGGCCATCTAACTCAGACGGCAGCCCTTGATTAAGGTCTTGCGCATAAGCCGTCACTCGATCCTTATGCTGATTCATTTTGCTAAGTACGATATCAACCATCTCTTGTGCGTAATCAATACAGGTAATTTGGTTCGCTCCTTGAGCCAACAAGTATTGTGCGTACACCCCAGAACCACACCCAAGATCCAACACATTAAGGTTTTCAATGTTTGGCAACATTGCTTGTAAAGTGGGTCTCTCGAGATGCGCATTGTAGATATTGTCTTGCACAGCCTCATCGTATTGAGTAGCAAAGGTGGAATACATCGGTGATTTCATTAAGCAGGCAACCTAACACTATGAATTTGGGTAATTATCGCAAAGCTTTTAAGCATAGCAAGTCACAATCTCATTCATTGAGTAATGCCGCACTGTTCTCTCTTTAAACCGTTAGTTGATCCTTTTACGTAACAAGTAACAACGAAATTTTTTTGGATTAAGACCGTTCTTGTGTAACAGAGACATAGGAATTAGACGAGGTCGCTATGAAATCAAAGCTGTATTTTTTATTTCCCCTACTCACTGTGGTGTTGATTGCTGCATCATTTGTAGGGCGAGCCAACGACACATCACAAAATCAATCTAGTGATGGCAAAACTGAAGTAGCGACTTTAGCTGGCGGCTGTTTTTGGTGCACTGAAGCAGATTTGGAGAAGCTTCCCGGCGTGATCGATGTGGTTTCAGGCTATGCCGGTGGCGAAATTGAAAATCCTACTTACAAGCAAGTCGCCTCCGGTAAAACCGAGCATATTGAGGTAATTCAGGTCACCTTTGACCCAAATCAAGTCAGCTATGAACAAGTTCTCGATCACTTCTTCCGTCATATTGACCCAACTGACGATCACGGTTCATTTGTCGACCGCGGACCGCAATATCGCCCTGCAATTTTCTACCATAATGCCAAGCAACAACAAATCGCACAAAACTTTATGGCGGAGATTGATGCTCTCGGGGTATTTAAGCAGCCGTTAAAAACCGAGTTACTGCCGTTCAAACAGTTCTGGGTTGCAGAAGATTACCACCAAGATTACTACAAGCGTAATTCAGTTCGATATAAGTATTATCGCTACTCGTCTGGCCGTGATAGCTACCTTGACTCAATATTTGGGGAAGATCGAAAAGCGACCCCGGTCACCTTGCGCCAAATGATTGATCAACAAAAATCGGCAGCGAATGGCAAAACATACACCAAACCATCTGATGCCCAAATCCGTAAGAACCTGACTGAACTGCAATATTACGTCACGCAAGAAGACGGCACAGAGAGAGCTTTCAACAATGAATACTGGGATAACAAAGCGGAAGGCATTTATGTCGACGTAGTGTCTGGAGAGCCGCTCTTTTCATCGACCGACAAATACCGTTCTGGAACGGGTTGGCCAAGCTTTACCAAGCCGATCAACGATGAGTATGTGGTAACACAAACTGACTTTAAACTGTTTTATCCACGAACCGAAGTGCGCAGTCGCTATGCAGACTCTCATCTTGGTCACGTATTTGAAGACGGACCAAAACCAACCGGACTGCGCTACTGTATGAACTCTGCAGCAATGCGCTTTATTGCCAAAGAGGATATGAAAAAAGAAGGTTACGGAGATTATCTTTACTTGTTTGAAGGTTAGCACATGCCCTTGAGCTAGCCGTTATTTGGCTAAACTGTCTTTGCCAAGCCCAACAAAATATTGTTGGGCTTTTTTTTGCAAACAACTACATCACGATGATACCCAGTTGCTCCAACAATTGTACTTGCTGCCAACTGGCAATTTTAACCCCATGCATATCAACACGAGCGGGGTTTAATCCGGCTAAATCACAATCGCTTAGATCACAATCTCGTATACGGAAATCTCCCCAAATGTCGGCCGAGAACTCCCCATTACTTAAATCTGAGCCTTGCAACGAAGTTCCTTGTAAATTGGTACCGATCCAGCGATTTTCAAACAGCTCACATTTCTCAATACACAGGCGTTCCATATTGGCATACGACAAGTTACACCCTGTGATGTAGGCAGAACAAAAATAAACATTATGGCTGATTTGATTGGCAAAGCGCGCTTGAGAGAAATTCACGCCTTTCAAATCGCACTGACGAAACTCAATGCAAAAACAGTTGCAACCTACAAACTGACTCATCGACAACTGACAGTTTTTAAAGCTCGCTTCTTGTAAGTTGGCGTAATGAAAATCACACCCTTCCAACTCACCTTGTTCGATAAAATTGCATTGCTCAAAACTGGTTTCAACCATTTCTGCTCGGCTGAAATCGCAGTTGAAAAACTTACACTTCACAAATTTAGCGTAGCTCAAATCGCTATTGGCAAAGCTATGATTATCAAATATTTTGTCTTCTATCTGCTGATACGTCAGGTTTTGATTTTGGATGTTACTTGGCATAGGCACGCTCTTTATTTATTAAGGCTTAATGAGGCCGCCGTGGTAGTGTAAGTCATACACTTTACGATTAGCGAACTCTATCCATTCATAGCCGGTAAATGATGCCACATCGCCCTGATTAGTATCATGATAAATGCCAAGTTCGGTATGATTGACTGAGCTTCCCAAAAAATGCCCACTTAAATATAGCTGTCCGAGGCTAGCGAGAATCACTTGCCCGGCTTTCTCTCCATCATACAGTTCAGGTTCTAAAATCTTGCCATAATAGTTCATCGCCCAAACTGGCTCATCGTCAAAATACACGACTTCTTGGCCTAAAAAGTCGGTACCACCAAAATAACTATCACGATAACTAAAACGTCCATTGCCATAGACGATATCATGAGAACCTAAACGGGATGATTCTCCATGTGGCGCCCTACCGACATAGGAATTGGCTTTCGCTTCGACGATAAACTGGTACAGCTGTTGATGAGTAAAAATAGACATATCTGTGCTCCAACAAATTGAGCACAGATTATAACTGTATATAAAAACAGTACTTGGAGTTGATTCACGTTATCGCTAATTAACCGAAAATTTTGCTCCAAATACTGGGATTGCGCTTATCGTGATATTCTTCTCGAAGCTGATCAATTGTGCGCAATTGTTGCTGCGCCGCATCTAAGTTGCCTTGCTCTAATTGTTGATTAATCTTGTCGACACTCAGCTTTAAACGGTTAAATCCCTCTTGATAGAGTTCTTGCTTCTCGGATGGGTATGTCGCTTGCTTTGAGGCATCAAGCAACATAGAAAAACTATCCATCGCATGTTGCATTTCACTAACTGTTTGCGCTTCTGCTGCTTGCTTAAAATCTAGCTTCATTTGCTGCATCGCTGCTTTCAAGTCGTAATCACTTGCTGCTACCGAACTTGAAAGTAACATAGCTAAAACCAAACCTTTCCTGATCATTGCTTACCCCTTAATCATTTTTGTACAATTTATGGGCTAGTTTAATCACATAATTCACTCGGTAGTAAGTCAAATATGCACCTCAATTGCTTCAAGTTTGTCAAACACTACGCTGTTCGCACCTATACTAAACAGCAGAACAAATACGTGTACACAAAGCACGCAAACGTTTAACAGGTTGGGTGAGCGGTAATTTACTGATTATTTGAGGGTAATTTTCACCATGCGAGATTGTTTGGCGAAAAATGAGTTAGATATTAATCAATCAGACTTTTGAAGGTTGATGTAAATCAATTTGTCGTAGACAATACGGCGCCGTATTGAGTTTTGTCTCAACGAGCTTCGGTTTTACCTATCAATCATATAGGTAACGTCGATTTTCAATATTGAGGTGTCGTTGGTAAGGTTGCTTTCCTAAGAAAAATACTTAAGAAAGCCATCTTTGGCACGCAGTCACTACCTCGTTTTAAGGGAAAGATGATGGTAATTCCAGAAAACAGTAGCATCGTTATTTTTGGTGCTTCGGGCGACTTAACATACCGTAAGTTGATTCCAGCCTTATACCACCTCTATGCGAATAAACAACTTCCTAATAATTTCGCAATTTTGGGCGTAAGCCGAACCGAATACAGCGATGACTCATATCGCGAAAAACTAAAGCGCTCTCTTCAAGAGATGGAGAAAACAGAACCAGCGACTTTAGAGGCATTCATCAATCATTTGCATTACCAAGCTATCAATACGTCTGACAGCGCAGATTATTCAAAGCTAGCAACACGTCTTGACGAACTCGCTGACACGTATGCATTTGAACAACGCAACACACTTTTCTATCTAGCGACACCACCTAGCCTTTATAGCGTCATTCCAGCAAGCCTTGCCGAGCATGGTTTGAATAGCGAAGAAGATGGTTGGAAACGTATCATCATCGAAAAACCATTTGGTTACGATCTTGCGTCAGCACGTCAACTTGATAAAGACATTCACGAACATTTCCAAGAGCACCAAATCTACCGTATTGACCACTACTTGGGTAAAGAAACGGTCCAAAACCTGTTGGTGTTTCGTTTTTCTAATGCGATGTTTGAACCGCTTTGGAACCGTAACTACATCGAATACGTTGAGATCACAGGTGCGGAATTCTTGGGTGTAGAAGAACGTGGTGGCTACTACGATGGCTCAGGCGCAATGCGTGACATGTTCCAAAACCATTTGCTCCAAGTTTTGGCTATGGTTGGTATGGAACCACCAGCACAAATCAACGCGGATGCAATGCGTGATGAAGTGGTAAAAGTTCTGCAATGTCTCAAACCACTAGAAGAATACGACCTACGTAATAACTTAGTGTTGGGCCAATACACGGCATCTGATGTTCGTGGTCAGCAGCTTGCTGGTTACCGCGAAGAGCCGGGTGTGGCGGAAGATTCTCGTACTGAAACCTATGTTGGCTTGAAAGCATACATCAACAACTGGCGTTGGAATGGCGTGCCTTTCTACGTGCGTACGGGTAAACGTCTACCAACACGCGTAACTGAAGTGGTACTGCACTTTAAGAGCACTCCACATCCAGTGTTTGGTCAAAATGCACCTGAAAACAAATTAATCATTCGTATTCAGCCAGACGAAGGCATTCAAATGAGCTTTGGTCTGAAAGAGCCTGGTGCAGGCTTTAAAGCCAAAGAAGTAAAAATGAACTTCCATTATGCGGATCTACAAGAAACGCAAATGCTGACCGCTTATGAGCGACTACTATTAGACGCGCTAAACGGTGATGCCACACTGTTTGCACGCAGTGATGCGGTAGAAGCATGTTGGAAGTACGTACAACCGATCCTCGATTTCAAACAAGACCCTCAAGCCCTGTTTGGCTATGCTTGCGGTACTTGGGGACCTAAAGAGTCGGATGATCTACTACAACGAGATGGACGCGCGTGGCGCTACCCTTGTAAAAACCTTACAGACACGGATTACTGTGAATTATGATCAACCATAAGATCTTTGATACTGCCGAACAAGTTGTTGAAAGCCTTGCCAATGATATGAAAGCATACAGTGAGCAAAATCACCCTGTACATATTTCACTGTCAGGCGGTAGCACACCAAAAATGCTGTTTAAACTGCTGGCTAGTGACCAATATGCTGAGTCAATTCAGTGGAATAACCTACACTTTTGGTGGGGTGATGAACGTTGTGTAGCTCCGGATGACGCTGAAAGCAACTATGGTGAAGCCAATGCTCTACTATTCAGCCAAGTTGCTATTCCTGCTGAAAATATTCATCGCATTCGTGGTGAAGAAGAGCCGAAAGCAGAAGCAGAGCGCTTCGCGGAAGAAATGGCAGCGGTTATCCCGTGCGAAAATGGTACACCTGTATATGATTGGATTTTACTTGGCGTAGGTGCTGACGGCCACACGGCTTCCCTATTCCCAGGTCAAACCAACTATCAAGATGAAAAGCTATCAGTATTAGCATCTCACCCTGAATCAGGTCAGATCCGCGTATCTAAAACAGCAAAAGTTTTAGAAGCAGCAAAACGCATCAGCTACCTAGTGCTTGGCGCAGGTAAAGTTGACATCGTTAATGAAATTCACACTACTCCGGCAAATGAGCTGCCTTACCCTGCAGCAAAAATCCAGTCTAAAACTGGTGAAACGGAATGGTATTTAGATTCAGACGCAGCAGCAAAAATCGCTTAATGCGAGCGTCGTACGACACAATTGGAGAGAAACAATGAAAGGTGATATCGGTGTAATCGGCCTAGCTGTAATGGGTCAAAACCTTATCCTAAACATGAACGACCATGGCTTCAAAGTGGTTGCTCACAACCGTACAGCTGCGAAAGTAGACGAGTTCCTAGAAGGTCCAGCAAAAGACACCAACATCATTGGTGCATACTCGCTTGAAGAGCTAGTTGAGAAACTAGAAACGCCACGCAAAGTAATGCTGATGGTTCGTGCTGGTGACGTGGTTGATAACTTCATCGACGCGCTAACTCCTCTTCTAGACAAAGGCGACATCATTATCGACGGTGGTAACACGAACTACCCTGATACAAACCGCCGTGTTGCTGCTCTGCGTGAAAAAGGTATTTACTTCATCGGTACAGGTGTATCTGGTGGTGAAGAAGGTGCTCGTTTTGGCCCTTCAATCATGCCTGGTGGCGCTCCAGAAGCTTGGGCAGCAGTAAAACCTATCTTCCAAGCAATCTCTGCAAAAACTGACGCTGGCGAACCATGTTGTGACTGGGTTGGTAACGACGGTGCTGGCCACTTCGTTAAAATGGTACACAACGGTATCGAATACGGCGACATGCAGCTTATCACTGAAGCATACCAATTCATGAAAGATGGCCTTGGTATGACTGCTGATGAAATGCAGGCTGTATTTGCTGATTGGAACCAAACTGAACTAAACAGCTACCTAGTTGAAATCACAGCTGACATCCTTGGCTACAAAGATGAAGATGGTGAAGCATTAGTTGAGAAGATCCTAGATACAGCTGGCCAAAAAGGTACTGGTAAATGGACTGGTATCAACGCACTAGATCTAGGCATTCCACTAACTCTAATCTCTGAGTCTGTATTTGCTCGCTGTCTATCAGCGCTTAAAGATCAACGTGTTGAAGCTGAAAAACTATTCGGCAAAACGATCACACCAGTAGAAGGTGATAAGCAAGAGTGGGTTGATGCACTACGTCAAGCACTACTAGCGTCTAAGATCATCTCTTACGCTCAAGGCTTTATGCTAATGCGTGAAGCATCAAACGAAAACGGCTGGGATCTAAACTACGGTAACGTAGCGCTAATGTGGCGTGGTGGTTGTATCATCCGCAGTGCGTTCCTAGGTAACATCCGTGATGCTTACGCTGCTGATCCAGAGCTTGCATTCCTAGGTTCAGATGCTTATTTCAAAGGCATTCTACAAAACAGCCTAAGCGCATGGCGTAAAGTTGCAGCTAAGTCACTTGAAGCCGGTATTCCAATGCCATGTACGACTTCTGCTCTAACCTTCCTAGATGGTTACACAACTGCGCGTCTACCAGCGAACCTACTTCAAGCTCAACGTGATTACTTCGGTGCTCACACTTATGAGCGCACAGACCGTGCACGTGGTGAGTTCTTCCACACTAACTGGACTGGTACAGGCGGTAACACTGCATCAACCACTTACGATGTATAATTTAGTTTGATTGAACAGTAATAGATTAAAAGCCGACAAGAAATTGTCGGTTTTTTTGTATCTCGGATTGTGAATCCGCAAACCAACTACAACGATAAAAAAAGCCCAACACTTATGTTGGGCTACTTAATTTACTTCATTATTTCAGCAACAACTGAGTGACTCTTTTACCAAAACGGAAAAAGCCATAAAACACGGCAATCATTAAAATGATGGCAAGTGGATAAGCGAGATAACTTGGCACTCCAAGGCCCCAAGCAAACGAGAATGCAAGCCCTTGCAAAGCTTCATTTGGCCATAAGTAGAATGGCATATTAGTACCTGAGGTAAATAGGTACAAAAATGTCACAAAGCCTGTAATGGCAATAATCCAACCTGCCATAGTCGCTTTATTCATAGGTCAAATACTGCGAGATGAAAAAGGGAATTGTATTCTTACCGTTCGGATTCTTCCAGCAAAATGTTTCTCGATTTTTCCAATCTCCGCTCCACTGTGAGCGTCACATTTTTAACCAGCAAAAATGCAAAATAATCTTTTATTCAAGCAGATACACGAGCATCAAGTAAAATCTCGTGCTAACTTTATTAGCTAGAGTTAGTAACGTCTTGGTATTATATTTAAAACGATTTTAACCAAGATCAAAATTTTAGGATTAACTCTAGAGCTTGCATTCATTGCGTGCACACAGAGAACGAAAACAGATACTAACAATAAAGAGGATTTCTAATGCTGCATGATTTTACAACACTTGCTGCAACTGTATTTATGGGCTTTTTTGCGATGATGAACCCGATCGCCAACACCGCAGTTTTTGTTGGTCTCACCGGCGACCAATCTCTCAGCGAACGACGTAAAACCGCCTCTAAGTCTCTCATCTGCGCTTTTGTTATCGTTGCGCTGTTTAGCCTTCTAGGTAAAGGCATCTTCGATCTATTCGGTATCACACTTCCGGCTCTAAGATTAGCCGGCGGTATATTGGTCTTCTTGGTTGGCTATCATATGCTTCAAGGCAATCAGTCCAGCATGCATTCGGATAACAGTAGTGAACACAAAGGCGGGGATATTGCCATCTCACCATTAGCGCTGCCTATTTTGGCTGGCCCTGGCACTATCGCGACAGCAATGAACTACTCTGCCTCTGGCGATATGCTGCATATTGTCACGACGATCTCAGCCTTCGCCCTACTTTGCCTAATCACCTTTGTCTGTTTCCTATATGGCCCTAAGCTAGTGGATAAACTCGGTGAAAGCGGTATTAGTATTACAACCCGATTGATGGGATTGATCCTGACGGTCATCGGCATGCAAATGGTGATTCAAGGTGTGCACGATGCAATGGAGTTATTTCAGGCCAGCAACCTAACCAATTAACGAAAACTCGTTTGCCCTCAAGTGAACTAAGTTTGCTTGGGGGCTGCATAATTTCTAATATCCCTTCGTCACCAAAAACTGGACTTAAAAACTCATTTTGCGACAGTGAAACGACACCTCCTCAAATTTGTCACGTACAATGCCGCCAAAGTTGAGATAAACTATTGCTCTATCTCATAAATAAGAAAATATTGCTTCCCAAAATGTATAATTGGTCAAATTCAACCAATTGCACCTCTGTTACCTTATTGGTAACCCGTAGTTTTTAGGTCATATTTGAAATGCGAACACTATTTAACGACACTGAGATAGCTCAAGGTCTGTGTAGACAAGCAGCTAAGTTTTCCGTCGTCCCTCTTGCATTCCTGTTACCAGTGTTTGTGTTTAATATCGAAGTTGAATCGATTTACGACTTCGTCCTCGAGGTTACTCGTCTGTATTGCGTTATTTTGATTGCCTCGATGGCAGAAAAACTGATTAACCTGCGTGTTGTACATATCGGTCTGGCGATTGCTATTGCAAACGGGTGTTATGACGCGGCGACCGAAGTGGTGTATTTGGAAAATGCCATTACCGCTAAGTTCCCTTTTGCTGACGCGTTGCTTGATGAAGCGTTACTCATCATCTCCTATGGTTGTATTATCATGGGGTTATTTCATTACTTGCGTCAGGTAAATAAACTCTCTCTGACTGATCAGTTGACCAAATGCTATACCCGCTCAGCACTCGAATTAATGCCATCAGGTCACTTCCAGATTTTCTATTTAGACCTCGATAAATTTAAACAGATTAACGATACCAAAGGCCACAATATCGGAGACCGAGTGTTAACGTTGTTCGGTCGTCGACTAATCCGTTGTTGTGATGATATCGGTTATGCGTTTCGTATCGGTGGCGATGAGTTTCTCGCCATCGTTGATATCCACCATGCACACAGTTTTATTGATACCTTTACAAAAACCTGCCAAGTCGAAGAAATTGCCTTCAGTTACGGAACGGCTTTATGCGAAAACGGTAACTTTGCTGCTGCGATATCAGAAGCGGATGAGAATCTCTACGAAATGAAGCAATTTAAGGATAGCAACTACCCATTCAGCTACCCTGTGTGATGGATTTATTGATTCTAGTGCTGCAAGACTTTATTTGCTCAGCCAGAGTCAGGTAAAATAGTCACAATTAATTTGAATAGAGATCCCCATGGCTAAACTGACCCTTCAAGAGCAAATGCTTAAAGCTGGCTTAATTAACGAAAAGAAACTGAAAAAAGCAAAGAAAGGCTCAAAAAAATCACGTGTACAAAACCGTGAAGTCAAAGCTGCCGTTGAAGAAAACAAACGCCAACAACAAGAGCGCGATAAAGAGCTAAGTGCTCAACAAAATGAGCAGCGTTTGAACAAAGAAGTGCAAGCACAAATCAAACAACTGATCGAAATGAACAAAATCGATTTAGGTGATGGCGATATCAAATACAACTTTACCGATGGTACGCTAGTCAAATCTCTTTATGTTGAACAATTGATACGTGACCAGCTAAGCAAAGGCATTCTTGCTATCGCTCGCTCAGAAGAAACCTACGTGGTGATCCCTAGTGCTGTAGCAAACAAGATTGCCCAACGCGATGCCGAAGCGATTATCGATCAGAAAGAAAAACAAGCAGATGTGGTTGATGAAGACGACCCATACGCAGATTTCGTGGTACCAGACGATTTGATGTGGTAATCAATAAGAAATGTAAAAAGGGCGATATTTTCATATCGCCCTTTTTGTTTAAATCGGAGAGTTATTTGCCGTTTTTAGCTCGAATCATTCGGTACAAACGGCTACGACGCTCTGCCTCACCCTGGTTAGAATCGCTTGGGTTGTTCATGCGTGAACGACGATTCTTGAACGCTGGTTTAGAGTGCATTTTCTCAAGTAATGCATCACGGTTCTTTGGCTCGTAACCTTCTAATTCTTTACGGTAAATACGTTGACCAATCAGTTGTTCTACTTGTTGTAACGTCAACTCTTCTTCGCGGTTAACAAATGATACCGCATGACCTTTTTGACCTGCACGACCAGTACGACCGATACGATGTACATAGTCTTCCGCAAGGAACGGCATGTCAAAGTTCACTACGTGTGGCAGGTTTTGAATATCTAGACCACGCGCTGCAACATCAGTCGCAATCATCACTCGAGCTTTACCTTGCTTAAATTCATCTAAAGCACGACGACGAGCGCTTTGCGCTTTGTCACCATGGCAAAGTACCGCTTTAATACCATCTAGCTTAAGCTCTTTTACAAGCTCGTTCGCTGTTTCTTTGTAGTTCACAAATACCAGCACTTGTTGCCAGTTTTTACGACCAATCAGCTCAGACAGCAACTCACGTTTACGTTCTTGCTCAACTGGGTAAACCACGTGTGCAATTGTCTCTGCGGTTACGTTTTCACGTGAAATAGCCACACGTTTAGGCTGGCGAAGAATTTTGGTCGCTAGCATGTTCATTTGTGCAGAGAAGGTTGCAGAAAACAGCATGGTTTGCGGCTTAGTCGTGACACCTGCCATGATTTTTTCAATCGCAGAGATAAAGCCCATATCGAGCATGCGGTCAGCTTCATCAAACACTAAAAATTCTAGGTTTGCTAACGATACATTTTTTAGTTCCAAGTGCTCAATTAAGCGGCCTGGTGTCGCAACCAGAATATCAACACCGTCAACCAAGGCTTTCTCTTGAGAAGACATTTTAGCGCCGCCATAGATTGCCACTGTCTTCACTGATGTGTACTTGGTGTAATCTGTAATGTTTTGAGCGATTTGCGCTGCCAACTCACGAGTCGGCGCAAGAATCACTGCGCGTGCTTGATGACGGTTTGAAGCCTTAGGTTTATCCAAAATATTTTGAATAATTGGCAGTGAGAATGCCGCTGTTTTACCCGTACCAGTTTGCGCATTGGCAAGAATATCATGACCACGACGAGCCAACGGAATCGCCTTCTGCTGAACTGGCGTTAACTTGTCGTAACCGCATTCAGTAAGTGCTTTAACGATTTCTGGTGAAAAATTTTGTGATGCAAATGACATTACTTGTTCCTAACAAACTACCGGGAAATGCTCAATTTTAGGCATTACCAAAAACTTGACCGGAGATTATAGTGCAAGTAGCACGAGGATGGGACATATTTTAGCAAAATACCCAAACAACCTTTGCATACTCGCTTATGTGAGTGTGCTTGAGTTTCAATAACAAAGGGCTTGTCGCCAAGCCCTTTGAGGTACCTCAATCCGCCAATGAATTACATTTGGTCAATGTTTGGCAACTTAATGAAGTCATTGTTGATGAGATCTTCCGCTAAACTACCGCTACCTGCATCCAAGGTATAACCAGCTTGGTTCTCCAATACGATGGTTTGGACGGTTTCTTCACCGTCTTCATCCAGAATATCAATCTTGATTTCATCGCCTTCAATATTGGCACTAATGCGGCCAAGAATATCATCCATCGAGTTTTCTTCAGCAAACAGTTCTGACAAATCGATCGTATCGTGTTCAACGCCGACTCCCTTACTGGCGTTAAAGTCAGTCACTCTATCGCTAACGGCGCTATTTTCATCAATATCTTCTAGCGCCCACAATAGCGTATCTGCACCTGAACCACCGGTTAGAATATCTGCGCCGAGGCCACCATGCAGAACGTCATCACCGAGTCCGCCTTTCAGTTCGTCATCACCGACGCCGCCGACAAGTTCATCTTGTCCTTCACCACCAAGTAAATGATCATTACCAACACCGCCTTGGAGCGTATCCTCACCTTTACCGCCAATCAGAACATCTCGACCAAGACCACCTTGGACAAAGTCATCCCCATCACCGGCTTCGACTCGGTCGTCGCCCTCACCACCACGAATAATATCATCACCGTCACTGCCAATAATGATGTCGTCACCATCACCGCCAAGTAATGTAATGCCATCTTGGTCACTCACGTTGATGATGTATTCGTCTTCTGAGCTACCTGTCACGGTGTTAGACGCATCGGTTGAAAGAACTAGAGTCACTGGACCTGACAGCGCAGGCGCTGCGGTTTGGTCAGTGGATACCGCTCGAACTTCAATATTGGTCGAATTCAAGCTGACACCAGGTTGTAGTTCAACGCTTATATCCGTATCACCACCCGGGGGAACTTGTGCTTGATACACTCCGTTACCGATATCGACTGCGGCCACTGCACCCACTTTAATGACTGCGCCCGCTGGCACGTTATCGAATTGAACCGCTAAAGATTCTGTTGCGACAGACAGAGCAGGAATCAATCCTAGCAATGGAATCACCGCCACTTGCGCATCGTTAACCGCCACCACATAACGATTTCTTTCAGCATCAAGGCTTGGTTGGTCACTGATTGGGTTGACTTTGATCGCCACGGTAAAGTCTTGGTTTTGCTGTGGCCCTCCTGAGCCAAAGTTACCATTGTCGTTCACCACAACGTTAAGCTCAGCATCACCACTGACGTTAGCATCTGGTGTATAGATAACACCCTGCGCTAACCAAGTATTGATATCGCCAAGCGTACCATTAAGCACTGTATCACCATTGATATTCGTACTCACCATTACGCTATTGTCATCTGCGACAAAACTGATACCCCCCAACGTACTAGACAGAGTGACGGTCATATTCGCTGATGGATTATCCACTTCGTCAACATCGGCTATTTGAATATCCGTCAGTGTGATTGCCGTATCTTCATCAGTCTCTCGAGACAAAGAGCCCACAACCGTTGGCGCATCGTTTACTGCATTGACGGTAACATCGATAGTGATTTCATCGCTGGTTAGGGCGTCGTTAATGTCTACAACTCCATCATCATTGACATCGCCGTTGTTACCGTTATCCGTTACCCAAACCTTAATTTGTGCATCTTGATGGCTGTTTTCACCAGCACTAAACAGCAGCCCTTTGTCACTGGCAACCGCATCACCATTTAGTAACGTATTAATGTGCTCTATGGTGCCATTCAATACCATGTTGCCGTTGTTATCGGTTGAAATCAGCACAGTATTATCATTCGCGTATTGCAATGAATCACTACTAAATGACAGCGTTCCGGATGTATGGCTGATGGTCACGGTCATCACTGTATTCGGGTCATCAATGACATCTGTATCGGCAATTTGAATGCTGGTGATCGACAATGGCACGTCTTCATCGGTGCTATAGTTGGTTTGTGCACTAACCTCTGGTTTGTCATTGACAGGAGTGATATCTAAATCAATCACTTGAGTATCGGTATTACCAATTACACCATTATCGTTGGCACTCACGTTCACAGTGATTTGTGGATTGTCATTGGCCCACGCATCGCTGTTGTAATCAGTACCGGTGAGATCCAGTTGAATCGCCGTCACCTGTTGCAAATTGGTTTCAACAATCCAACTTCCGGTGTAATTGCCATTAGCTATCTCTTGATAGGCGATGTAATCACCTGTATTGAGATCACCCGTATCGGTGTAACCCGGTAGAACAACCGACACACCATCCGGAATATTGTCGACCTTGATATACACGGTTTCTGGGTCGTTTTCACTGTGCTTATTGCCCGCAGCAATTGAATCAGTTTTATCGACAATTCGAGCATCAATGGTGATATCAACCACACCCGTACCAGCACCACTCGCCTCAATACCTGTTGCTTGGTTATCTATGCGTGTATCGACTTCGTCCGCCATCGGATTCACTGTCAAATCGATGGTCCCTTGTTGCGCTTTCGGTTGTTTATCGACTTGCTCTTGAGTAAACACCACATAACCCATGCTTGCTGTACCACTAAAGTTTGCAGCAGGGATAACTTGAATGGCGCTCAGATCCACGCTCTGGCCAACATCTTCGGTGAGTTTAATACTCCACTCACCACTACCGTTATTGGCAACGACAAAGGCAGCAGACGTTGACTCAACGATAAAATCTTCTGGCACATCGGTTAGTTTGAAAGAGACAAATTCTTCCGAGCCATCGCTATCATCAAGGGTAAAATCCAGCTGTTCTAACGTTATCGCACCGTCTTCATCACCGGTTATTTGCTTGTTACCTAACGAGTTTGCGGTTACTCCGTCCACAATCGAAGCGACATCAACAGTAATGCTGGTGTTGAAATCTTCAGTGTCTGTTCCAGCATTATCCGTGGTATCAACGATTTGGCCGCTAATAGCTAGATTTACGTTACCGGAAAAATCTTTATCCGGCGCAAACATCACATCTTGCAATACGTCTTGTACAGAAATACCAACCGGTAAATTCGCCGCCGTAATGGTGATAGAACCATCGCCATTATCCTCTACACCAGAAGCGTAATTTGTACCCGTGCTGACACTACCGCTAATAGGTGTAATCGTTAAGGCTGCGAAAGACTCAACACCATGCGATTGATTGCTGTGAGGGTCAATGAAATCAAACTGATTGAGATTAAGCGCAACTTGGCTGTCCTCATAGGCGGTATTCGCGCTTATCGGCGTCGGCACCTCTTCACCCGCCGTAAAATCGTCAGCCTCAACAGTTTGAACGACTGGACCATTATTAACACGCTCTACACCATCAACTTCAGGAGCAACGATGAAGTCGATGCTTTGATTAATCACATTTTCATCACCCGTATTAGGGTCTGTGATGACGATTGAGATTGGAATGGTGAAATCGCCGGCAAAGTGATCAATAAGCGATATTGTGGCATTGCCCAGCGCCCCTACTTTTAAGGTTCCATCGCCATTAACCATATCTGGGTCAATAGTGAACGCATATTTGCCGTTCGCAAAGTTTTCTTCACCACTACCTGAACTGACTTGATCGACCACGTCGATATCATTCATATCAAACACGATAGTGATTTGATCTTGTGCAGCGCCATCATTTAACTTGCCAACGTTGGTAATGATAATTTGACTACGTAGCACGTCGTCTAAAACGATTGGGGTATCCTCTAATGCGGCGACCTGATAAACCACACCATCTTCAGAAGAGGCCGCCGTTCCAATCTCTTGACCAGGGCTAGGATCTTCAAAGGCAAACTTGAGATCCAAATGTGGCGTTGAGTCTCTTCTCGCTGGCGCACTGATTTCATTCTCACTATCAATACCATGATCGACAGCGAGAGTGCGAATAATCACATCAAGTTCATACGGGCTACCATTAACCAACACACCGTCTGGCGCTTGAATCGAAAATGACGTTTCATTGGTTACTGTCCATGTACCGTCGCCATTGTTAATCGCCCCTTGAACATAAATTTGGTCAAGTATCGCTTGCTCCTCTGGTGATATTTCGTCACCAAAGCCAAAGTCGACCACCACTTGAGAGACCTCTTCCAACGAATCGATATCTTTGTTATCAAGATTGATCGAGTAAGTCGCATTCGGGTCTTGTCCATTGATGGTAAAGGTTGCGATACCATCGCTGATTTGCTCCGTTACGCCACTAGCAATGCCTGTGATATCCAGTATGGAATCAGTCTCCACCACAGGTTTAACATCGACATTGAGCTTGCCGTTGTACGGTACCGTTTCAACGACTCGTTGGCCCGTGTTCGTATCGATTGAATCGACATCAATTTCAGTGACATAGACAGTGCTATCAAGAACAAAATCTGCACTTGAATCTTCAGGTGACACTAAGGCTGATATTTTTAGATTCCCAGCGGTTAGCTCGTAGCCAGTTTTTGCCGTAATCATCACCGAATCGTTGGCACTAAACTCGTACTTACCGTTCGTTGCTTGAGCGGCCATACCGTTAATTAGCACCTCTCCAATCGCGGTGCTGTCCTGAATAGACATCGCAACACCAGTCAGAACTGCATTACTTTCACCTTGATTACCGGAGATAACTAATTTGCTAACAAACTCATGGTCGTTACCACCTTCTCGGTCTGTGAGCTTACCTGGATACCATTTAACATTATTATCTCGGTCTTCAAGAGGTGTCGATGACGCATCATCACTATGGACAACAAAGTTATTCATGAAACCTGAAATTTCCGGATTTACTTCGATAAAGATATCTTTCTCTGTCACCAACTCATTACCATCGTCTTCGGTAACAATGATTTTAGCGATAAGGTGGATGTCTTCAGTGTTATTAGGTTTTGGTATAACTTTGATATCACCTTGGGCAATGTCAGCCTCGTATTGCGCTGAGCCATTTTTGCTACCTACGTAAGTGAGGCTGACTTCGTCATTATTCGAGTCAACAATGGTGTATTCACCCAAGTTATCGGCTGCGGCATAGATCACTACTGATACGGTTTCGGATCCATCTGGCCCCGACATATCGTATTGGGTTTCACCGCTCATTACGCCAAAGTCGAGGGTAATTTCACCATTTTCAGCCAATGCTGTACTGGTTTTAATCCCAAGCAGATTGTCATCATTATCCTTGACCACTTCCCACACTAAGTTGCTATCCGCTTTCATTTCCGGCGCATCTGCAATGCCTTTTACATCCACAGCAATGGTTTTATTGCCCATGGATTGACTAACAGCGACATCCGAATTCACTAAGAAACTGGCAGAATCAACCACTTTCACTTCTACATCAAAAGTGAAATTATCATTGCTGTCTTTAGGTGGGAAAATACCGGTAGCACCAGATTCAATCAGTGCGTAATCAATGACTAAATCAACATTTGCGTCAAGGTCATCACCAATTGGGTCAGTGACATCTAACGGTAATGCACTTGGAATGTTGAAGTCATCAACCAAGTATGCCACACCACCAAGAATCAACGCTGTGTCTCCATCACTATTGATGTTGGTGATCACGCTGCCATCTGGTAAATCTTTAAGGTAAACAAAGCGCGCTTCTGAGCCATCCGTATCAGTAAGATCATTAACCAATACATGGTCTTTAAGCTTGAACTCCGTATCTTCGTTAACTTTAACTCGTTCAACTTGGAATGAGATTGGGTCCACCACAGGCGTTACATCGACCACAATGCTCTTATCCGTTGAGTTGGTACTGTTATTGAACGGTTCGTGAGAGGTTGCTTTTACCTCCACCGTCACCGAACCACTGTAATCACCCTTAGCGGCAAGATAAACATCATCAATTTGTGCCGCGGTAAAATGATAAATACCGTCATCATCGGCACTAAACTCTGTCCCATTGCTATCGGTAATTCGATGACCTGCTGCGCTATCGGCATCACTAAGTTTAACTTGATAGGTTATGGTTTCTGCGCTGGCATCGGTTTGGTCTTGAGTTTCAAATTCAAAATTGAGTTTGATTAATGAATCTTCACTCCCCGTTGCTGTCGCCTCAAAATCTCCTGTTATGGTTGGTTTGTCTGCAACACCATCAATAATGATATGAACTTCGCCACTGCGTACTTGTGTGGTGTGATCGGCACGTGCTACTGTCACATCCGCATCGACTTTGAACCCACTCGAGTTGGTGGCAAATTCAGCATCAGGAATGAACACGATATTGTCGATGGTCATCTCTGTAGTCGAGCCAAACTCTAATGTCTGAGGCGATACTACCAACTTGGACGCATCAAGTGACCCTGTAACCAAAACTGGAGCGCCATTGAGATTCTGTGGATCGTAATAATAGAAATCACCACCTTGCGGCGCTTCTAAATCAAGTTGAGTAATGGTCTCTAAATCCGCATCATGCAGTTTCAAAGTCAGATCAACCGGAATTTCAGCCGCATCTTCATCACCTCTAACCTGCTCAATTTCTAACGTGGCATTTTTGTCCGATATGTTGATCTTCAAATTTGCAGTATCGGTGTCACCATCGTTATCCGTGGTAGTGACCAAAATTCTGCCTGAACTTTACCCATAACATGGTCAATGGAACTCGCTGAATCGAAATCCACTCGGACAGCACTGCCTTTTGTGAAAAGCGATAGATCACCAATGGACTGCCAATTACCGTCAGAATCTTTGGTTAATACGGTAACGCCATCGTCAAGCGAATCAGAATCAACGCTAAATACCGGACTATTAGGATCACCAAAGGCAAATTTATTCTGTAAGCCGGCCGGCACTTCGATATCAATATCGTCTATTCGGTCACCTTGCTTAAAGTTGACTAGATTAACCGTACTATTATTCGGTGACGACTGACCTTCAACTAAGTTAATCGTTACGTTTTTAGCGTCTGACACTTTATCAGTTACCGCAATTTCAAGAATCTGCGCCGCACTGGTATCGCCATCAAAATCTGTCGCTGTCACCGGAAGTTTGATGGTCAGTAAGTCAGAACCCGCATCCGGATGATCTAAGCCTCTGAGCATCTTAAACTCAACCTTACCAAAATCGTTATCGGTATAATCTGAGTTTACTTTTAGCTCAAACACGGTTTTGTTCTTATTATTCTCAACGACATAGCCCAAATACACGCCGGTATTTTGGTTGTAACTAAACTGCACCGCTAAACCGTCGGAGGTCAGGTTTGCAATCGGGTCACCGTCTTTATCGAACACCGCAATGGCGTCGGTATCGATATTGAACTGCTTGATATTGTCCGAACTTGGCGCCAGCTTTATTTCCGTCGAATCAATTTCAGCTTTGTCTTTGCTGATACCAATCCCTTTCTCGTCCACCTCAATTTTACCAATGGTGGTGATCGCTGGATCTTGCCCATCAATTAAATCAAGCTTGAAGGTTGTGCTATCGCTATCACCATCAGTATCGGTAGCAGTGGCACTCAGCGTTAGCTCAATCACATTGCCTAGCGGGTTATCAAGAGGTTGAGATTGCTCAACCGTAATCGCACCGGTCTCTTTGTTTAACGCGATGTTAAGCACCTCAGTATTGGTGCCTTTGATCACTAGTGAATAGGAGGCATCCTCACTCTTAACTTCAAGCTCTTGACCACTGCTAGTCAAGTCTGCCAACTGATAAAGACTAGTCGGTGTTAAATCAAATATCACCGTATCAATCGCATCGGTGCCACTTTCAATACTCAACATATTTAAGAAAGTATCACTGGCTGGTGAATTGCTGGACATATTGACTGTTTCAGTTAACTCCGCATCATTGTTTGAATCAATGGTTGGTGTCGTGCCATCAACAATATCAATCGTAATATTCGCTGTCTGTGGATCGTCGTCAGTCGATGTACTGGTCACTAGCACTTTCAATTGGCTGATATTGGTTAGTGGTTGATCGATGGCTTTAAACTGAGTCACATCATAAGTACCGGCTTGTTTGTAGTTCGCATCACCGACCATGCCTACATCAGTTGGGTAGTAAGTTAGCTCAAGTACCTTGTCACCAGTGACCGAGTCAGTAAGCGTCACTGTAGTATCGTTTGACTAACCACAATATCGTTGCCGTTACTGCTCCAGCCTTGAAGTTGTTTCAGCGGTGCCATGGACTTCGTCGTAATTTGACAATGAAATCGTGGTTTGCGCGCCATCTGGCCCAGGATTTAGCTGGGTATCACCACTCACACTTGAAGGAGTAAAGTCACCGCCCGCATCCAAAGTTTCAGTTAATTGCTCGCTACTGTCTTCAATACTGGTATCAATGCCATCTTTAATATCAACTGTAACAGTTGCACTTAGGTCAGCGTCATCGGTAGAGGAAGCAATGACGTTAAACACCAAAGTATTCTTTTCACCAACCTGATCGATTGGCAAAGATTGTTTGATGTTGTAGCTGCCATCATCGTTGAGTTTAAACTCGAACACTTCCGTATTAGGGGCATCTTTATAGACTAAGGTGTAGATATTTTCGTCGGAGTCAAACTCCACCTTAAGTGCCTGACCTTGACTGGTCCAATTCGCCTCAATGACATTTTTATCACTGGTGCTTAAGTTAACCGCAAGATTAGAAATACCGTCAGCACCGGCGACTAAGCTTACATTGCCGTTTGCGGTTGCCACCACAAACTCATCATCGGCGTTATCCGTTTCCGTCAACTCCTCGCTCGCATTAGCAAGGCTGGTGTTGACACCATCTTGTAAAGTAACTTTGACGCCAGCAACCGTCTCATCACCATCGTTATCAATAGCGACAATGGCTAAATTCAGCACATCCATATTGGTGGTCGAATCATTGCTGTTGTCGATTGGTAAGTATTGCGTGACCGTATAGCCACCCGCTGTGCCATTGTCTAACACAAAGGTGATCACATCTTGCTGCTGGCCTTGATCGTCAACATAGATGCGAATGGTATCATTCGACACCGAATACTCTGTGGCTTGACCTTGGGTGGTGATGCTATCAAGCATCGTCCGCAGTGCTGCATTGTCTTGCCATGCAATCGAGTCTATACCGTCTGAACCCGCAGCAAACATCACGCTATCATGCTGACTGATCGCATTGTTGACGCTGCCATCTAAGGTCAATGTTTCGGTCAACTCAACCTTAGAATCACTGTTGGCAAACGTAATATCTTGACCATCGGTCACCGTCACTTTAATCGTGGTGGGTGTCGGATCATCGTCAGTATCTGTCGCCACCAGTGGAAATAGAATTTCAGCAGAATCGGTTGGCAGTTCACTTTGATCAAATGCCTTGTATTGCGTCAGGCTATAGTCCCCATTGGCCTTACCTTGCGCATCTCTGACCAACGTGGCCTGCAATACATAATCTGCAACTGCGAGAGGTGAACTCGGGTTGGTAGAGATCACCACACTGTCACCACCATTGATGATGTGAACATACGTTGCTACGCCATCCACCTTGATGTTGTTTAGCACTGAACTGGTATCATCATCTGCCACGAATTTGAGACTCTTCAGCTCATCACTACCGCTGGTTAGCCCAACATTAAGGGTTTGCCCATTGCCATCTTGAGTAATGGTTTGAATGGCTGACGTTTCTGTCCAAGCCACTTCACGCTCGCCATTAAAGTCGATGTTATCACCGTCTTTAATTTTCAATGTCACATCGACTGAATCGGTATCACCATCTCCGTCTTGGGTAAATACCTGTAAATTGGCGGTTAGCACATCGTTGGTTGAGGTATTGTCAGTATGCAGAATGTCTGAGTTTGGTTTAAACGCAATGTCACCGTCTCTAGTGACATAAATCGTACCAATACCCGTATCATCTGGGCTCACCGCCTCTAGTGGGATCACGTATTGCTGATCGGCATTTTGGCTAAAATCATCCAAGTGATAAGTGCGGTTTTCATACGTAATATGCGTCACTTGGTCGCCATCTTTACTCACATCGCTAAAGATATTCTGCGTTGCGGTAATGCTACCTTGTGTACCAATCACAGGCTCGACAATCTCGTCAAACAGCACACTCTGTTTGAGGGTCGAGACATCATCGACTAATGAGACAGTCAGATACGCCTGCTCTACACCACTTTGGCTTGGATCCTTATCAAAATCGGTCGCAACGACGGGCAACTTCAATTTAAGCGCATCATTACCCGCATTTGGGTGGTCGACCTCTTTTAGTAGCGTAAATTCGACTTTACCAAAATCACTGTCGGTATAATCAGAATTGACCGTCGCTTCAAACACCACTTCTTTGGTCACGCCGCTACCAATAAAACCAATCAGTCCAGTTGCGGTTTGTTGGTACTGCACCACCTGATTATCAGAGGTTAAGGTCACTGGCGCATCGTTTTGATCGGTAACAACAATTCCGCTTGCTTTAATCTCAATGGTTTTAACATTATCCGAACTTGGCGCAAAAGTAATGGAAGTCGAATCCGCTTCAGAGTCATCGCTTGCTTCACCAATGCCTGCTTCAAACACTTGCATGGATGCAATCGGCTCAATGCGAGGGTCTTGTCCATCAACTAACGTCAACTCAAACGTGTTGCTACCACTGTCACCATCAGTATCACTTGCCGTCGCTTTAAGCGTCAGCACTAAGTTATTGTTAACTGGGTTATCAAGCGGCAAATATTGCTCCACGGTGACATCACCACTGTCTTTATCTAGCGATATATTGAGCACTTCTGTGCTAGTACCTTTAAGCAATAACGTGTAAGAGCCATCTTCGCTCTTCACTTCCAGTTCACGCCCCTCACTACGCAGGCCTGCGAGCGAAACGGCACTGCTATCATCCAGTTCAAAAAATACCGTTTTTAGTGCATCCGTGCCGCTATTGATATCCAGTAAGCCCGAATAGGTTTGCGCTGCTGGCGTCGCTGCGCTCATGTCGCTGGTTTCAGTTAACGTAATTGGGTCAATCGCTGCAATAGACGGAGTGGTGCCATCTTCAATATTGACCGTGATCCGCTTAGTCAACGACGCATCGTCGGTTGACGTTGCCGTCACATCGACCAACAAGGTATTGACGTCATCAACCAGTTGGTCGATGGTCGCATACTGAATTACATCATAGGTGCCCGCTTGTTTCATTCCCGAATCTTGAGGGTAGTAAATCAGTTCAAGAACTTTCTCTCCATCGCCATCAAGTAAGGTAATCGTGGTGTCGGTGGTTTCAATGGTGGTTGGTTGACCATTGCTGGTCCACGCTTCGACAGTCGCCGTATTGGCAAGTGTGATGGTTGATGCTGACCCATCTGGTCCTGGGTTTAGCTCTACATCGCCACTTATCGATTTAGTGGAAAAGGCACCTTGGTCATCGAGTGTTTCACGCAAATTCACCGTATCATCATTTAACGTGGTATCGACACCATCATGAATGTTAACGGTTAAGGTTTTGGTCACATCCACATCGTCGGTCGATGAGGCGGTGACTTCAAAGGTTAGCGTATTGGTTGCACCATCTTGGTCGATTGGCAGCAATTGCTCTACGGTATAATTGCCATCATCATCCAGTGTGACTTTAACAACTTCGGTATCTACATCGTTGGCATAAACCAAGCTATAGGTGTTGTTGTCAGTGTCCTCAATCACGCTAAGCGCATTACCTTGGCTACTCCAGTTGGCTTCTATATTCGTGACCTGCGCTTCACTTAACGTTAGTGCAATCGCTGATACACCATCCACACCCGGCATTAAATTAACATTGCCCGCTGCTTCCTCTTTGACGAAGCTGTCATCAGCATCATCGGTTTCAGTGAGGTTTACGGTGCGATTTTCGAGCGTCGTTTCTGCCCCATCGCTAATCGTAATCGCAATTTTAGCGCTGGTGACCTCATCATCCGTAGAATAGGCTTTGACGGTTAGATTGATAACACTCGACTCACCATTAATTTGGTCTAACGGCAGCAGTTGCTCGATGGAATAATCACCCGAGTCATCATCAAAGACAAATTCGAGCACCACACTGTCAGGGTCGTTTAGGTAAGTCAGTTTAAAATCGTTGCCATCTTGAATAACCTGCAGTTCGTTACCTTGGCTAGTCCAACTGCCCACTGTGGCAGCCTCATCGAGTAACACTTCGATTCGCTCAACACCATCGACACCGGCATTTAAGTCGACACTGTCTGCTTTAAAGCCATAATTTTCTTCAGGTGCAACGCCTGCTTTGACTTCGGTGTAGGCAACACTGCTGTTTGATAGCGTCGTCTCTACGCCATCACGAATCGTGACATCAATGGTTGTCACCGCATCTGCATCATCAGTGGATTTCGCGGTCACAATAAAATTCAACTCACTGATTTGACTCACATCTTGATCAATCGGTTTATATTGAATGACTTCATAACTGCCATCAGATTCGTCAAAGATAAACTCCAACACTTTATTGAAAGGTTCTTCAGCGTAGATCAGCGTGTAGTTGTTACCATCTTGCACAATGTCTAATTCTGTACCTTGGCTGGTCCAATTGAGAACATCGTTGATATTGGCGAGCGAAACACTAATGTCAGACACACCATCAGTACCCTCTTTGAGGTCGATGGTGCCCATTTTTAGTGCACCGAAATCATCGGCTATTTCTTGGTAATTGAGCGTACTGGCGGTCATTTTCGTTTCGACGCCGTCTTTAGTATTACATCAACATCAGCTAGAACCGTATCGCCATCTGCGTCTGTCGCGACAATGGACAACACGATCAAATCTTTGTCATCGCTTGGGTCGTTGTCAATTGGCAAGTATTGAGTAACGTAATAACAACCACTCTTGTCTTCATCAAGCTCAAATGTAATCACATTGGTTTGATTACCGACGTCGTCTGTAACAAACACTCGAATAAAATCAGATGTAACTTCGAAGTCGGTGTCTTTTCCTGCGTCTTTATCGCATCGAGCGCCGCGAGCATGGTTGGCGTTTCTTTCCACTCAACGCTATCTATCTCATCAGACCCTTGCTTGAGTTCAATTGAAGAATGTCGAATAATCGAATTTTGCTCACACCATCAAGATTTTTAGCTCCTTGATAAAGACATACGAGTCCGGGTTACAACAACGATATCTTTACCATCAGTTACGGTGACATCGATTGTCGCGGTGGTGACATCGAGATCGGTATCTTGAGCCTCAAACGGGAACTTAATCAGTAGCGGCGCATCCACTTGGTCAAACGCTTGATGTTGCGTCACTGTATACGATCCACTGCGCTCTCCATCGCCATTTTCAGTAAAAGTCGCCTGCAACACATAACTCGAAGCATCGGTTGAATCGCTGCTTAACGACACCACCACAGATTGTCCATCATCAATCACGTGCACAAAGGTTGGCGCTTCATCTAACGTAATGTTATTTAGAACAGAGTTGGCATCGCTATCGACGATAAATTTTAGGCTTGCAATATGGTCACTACCCACCTGCATGCCAATATCCAGTGGGTTTCCGTCACCATCTTTGGTGAATACCTGTGGTTGTTGTGTTTCGGTGAACGCCAGCGTCAACCCACCAGTGAAACTAATATTGTCACCATCTTTGATTTTCAAAGTGACATCAACTGAATCGACATCATTGTCATCATCTTTAGTGAAAACCGTTAAATTGGCCGTTAGTTCATCAAGCGTTGAAGTCGCATCGGTATGCAGAATATCGGAATTCGGTTTAAATGAGATGTCACCGTCTTTACTGATGTAAATAGTGCCAATCCCAGAATCATCTGGGGTGACGGCACTAAGCGGAATCACATGTTCACCCACATTATTTTGCGGATAATCTTCCAGTACATATTTCTCGCCAGCGTATTCAAAATGCGTTACTTGATCGCCATCTTGACTAACATCGGTAAACACGTTTTGTTTCGCTGTTGTTACGCCATCTACACCAACGGTCGGCTCAACAATTTGATCAAACAGCAACGAGTCTTGAAGGGTGGAAATATCATCAACCACGCCGATGGTGAGTATGGTTGCCTGAGCGCCATCGGTATTTGTATCTGAGTCAGATTTATCGTCGTCACTGTCGACGCCATAAACAGGAAAATCAAGATTAAACAGATTGTTGTCTGCACTATTGGCATCAGCTGGAGCATCATGATCAAGAGGTTTTAGCAGTTCAAAACTGTATGACCCGTCGGGCTGCAACTCAATAGTGAAAATGGTGACGCCATTTTCATCTTGCCCTTCATATTTACGATCAAAACCATCTGAATTTTGGGTGGTATCAACCAACGTGACAGCGAGGCCATCACTCTTTAACACACTTTGATATTGTGAATTGAATGCATTTACGTCGATTTCAAAATGCTGAACTGCATCACTGCCCTGATAAGACAAAGAACCTTGTGATAAAACCGGATTGCCGCTATCTAGTTGACTCTCTTCAACTGGCGTCACCGAGCCCAATACATTAACTATTGGAGCTGAACCATCCACAACGGTGTAATTAATCACATTGGTGACGACATCGCCATCATGGTCAATCGACGTAACAGGAATGGCAAACTTAAGCTCATCTTGCGCATTGTTTTGTTCAAGCGGCAGATTTTGCACAATCGAAAACTCACCATTTTCATTGATTGTCACCTGCAACACGACTTCATCAGGTTTTCCATCAATACTCAACGTCAATGTTTTACCGTCGTCAGACAGGCTCACTTGCGTGGATTGATTGTCAGATAACAGGCCCTCAAATTGATCAATCGCGTCGGCATCAAAGCGAATAGTCTCAATTTCATCCGAGCCCAATTCAAACACCAACCCATCTTTAGTAAATGGATTTTGCGGGCTGAGAGTATGGGTCTCTGTATAGATTTCATCAATGTCAGTCGCGGTTTGATCAACACCATCAATGATTGAAACAGTGACGCTCAAAGGCTCTTCTAGTGAATTACCATTGGTATCTTCACCATCAATGGTTAAATCAACTTGAAGCAAGTTATCAGTGTAGCGAACAAGGCCCTCACTTCCACTATCCACATTATGATCGATTGGTTTCTCGACAGTTGTCGTTAGAGTGAGATTGATGTCTTTACCCAGTAGGGTGGCATCAATATCAATTGTGACTACGGCTTCCCCACCTTGGGTACCTACGATTGCGTTGAGTCCAGGATCATATGCAAATTCAACCAGTTCTCCAGAAGAAGTTACCTCCGAATTAAGCTCTTGCAATACCGCAGACAGACGCTCCGGATTAGGCACAAATGAGCTTGGTTCTAATGCTAACGTACCGGCAATAACAGTAGCTTGTGTAACCGTCACTTGAGGATAAGTCCCGTCGAACAGTGAACCTTCCGATACTTGAGACAATAGAGTTAAACCACCCTCAGCGAAAGCGATTGTGCGAGCGCCCTCATAATCAAACTGTTCTTTTTCGTCCCTTTGCGCAGCCGTTTCAAACAACGTCGCAGCGATAGTTTCGTTTAGAAGCATCGTGACGGTACTTGATGTACCAAGAGCCGAACCCTCTGGCCCTTCACCTGCCGCTGCTGCCTCTAACGTCTCCGTGGGATCGGCTCCGTCTGCGATAGCGTCTTGAATGGCTGCAACATCAATTTGTGCATCACCAGGTTGGTCATCGAGAATAAGGGTCCCTTCAACTTGAGCGGTAGTAACAGTGGGCGTTTCATTCGAGGCGATTGTGATACAACCAATACAGTTATCGTCAATGGCAACAAACTCGTTGTTGACCGCTAAGATCAATCCACTACCTTCTGGCGTAAATAATAAGTCGTTAGCATTAAGTGATACCCCTTTAATAGCCGCCATAGGCGGTTCTCCTGACTTCACTACAACCGGAGTTCCCACCACCTCTTTAATGATCACTGGCGCAGAAAGAGTTTGCTCATTCATAGTCTTCATCCCTAAGCTAACTTTCGTTTATTTATTCGTTGCTAAATAGCTACTTGTAAGCATAGTCAGGGATCACACTTATTGCATAAATCAGATGGCATATAAATAGGTTGCATTTGTAATATTTTTGTTTTGATTACAGATAGCTATCTCAAATTGAGTTGCATTTTGAGTATCAACTTTAGAATGATATTCAGTCGTTACCCTTCTAGACCTTGATTTTGCTTGTAGTCACTCATATTCAAGTCATAAAAAAACCGCGCTTGATAGCACGGCTTAATGCGGGATTAAACGTTGAGTTTATGTCTATTTGCCTTTTTTCATCATCGCAGCTAAATCAGCAAATGGATTGTAAGTTGCGCCTTGATGGTCATCTTCACCAGGTTTCACTTCGCTTCCATAACGTTCATGCTCAAGGTATTTACTATGCTCATGATCGTGACAGTACAAACACAATAACTCCCAGTTGCTGCCGTCCGAAGGATTGTTGGTATGATCGTGGTCAACATGGTGAACGGTAAGCTCACGCAAATTTGAGTAGACGAATTCACGGGCACAACGACCACAAACCCAAGGATATAGTTTCAACGCTCGCTCACGATAATCACTTTCGTTACGCTTGTAACTTGCGCTGCTACCGTAAAAATCAGAAGACATATTGTTTACCTTAATACTGATATCTTTCGCGCGGATGCTAACATAAGCCAAATTCCGTGTATGTGCTTAACTTCTTCTTTCCTTAGAATTACTTTGAAGTAAACGTGCTTAGTAAATATTGCACTCGCTTAACATTTGGAAAGCAACATGATTGCTATGCTTTAAAGAATCAATCAACCTAGCTAGAAGTCTGGTTACAAACCCAAAATAGCACATAAAATCAACAAATAACTCGAAGAACCGATATGATGCAATACGTGAACGAACCATCAAATTATCAATTGCTGATAAAGAACTTACTTTTCTCTCCTGTTGCTTTTAATCCTCAACAAGAGATTGTATACGGCACTTCTCGCCGTCATAGCTATGAAACCTTTCACAACCGAGTAAAACAATTCGCTAATGCGTTAACCAAAATGGGCGTTAAGAAGGGCGACACGGTTGCCGTAATGGATTATGACTCACATCGATATTTAGAGTGTTACTTTGCCATACCGATGATTGGTGCCAAGCTACATATGATCAATGTGCGCCTATCACCTGAGCAAATTCTCTATACGATTGATCACGCGGAAGACGACGTTATCCTGATCAACGAAGAGTTTCTGCCCATTCTCGACCAAATCAAAGGCCGCATCGATACGGTAACCAAGTATGTAGTATTGCGAGACAACGAAGAGTGTGAATATGAACAGCTTTTAGCACAAGAAGCGCCTGATTTTGATTTCCCTGACTTTGATGAAAACACGATAGCGACGACTTTCTACACCACTGGCACAACCGGCATGCCGAAAGGGGTTTTCTTTACGCATCGTCAGCTAGTTTTACATACACTAGGAATTTTAAGTTCTTTGGGTACCAATGCGGTTCAGGGACGCCTTCATCAAGGTGACATCTACATGCCAATCACCCCAATGTTCCATGTGCATGCGTGGGGGTTACCATACATGGCAACCATGTTGGGTGTTAAACAAGTTTACCCAGGTAAATACGTACCTGATGTGTTGCTTAATCTTATTGAACAGGAAAAAGTCACCTTCTCACATTGTGTACCGACGATATTGCACTTATTGCTTAGCTCGCCTAAATCACAATCCATCGATTTATCTAAATGGAAAGTCGTGATTGGCGGAGCAGCATTACCAAAAGTATTATGTAAAGCGGCGCTCGAACGCGATATCGATGTGTTTGCTGGCTATGGTATGAGTGAAACTGGCCCTATTCTTTCTATCGTGCAGCTCACACCAGAACAGCTAGAGCTAGATATCGACCAGCAAGCAGAATACCGCTCAAAAACTGGTAAAAAAGTGGCCATGGTGGAAGTTCATATTGTCGACGAAGATATGCAGCATGTCGATCACGATGGTGAATCGAGTGGCGAAATTGTAGTAAGAGCACCATGGTTAACGCCAAATTATTACAAAGATAATAAGGCTTCAAAAGCATTGTGGCGAGGCGGATACCTACACACAGGTGATGTCGCCACTATCGACACTGAAGGCTTTATTAAGATCACTGACCGCGTTAAAGACATGATCAAAATCTCTGGCGAATGGGTAAGTTCACTTGAACTGGAAGATATTATTCACCAGCATCAAGCGGTTTCTGAGGTGGCTGTGATTGGTATGCCGCACAACAAATGGGGTGAAATACCACTAGCATTGATAACATTAAAAGACGGGGCTCAAGTGACGGAAAAAGAGTTACTGGGTTTTGCCAAAGACTTCATCACCAAAGGAATCCTTGCGAGAGAAGCGCTGCTACTTAAAGTTAAGTTCGTAGACGCCATTGCCAAAACCAGCGTAGGTAAAGTCGATAAAAAAGAAATGCGCCGACTGTATCTATAGCTAAATTAATGACGCTTATCTAATGAATAATAATGCTCTGACATCAGTTAGAGCATTATTTTCGAAACTTCCTTTAAATTTATTTTAAATATCATGAATTGATCGGCTTTCTAAATCATTTAAATCCAATCTAAAATAAACAAGAATCATCTCGCAACTTATTGAACAACAATAATTTTCACTTGCCACAATCAGCGCAGAAGAAATACATTAAAACTCTATTAATATCCTTATTACTATTTCGCTGAAGGATTGCTATGAGCAAACTAATACCTACCCTAATATCCGCCGCTTTAATTGCATCACCCTCAAGTTTTGCCAACAATCTTAATGAACAACTTGTGAAAGATCATGACTTTTTCTCTGGGAAGCATGGGCATTATCAACAAACCAGCGGCAAAGTGGTGGCCACGTATATTGGTAATTGGGTAGATCCGAAAGAAGTACTTAAAATCAACGCAAACAATATTAGCCACTTGATTTACGCATTCGTTGAAGTATGTGGAGACAAGCAGCGAGATGTCCTCGATGATATTTGTCTTACGCTAGAGGACAATCAACTCGCAGTAAACAGCAATAGCACCGATACGACTTTTATTCCCTACTTTGAACAGCTAAAAAAACAGTATCCACATTTAAAAATTTTATTATCGATTGGCGGCGGTGGGCGTTCCGCCACTTTTGAGCAAGTAACCGAAAATAAACATAATCGCGAAACATTTGTGCAATCCACTCTCGATTATCTAAATAAGTACCCGGTATTTGATGGCGTAGATATCGACTGGGAATACCCTCTAACCAAAGAGCAAGGCATCGGTTTTGCTCACCTGATGCAAGATCTAAAAGTAGGTCTAGACGCACTAGGTGAAAAGAATGAGCGTAAATACATCAACTCTGCAGCGGTCAATACCATCGACTACCTAACTCAGTTTATCGACTACAGCCAAGTCGCACCTTCAACCGACCTGATTTTTATGATGACGTATGATTTTTATGGACCATGGACAGAAAATAATATTGGTCATCACACTAACCTTAAAACTCACCCTCATAATACGCAGCAAGGTTACGGACACAGTGTTGATGCGGCGGTCAATAAGTTTATCTCGTTAGGTGTGGCTCCAGATAAACTGGTTGTTGGAATTGCCAAATACGCGCGTGGTTGGCAAGGCGTCACCGAACATAAACAAGGTGGTCCATTTGGCACTGCAACCAAAGAGCTTTACCCCGCATCGATAGATGAAGCCGGAATTGACGACCAACGACAATAAAGGCGAAGGAAAAGACGGATTCGAAATTCGGTATGATCCCCAATGTGCTTGCCATTATGCGTGGCGAGAAACTGATACAGCCGTTGTGACATTTGACCACCCTTACGATGTGTATCAGAAAGCACAATATGCGCTTAAACATAAGCTCGCAGGCGTGTTCTCTTGGGCATATCAACAAGACAATGGCGATCTGTTAAATGCGATGAATGTCGGTATCGGCAATAAAAAAGCCGTTAAGACGAGCCAGAACTAAGACGGTGCTCCTCGAAATTAAGCGCTCTAAGCCTACTTGGAGCGTTTTATTTCCACACCACTGAACCTTTGTAATTGGATTCAACGTTCAAGCAAATCTATCTCGCATACTTGGTGAGCCAAGCGACTAGATAGTTTGGCAGATATATCGTTTGGCTACAGCCGAGATAAGAATGACTAGCGTTATTGGTGACTTACCAGATAACGCTAGAAGCTCACGAATGTGTTCTTTCTTTATCCACCAGCGCATCGAATTTATTTATGCTCGCAACAAAGGCAGGCTTAAAACTCTGTGTCAATGAAGATGCAATCGGGAGGTCTGCTTTCATCGCGTCAACGGCTCTATTGCGCACTAACACTTCAAAATGAAGATGAGGCCCAGTTAAGCGCCCTGTCGCCCCTGAAATTGCGATTTTTTGCCCTCGTTTTACTTGTTGGCCTTTTTTAACCAAAAACTTACTGAGATGTAAGTATCGCGTTTTGTACACACTATTGTGCTCAATCACGAGATATTTACCCGCATAGGGATGGTTCCGAACCGCAATCACCTTTCCATCTCCTGTCGAATAGACGGGAGCCCCGACAGGTGTGGCGAAGTCTGTGCCATTGTGCGGGCTAATACGTCCAGTAACCGGATGTTTACGTTTAGGATTAAATGGTGACGTAATACGTCGATATTGTGGATCAACAGGATAGCGATTGAATGCACGTTCTAGGCTATTTCCTTCGCGATCATAAAAGCGGCCATCCTCAGCTAAAAAGGCGGATATTTCCCCTTTTGCTAATTTGAACGAGATGGCTTTTATCTCACTAATCCCCGTTGGATGGTCATTTAGATATTGCTGCTCCACGAGAATATCAAAATGGTCTCCGGCCTTTAACTCTCGAGTAAAATCGAGTTTATCGCGCAGCACTCGAGTAATATTCGCGATTTGGTTTGACGTCAAACCGAGCTTGTACGCCGAAACAGAAAAACTTCCTTTTACTTCACCGGAAAACAAAGTCTCACGCCAATGACTCGGCAGTTCATTAAGCGCATAAACAAAACCTTGCTCACTTCTGGTATAGATCGCTCGCTCAACCAGACTAATGTGATAAGTCAAACTCATCAGTTGACCGGTCGGGTCGAGTGAAAACTCCAGTACCTCGCCCGGCTGGATTGTATCCAGTTGCAAATGATCAGAGTCGACAGCAAGTACTTCATGGAGTATCTCATAGGGTATATTGAGCTGGGCAAAGATCGCACTGAGAGTATCCCCTACCTTTACAATATATTGAATGTTCTTGGATTGTGGAGACTGGCTAATCTCTTGCTCCGCGCGAGCGGTGTTCTCGACCTGGGATTGTTCGTTTGTCGTCACGTTTGCCTTTAATTCAGGAACGTGTTCATTTGCAACGCATGGTTCATCTGAGCTGGGAATAAAAAACGCACAAACAAATGCAAACAGAGCAATCGTTGCCGCAATAGTTCTAAAACGATTCATAACTTAACTATCTGATTAAATTGACTCTCTGATTGAAGAGAATGTTTGAAAGCCGGTAATTAACCTTTACGATCATCATCTTGACTCACGACACATTCCAGCAACTGCAACTCAAACTCTTTATCTACATCGGTTGCAATAAGCTCAATTCGGCTCTCACCGCACTCGTCTAGCTCTGCTTCCGTAAGACCATCCTCGGTCATGTTGTAGCCAAATATTCCATCTTGAGTGATAAATACCGCTTTCATTCTTTCTACATCGAGTTGTAGTAACAACTCAATCAGCTTTGCTCGCTCGAAATGCATAGTTGTAGCGAAACGCCAACCGACACTCTTAAAGCCTTCACCCTGATTCTCAGCCATGATGAAACCACTCTCAGGGATAGGAAGCTCTGATGCTAAAGGCTTGCTTTTGTGATGATGGTGCAAAGGGAAATACTCATTCACAGAGGTTTCACCTTCAAACTCTGAAAAAGCAATGTGACCAAACTGAGCAAATATCGTCTTAACATTAGGACGCCCTATCTTTGCCACATAGGCTTTTAGATTTTCCTCGTCCCCTGATAGATACAAATCTTGTTTATTGCCTACTACCGTATCTGCAATCGCGATTTGTTGATTGAACGTTTCGTGCGTTATATAACGGGGATCGGATAGCTTTCGAGCATCCACTAATGTGATGTTTTTCTGCAGCGACAGAACTTTTTGATAGTACTCACTGGATAATACTTGTAGTACTTCTTTTGGATGACCTAATCCCGTCGGTTCAATCAGTAATCGGTCGGGTCTTGCTTGTGCTAAAAGCTGACCCAATGCAATCTGCATAGGAAGACCCGCAGCGCAACACATACAGCCCCCGGGCACTTCTTGGACAAATACCTGCGATGCACTTTCTGTACTCGACTGCCCCTTAAGCAAGCTACCATCAACGCCAATTTCACCAAATTCGTTTACTAGTACCGCCCAGCGTTCATTACTTGGTTTGTGTTTGAGTAGATTCAAAATAGCCGATGTTTTACCAACACCAAGAAAACCGGTAATTATATTGGTTGGTACAGCCCGTATGGCTTCACTCCTCGCGCTCATCATGTACTCCTCAACTAGGGACGCTATTGGTTTGCTTACTCATGAATGGTTCTCATCGCACACAGTTCAGAATAACCTTGCGGCTTATATCCATAAATACGACAACGAAATGTTATAACATAACATTTCGTATTGCTACTCAAGCGAAATATGCAACAGGATAGAAAATACAAATACGGTTGGATTAACGGCGAAACGCTTGGTTAAACAATTGAAATGAAACAGCGAGTAAATGGATAAGGAGTTAAACGGGGGGAATGGTTAAAACGAGATTAGAAGCAGGCGCTACCTCCCCTAATCTGTCTATCGATCCTAAAAACGCTCTTTCATGTCAAAATAGCGCTGGCGCAGATGCTCGATCAGCATTTGAATGCGTTTGGCTGGCTTTTTGGTATATGGATAAACCGCGTAAACTCCAACGACCTTTGCGGTATGGTGACCAAGCACTTCCACAAGCGTATGCTCTTGAATATCATCATAAATTAGGCACATCGGTAGATACGCTAAGCCGTTTCCCGCCAGAGCTGATTTACGCAACGCTGCTGCATTATTGGATGAGAAATTACCATTCACTTTAACGGTATAGACATCACTGTTATTTTTGAATTGCCAATCAAAGGTGCCACCGCTCTCATGGGTATAGCCAAGGCAATTATGTTTACGCAAATCATTCGGTAACTGTGGTACCCCATTCTTCGCGAGATACTCAGGTGACGCACACACCGCCCAATGAGAGTTAAAAATAAAGCGAGCAATAAGACTCGAGTCTTCCAAGTAACCAGTGCGAATAACCAAATCATAGTTATCAGCGACTAAATCAACAAAGTTGTTGTCCATCGCCATTTCAACGGTCAAGCCGGGGTTTTGCTGACAAAACTCGGAGACTGCCTCTGCAAGCAGTAACTCACCAGAGATGGTCGGCACTGACATTCGAATATGCCCAGAGAGGTTCTCGTTGTAACCCATTACGGCATCAAATGCCGCTTTAGCGGTCGCATTGATGTCTTTAGAGCGGTAGTAAAGCATCTCACCCGCTTCCGTCAAAGTCAGCTTACGCGTAGTTCGATAGAGTAATTGAATACCAAGCTCACTCTCTAGTTTACTCACACGCTTGCTCACCATGGATTTGGTGGTGTGATTCACTTGAGCGACTTGGCTAAAAGAGCCGTACTCAACAACTTGAGTAAATAAAACGAGATCATCTATATGTGGCATACCCTACCTTATTGTTCTAATTTTCTACTGGGACTGATTATATACCCAACTCACCCTTTGATGGGCTACCGTATATCTGCAAAATAAATATGAAAAGGCACACCCGTTAGAGTGTGCCTTACTGCTCTATTTCCTGTTAGAAATTCCCAAAGAGCAATTTTTCAAATCGTTGCTTACCAACCAATGACGTTACATATCATCAATAACGACATAAGTAGCAAACACAGGGCCGTGAACCCCTACTACCTGATTAACTCAATATCAGCCGTTGAGCTTGGGCCTGAGATAAAGTTAACACATGATGGAATGCGCTCGCCTTGGTTCGCTTTTTGATGCAGCAATGCAGTAGCTTGCGTTAGGCGCGGTTTGAGATTGCTTTTAGCCACAACAAAGATAGATGCCTCAGGTAGCAAACTTACTGCACGGCCTTGATTGGCTTGGCTGTATAGCACCATAGTGCCTGATTCCGCTAATGCTTCTTCTGCCAGCACGATACCAACCTTGGCACGTTCAGCAATTTTGATGTTGGCATCAAAGCCTGCAGCAGCATCCCACACATGCACTTTGTGCTCATCAGTTTCTAGCGCTTGTGGCGATACCATTTCAAGTAATGCCGCAGTGGCAGAAACAATCGTTTCACCTGCAGCCGCATTGCCTTGCTGATCTTTGCAGTAATCTAGGCAAACTTGTTTTAGGGTTACCTCTAGATCCGCTTTGGTTGTGACCACTGCTTTTGCGCCCAGTGATGTTTCAGTGTAGCGAACTAACTCATCTTTTAGCTGATCTTGGCTAAACGTGGCCATCACTTCATTTTGGCAAGTATGACGCAATGCTGGTCGTTCAACTTGAGTCAGTGGTTGAGTTCGACCAAGTTGACGCGCGATATTAGAAAGAAATGAAGTACGATTATGCAGACGCTTTTCTCTATCAATTGTATTCGACATTATCATCACTCCTTATTTTTTGTTTCTTGATTCAAACCAACTACGGAATGACTCGCCGTCTGGTTGAGGAAGGTCACGCGCTTGAGTCCATTTACCAATGGCACCGAGGCTAAATGGCAGTTTGCCATTTTTAATTAGCTTGCCACCGATCACGGCACCGGCTTTCACACCTAAATTCCACACTAACGGTGTCGCGTTAACGATGGTAAAGCCTTTTACAACCGCACGTTCACTAACAGGAGTGATGCCCTCTTTGCCCATTTTTTCACGATGTTTAAGCAGCAAATCTGATAATGGGATCTTCACTGGGCACACATCGTGACACGCTTTACACAAGCTACATGCGTATGGCAGTTCTTTAAAGTCATCGTAGCCACCAAGTAGTGGTGACAATACGGCACCGATCGGGCCTGAGTAGATTGAACCATACGCCTGACCACCAATGTGGCGGTAAGCTGGACAAGTGTTTACACACGCAGCGCAGCGTACGCAGCGTAGAATATCGCGGAACTCTGAACCTAAAATCTCTGATCGGCCGTTATCCACAATCACTAGATGGAACTCTTCAGGGCCGTCACATTGATCGTTTTCACGCGGGCCAGTCAGCGCAGTCACGTAACCGGTTAATGGCAAGCCAACCGCACTGCGACATAACAAACTGATCACGATATCCAACTCTTCAAACGTTGGTACCATGCGCTCCATACCCATCACCGCAATGTGCGTTTTAGGCAGCGTCGTTGCCATACGCGCATTACCTTCGTTGGTCACCAGCGCCACGGTACCTGATTCAGCAACCGCAAAGTTACAACCCGTAATACCGATATCCGCTTCTAGGAAATCGTGACGAATATGTTGACGAACAAAACGAGTCATCTCTTCTGGGTCTTCACTACCTTGATAGTTCAGCTTATCTTTAAAGATGTCTTTAATCTGGGTACGGTTTTTATGCAGTGCTGGCACAACGATATGCGACGGTGGATCGCAATCATCCACTTGCAGAATGTATTCGCCTAAGTCGGTTTCAATCACTTCACAGCCATTGCGCTGAATCATTTGGTTAACACCAATTTCTTCAGTCACCATTGACTTAGATTTCACCACTTTTTTAGCGTTTTTCGCTTTGAGGATACCTTCGATATAGTCAGTGGCTTCCTTCGCGGTTTTAGCAAAGAACACGTGACCACCGTTATCAAGCACTTTTTCGCTCAACTGGTGCAGGTAGTAATCTAGGTTTTCAAGGACGTGATTACGAATATCCATGCCCATTTCACGCCATTGTTCCCAGTTACCCAGTCTATCAGCGGCGATTTGACGGTTAGCAAACATACGCTCTTGCGCATTCGCTACCGATTTGAGCATAAACTCGTCTTTCATGTGAACATCAATACGTTGTTTGAAGTTCTCATTACTGGTTTTCATCGACATAGCAGTGTTACTCCTATCGGCTTAGCAACACATCAACGATGTGCATGACTTTTACAGGTTTGCCTTCTCGCGACACTCGACCACCAATATTGATCAAGCAGCTACTGTCAGCACCGATAAGAAAATCAGGTTCAACTTCACTGATGTGCTGAACTTTCTCTTTCACCATCTCGCCTGAAATTTCGGCCATTTTCACTGAGAAAGTACCGCCGAAGCCACAACACGTTTCTTGGTTTTTGATTGGCACCATTTCCAACCCTTCCACCGCAGCAAGCAGTGCTAAAGGTTCTTCACGTACGCCGAGTTTACGAATTAAGCTGCATGATGGGTGGTAAACAGCGCGGCCTTTTAGGCGAGCGCCGACATTGGTTACACCAAGCTCATTGACGATAAATTGAGTCAGCTCAAAAAGACGATCTGCTACTTTTTGAGCACGCTCTGCCCATTCCGGCTCGTCTGCAAGATATTCAGGATACTTCTTAATCGCTGCCGCACATGAACCTGCTGGCGTAACGATGGGGTAATCATTCCCTTCAAACGCCTGAATGAGGTTTTTCATGCCCGGCTTGCTTTCTTCAACATAGCCGCTGTTTAGTGATGGTTGGCCACAACAACCTTGCTGCTTAGGAAATAGGATTTCACAACCTAGTTCTTCAAGTAACAACACTGTTTTCTTTGCAACTTCAGATTTTACTGTGTCGCAAATACAGGTGACAAAGAAGTTAATCTTCATAACATTGCTCCGATTAAGGAATATATTTATCTTTATATTTATATATTTAGCGTAGTACCAACCGAGCACTGCGCTATAAATTTTTATAGGGCTAAGCTCGCGATGCCCACAATCACGCCATACAACACCATTGGCACGACCGTACGTTTAATGATGTAGCCCTCTTGGTTTGAAATACCCAAGATTGTCGATACAGCGATGATGTTGTTGATACACACCATATTACCCATTGCACCACCTACTGATTGCAGCGCCAAAATAAGGTGTTCAGGCAAGCCCACGCTGTGGGCAATCGCTTGTTGAATGCCGCCAAATGTAAGGTTGGATACGGTTGCCGAGCCTGAGAAGAAGGCACCCAAGGCACCAAGGTAGGACGCAAAGAACTGCCATTTCGTGCCCATTAGTTCAGAGAATGCGTGGCCTGTGGTCATGATTGGTGAATGAGTACCGCCCATCATCATGAACTTAACCATGACTAGCGCACCAACAAGCGCAATAAATGGAATTTTTATGCGGCTAGCCGTTTCGGTAAATACTTGTGTAACTTGTGAACGCGACATGCTAAAGATGAAGATTGACAAGAACACCACTAGCAAAAATGGAATCAGCGCTGGCACATACAAGGTTTTGTACGCCCAAGAAGCATCCGTACCAAGAATGTGTGCGAACTTGATAATTAGTGCATGGCTCAAACTAAATTCACCTAAGCCACCTAACTGCAAACTAAACAGCGGCGTACCATCATTAAGCAGCGCTTTAATGCCGAGTTGTTGAATGCGAGTGATGATTAGAATAGCAATCAGTAGTAGTGTTGGGCTCATTGCTTGTAGCACTTGGCCGCGTGTAACTGGTACCGCTTGTTTCTCACCGCTGTCACTACGTTTTTCCATACCAACATTGTAACGAGCAAGCAGAATTGAAATCGCCAAACCAATTGCACCGCCAACCAATGATGGGAATTCATAGTTCCATTGAGCAAACAGCACGTATGGAACGGTACAAGAAAGAACACTCAACTGAACAAAGATAAAGTTACGACGAATCGTTTTCCAATCGACAACAAAGCTCAGTGCAATCACTGGGATTACGAAGCCCGCAATGGTGTGAAGAATTGCTGAGTATTGACCGATATTAAGCAGGGCAGACTCATCCAAGCCTAAACTTGCAAAACCAAACCATGTCGGCGTGCCCACTGCACCAAAAGATACGGGTACCGAGTTCATCACCAACGCTAGCATCGCAACACGCAGTGCAGGAAAGCCAAGACCAACTAAGATAGGCGCAGCAATTGCTGCTGGAGTACCAAAGCCTGAAGCGCCTTCGATCATAAAGGCGAACGCCCACCCAATGATCATAAGTTGGGCAACTTGGTTACGGCTAATACTTTCAAGCCAATGGCGAATAACCGTTTCAGCACCTGTGATAGCGATAGTACGGTTTAAGAGAATTGCACCGGCAATAATCGAAATTGGAGTAATAGCAGAGAGTGTGCCGGAGATTAGATTGGCAATGATATCAGTCGTATCAGTACCGAAATAGAAGAATTGTAGCAATCCTATAATTAGAGCAGTAAGAGGAAGAGCGATATGCGAAGGCAGAGCTTTCTTCTTGGTCATCATCCAGATCAAAAGAATAATCGGGAAGGTAGATATAGCGAGATTTAACATACTTTCGTCCACGACATAGTTATTTTTGTTAATGATTCACGCCTAGATAAAACATTTATCTGGTGTAAATTGATAACCTTTGTAGTGCCGCCATCTTAGACAAATTTAACATTCACGCTATAACTAAAATCTCACCTTGTTTTTGCACCTTATTTTGTGATACTTCATCAATCCCCTACTATAGTCTATTTTGTATTATTTCGTAAAACAAACAGTTAACAACGAATAAAGAACCAACCAATCCTTTATTAGATAACTATTGGAAACAATCAATATCCAATACCAAACAAATAACAATTTACAACAAGATTTAACATTATGAACAAATACCATGTTTGAAAAATTAAGTAAAGTTACATAAAGACTAATTAGCATTGTGAAAAACAACGAATAGTTAGAAAGTACAAAAAAAGCCCCAATAACCAGAGTTCCAGTTATTGGGGCTTTTCTAATTTTCGATCCCAATTTAAGGCATCCCATACAAGACATCGATACCTAAATAAGGCTTTACATCCGCACCTAACAACAGTGCGCGACTCTAACTATCGGCTACGATGGAAACGTGCACGATCAGAGCGCTGCTTAGAAGCACGGGCTTTGTGAGCAGACGCTGCTTTCGCTTGTGATGCTAAGATCGACTCTACTGTTAGTTCCATTGGCTCACGTGGTTCTAGACCATGACGGAACGTACGCGCACGTGGTGGAAGGCCATATTCATACTCAGACGCTTTTGGCATACGCTTGAAGCGGTAAAGGTAGAAGTTCTCTACACGCTCACGCGCCCATTCTGTTTTCTTCAGGTATTTAACGCTGCTGGCAATCGTTGGTTTGGTATTGAAACAGTTCATGCGCATCGCGGCATCAAGAATTTCCCAACCATAATGATCAACCAACTGCTTCAGCATATCTTCAATCTTAAGACCGTGCAGCGGGTTGTTTTTTTGTAGTTCAATGCGTTCTTCTTCAGTCATAAATTCATGGCTCATGAACGACTCCTTAATAATGAGTGGTGCTTATCGCTTACCACATACCCCTTAGGGGAATAAATTCAATACTGCGAATAACCTTCAATTAATGTCTGAAGCTATTCGCTTTGAATACTCGGTTTTAATGCCAAACTAAGCTGCACTCAGCACTTTTTGCTGATGTGCCATATATTCGTCAAACGAGCCTTGGAAGCTCACCAACTGTTTATCTTTAACATCAATAATAGATGTCGCAAGCGAAGACACGAACTCGCGGTCGTGACTGACAAAAATCAACGTGCCAGTATACACCTTCAATGCACTGTTCAGCGCTTCAATCGCTTCCATATCCATGTGGTTCGTTGGCTCGTCCATCACCAGCACATTGATGTCTTGCATCATCAACTTACCAAACAACAGACGGTTCTTCTCACCACCTGAACAATTTTTTGCCTTTTTGTTGGCATCATCGGCAGTAAACAGTAAACGCCCTAGAATGCCACGAACCATCAAGTCATTGTGCTTAACCGTTCGCCATTGAGAAATCCACTCAAAAATGGTTAAGTCATTATCAAAATCCGCACTGCTATCCTGTGGGCAATAGCCGATTGATGCATTTTCTGACCACTTAACCACACCCTGAGTTTGTTCTAACTCATTCACTAAACAGCGTAATAATGTGGTTTTACCGACACCGTTTTCGCCAATAATGGCTAAGCGAGTACCCGCCTCTAAAAGCAAGTTACCCTTTTCAAACAGCAGTTCATCACCAAACGAATGACCAAGATCTTGTAGTTCCAACGCCAAGCGATGCAGCTTTTTACCTTCACCAAAATCAATCGATGGACTGATTCTGCTACTTGCTTTGACTTCATCCAGCTGGATTTTTTCCATTCTCTTAGCGCGAGAGCTGGCTTGTTTCGCTTTAGATGCATTGGCACCAAAACGGTTAACGAACTCTTGTAGCTCGTTAATTTCAGCCGTTTTCTTAGCGTTAGACGCCAAAAGTTGCTCACGACGCAAACCTGACGCTTCAAGGAAATACTCATAGTTACCCGGGTAAATACGCAACTCACCGTAATCTATGTCTGCCATATGAGTACATACTGAATTTAAGAAGTGACGGTCATGGGAAATAATGATCATCGTACACTTACGTTGATTCAACTCTTCTGCTAACCAGTTGATGGTATGAATGTCCAAGTTGTTGGTAGGTTCGTCGAGTAGCAAAATATCTGGGTTCGCAAATAATGCCTGCGCCAATAACACACGCAGTTTCCAGCCTGGTGCGACTTGCTTCATTGAACCAAAGTGAAGTTCTTCTTCGATGCCCGCTTGCAGCAAAATGTCACCAGCTCGACTTTCTGCTGTGTAGCCATCCATTTCTGCAAATTCGCTTTCAAGCTCAGCGACTTTCATGCCGTCTTCTTCACTCATTTCTGGCAATGAGTAAATGCGGTCACGCTCCTGCTTCACTTCCCACAATCTACGGTCACCCATGATCACCGCATCAATAACACTGTATTGCTCAAACGCAAACTGATCTTGGCTCAATACGCCAAGCTTTAATCCAGGGGTGATCGACACGTTACCAGAGCTTGGCATTAACGCGCCGCTGAGGATTTTCATGAATGTCGATTTACCACAACCATTCGCCCCAATCAGGCCATAGCGGTTACCGTTACCAAACTTAGCAGAAATGTTCTCAAACAGTGGTTCGGCACCAAATTGCATGGTGATGTTGTTTGTACTTATCAAAGCAGCGCCCTCGAAGTAAATTTCTTTTAATAACAAGCTCTTAATTTACTTTCGAGATACTGTTTTAAAAGGTCAGATGGAATTGGGTCGCTATTCTATATGATTCATTCTTAAGGTGATATAGGTCACATGGATATTGAGTGAGATTTTGATTGCATCAGCAACTCGCCCTTTCGTTGGTTGCGAAAAAAGAATGCAAGTTCTGAAATATGTTTATCGCACCAAAAAACCCTTTCCATACGGAAAGGGCTTCAGACTTTTTTTCCCAAAAAAAGAGTAGATTTTTATAGCAGTTCTACTGACTGCTGAGCGATAACGAACTCTTCGTTAGTTGGGATAACCACCGCAACTGCACCTAGAAGTTCAGATGTCGCGATTACACCTGCATTGCCGAAGCGAGCATTTTCGTTGCCCTTTTCATCTTCCACAAAACCTAACAGTTTTAGGTTCTTCAGAATTTCACGACGAATTGGAAGAGAGTTCTCACCAATACCACCAGTGAAGATCACTGCATCAAGATGACTTAATGGAATTAAGTAAGAGCCAATGTACTTAGCGACGCGGTAAGTGAAAACTTCAAATGCAAGCTTCGCACCTTCGTGACCATTTTCCATTGCTTCAAGCACACCACGAGCATCAGAAGTAAGACCAGATACACCCAAGAAACCTGACTTCTTGTTTAGAGCTTCAAAAACTTGCTCTTGGCTCCAGCCTTTCTTCAATAAAAATTCGATAATACCTGGGTCTAAGTCACCACAACGAGTACCCATCATAAGACCCGAAAGTGGCGTAAAGCCCATTGAAGTATCAACAGATTGACCGTTTTCGATCGCACAAACAGAAGCACCATTACCTAGGTGAACAGAGATGAAGCTCGCTTCTTCGATTGGCTTGTTAACCATCTTAGCGGCTTCACGACTAACAAAGTAATGGCTCGTGCCGTGGAAACCGTAACGACGAATACCGTAGTTTGTGTATAGGTCTTTACAGATTGCACCAGTAAATGCTTTTTGAGGCATTGATTGGTGGAAAGCCGTGTCAAATACAGCGAACTGAGGCAAGCTAGGGAATGCAACCATAGCAGCCTTGATACCTTTTGCACCAGCAGGGTTGTGGAGCGGAGCTAGGTCAGAAAGGCTTTCAATTTCAGTCAGTACATTTTCATCGATACGTACGGTTGAAGTAAACTTCTCACCACCATGTACAATACGGTGACCAACAGCAACTAAATCAGAGGTAAAGCCTAACGTTTCAATTAGATCTACAATGCGATTGATCGCATGTTGGTGATGATTGTCAGGAGCAGTGATTGCTTCCTCTGTTTTTTCGCCATTGTATTTCCAGCTAATAACAGCTTCTGGTAAACCAAAGCACTCACCTAAACCGCTAACAATCGCGTCGCCTGTTTGCGAATCGATTACAGCAAATTTTAGTGAAGAACTGCCTGAGTTAATCACCAATACAAACGAATTAGACATGTGGTACGTATCCTGTTTCATACTTATTATCGAAGCTTTCGCTCATTGTGTATTGAGTTTAATTATTCAAATTTTTTGAATTTTTCAACTTTGTTTTAATACTAATCGCAGTAGAAACGAATTTTCTTGATTCAAAACAAGTGAAAATTTATTTCGAGCTCAGAAATTAAACGAAATGTCAGTGCCATCAAATTTTTAGCGTGCTTTTGAGTATCGTTACTGGTTTTCAAATATCTTCTACAAACCCTTTTATCATCTGTGATTTCAGAGATTTCTAGCCTACGCTTTAACTCAATATGAATGCTCAATAAGCCACTAGTTGATATGCCACATTGAAAAACAAACCATTTTTACAAAAATTTTTTAATCGCCGATTCATACATTATGTAAAAATAAATAAAATATAACTAAATTCATAGCTCGCCACTCTATTGCTTAAACGCAACAAAAACATGAGTTGTAGGCAATAGCTCCAGTTTTATTTACACTTGTCGTGAATGATGGAGAATTTTTATGAACATTGGTGAAGTCGCCACACTCACTGGCTTATCAAGTAAGTCGATTCGCTTATATGAAGAAAAAGGCATTATCACGCCACCCCATAGAAGTGAATCTGGTTACCGCGAGTATTCATCGCAGCACTTACAAGAACTTAACCTCGTTTCTCGAGCCAAAAATGCCGGTTTTTCACTCGTTGAATGTAAGGAATTTGTTCAGTTAGCACAAAATCCTGAACGTAAGAGCAGCGAAGTGAAAGCCAAAGCACAAGAGAAATTACGTGAAGTAGAGTTTAAGATTAAACAACTGCAAGAAATTGAGCGCCAATTACAACAATGGGTCAAAGCATGCCCCGGTGATGCAAATAGTAAGTGTCCTATCATTGAAGATCTGACCAAATAGCACAGAAACTGACATAAAAAAGCCTTTCCGATGGAAAGGCTTTTTAGTAACCAAGAAAACATCTCAGTGAGAGTAAGTCACTTATAACCTATCCGTTCTAGTAGTACGTGCACATACGCTTGCCATCAACCTCAATGATGTTAAACGGTGTCTCATAAATGCTTTCTAACACATCAGCTTGAATGACACTCTCGACATCACCTTGGGCCACTACCTGCCCTTTTTTGAGTGCAATAATTTTGTCTGAATAACAGGCTGCGAAGTTGATGTCGTGAATGACCACAACCACAGCTTTATTGATCTCACGCGCTAAACGACCTACATTGCGCATGATTTGGAGAGAGTGCTTGATATCAAGGTTATTTAACGGTTCATCTAAAAATACGTAATCTGTATCTTGTGCAATGACCATTGCAATAAAGGCCAATTGGCGCTGACCACCACTTAGCTCATCAAGGTATTTATCTTGAATCGCCGCTAGGTCGAGATAATCAATCGCCTGACTAATGATGTGATGATCTTCTTGGGTGAGCTTACCTTGACTGTAAGGAAAGCGACCAAACGCAATCATTTCACGCACAGTAAAGCGCATCGTAATCGAGTTTGCTTGGCGCAAAACGGCCAAACGTTTCGCAAGATCTTTGGTATCCCACTCTGCGATTTCTTTACAATCGATATAAACCTGACCTTCGTCTTTACTCACTAAACGGCTTGCCATCGATAAGAGCGTGCTTTTTCCTGCCCCGTTAGGCCCAATGATTGAGGTAACTTTGCCTTTTTCAAACTCAGCACTCGCTTGCTTTACCACTGGAGTTTGACCGAAAAGTTTAGTTAGTTTTCTAATTTAATCATGATGAACCTAAACGATTTTGTTTCGTAGCAGCATCGACAAGAAGTAAATACCACCGATAAAGTTGATAACCACACTCAATGTGGTCGAGAAGCCAAATATGTTTTCAACAATCCACTGCCCCGCTAATAACGATGCGACTGCCAATAATGATACGCTTAGCAACAGTACACGGTGTTGATAGCTACGCAGCATTTCACGCGCTAAGTTCGTTACCAACAGACCAAAGAACATGATTGGACCGATAAGAGCGGTAGAAATGGCAATTAGACACGCCGACAAAATCAGCACTTGCAGAGTGACGCGCTTAACATCGATACCAAGACTGGTTGCGTTATCTTTATCCAACCAAAACACATCGAGCACACGATTTAGCCTGAATAGCAACGCGCTGATCAACGCCAACAATGGCGCACACAAATATACCAATTCAACTTTGATGTTATTAAAGCTAGCAAACATGTTTTGCTGAAGTGCCGCAAAATCATTGGGATCCATCAACATGGTCATAAACGATGAGATACTGCCAAACAGCTGCCCTAAAATCACACCGAGAAGCAACAATACCATCAAGTTTTGTTTGTTACTTTTGAAGTAGAAGCTAAACAGCAACACCGAAAACGCCAGCATTACACTTACGGAAAGTGAGAAGTTGAGGTAGTCGTTGAGCACAAAACTACTTAAGCCACCAAATAACACCACCACCAACGTTTGAGTGAACATGTATAAGGCATCAAAACCCATAATACTTGGTGTCAAAATGCGGTTATTCGTAATGGTTTGAAAGGCTAATGCAGATTGACCAATCGCAATACCCGCTAATATCATCGCCACCACTTTAGGAACGCGACGTGATAAAAAGTATTGGTAGTTATCAGCGTTAAGACCAACGCCAATAAATAGCCCGGCAAACACAATTGCCACCACAGCCAAAATGAGCAGCTTGGTTTTATCCTGCATTTTTCTGACCTCGCAGAATAAAGAACACAAACACACCACCACCAAGTATGCTGATGATCATTGAAATTGGAATCTCGTAAGGGAAAATAATCACGCGTCCAGCTAAGTCACAGCACAACACGATTAGTGCGCCCAACACCGCCGTTAGTGGAATATTGCGGCGTAAGTTATCACCGTAAAACTTGCTGACCAAATTAGGCACTATTAAACCAAGAAACGGTAACTGACCAACAATCATCACGACCGTTGCAGCCATAATCGACACCAGCATAACGCCAATTACAATAACCTGTTGATAATTCAGGCCTAAGTTAGTTGCAAAATCTTTGCCTAAACCAACCGCTGAAATACGGGTTGCGTACAAGTAGCTGAAAATCGCAATCGGAACCGCAATATACAAAAGCTCGAAATCACCTTGCAAAATGTTGGCAAAGTTTGCGACAGTCCAACCAGAAAGGTTTTGTAATGCGTCGTATTTGTAGGCAACAAAGGTGGCCAATGAATCCACGACGTTACCAAAAATAATACCGATAAGAGGAACAAAAATAGCGTTCTTAAATTGAATACGATTGATGAACTGTGCAAACAGCAACGTACCCAAAATCGAGATAAGGAAAATTAGCCAAATTTGCTGGGCACCAAAGATAACAAGGCTTAACACATACCCCAGCATCGCACACTCAATCGTGCCCGACGTAGATGGCGCAGCGAATCGGTTCTGGCTAATTTGCTGCATGATAAGACCAGCAATACTCAAACCCGCACCAGCGAGCAAGACTGCCACTAAGCGTGGAATACGGCTGGTTAGCATTAAATGCCAACTGTTGGGATCGCCTGCCAACAAAGCCATTGGGTTAAGGTCGCTCACCCCAACAAATAACGAGCCGATACTGAGCAAAATCAGTATTGGAAATAACTTACTCAAAACTTGCCTCTAACGTCAAAAAGCCCAAACAACTTAGTTGCTTGGGCAGAGCTTAATTCTTATTCGTTTTTACATGCCAATCGATGTTTTCACATCGTTGATCATTTGTTCTGTCGCATTCATGCCCGAGATTGCTAAGTACCATGCGCTAATGTCTAAGTAAGAAATCTGCTGATTTTGGTACGCTTTGGTCGCTTTCACTAAGTCATTTTCGAAATCGCGCTGAACGTTGCTTTTGCCTTTGTTCGTTAAACGGTCTTTATCAATAATTAACAACGTTGACGGGTTCTTTCACGAATAAATTCGTAAGACACTAAGTCACCGTGTTTCTTTGCTTGATGTTATCCGCGGTTTGCTTAAATCAAAGTCACGGTAGATCGCTGAGAAACGCGAGTCTGAGCCGAACGCAGTAATGTTGCCACCTGAGCTCATCACTGTTAATGCATCGACGTTATTTGCTTGGTTGTAGCTATTTATCGCTTTAAATTCTTTATCTAGTTCAGCAATTTTGCTCTCGACAAAATCCTGCTTTTCAAACACTTGACCAAGATTACGCCATTGCTGTTGAGTGCTTGTCCAATAACCTTGCTTGTCATCCGCTGCAAAGACAATCGTTGGGGCAATCTTGCTCAGTTCATCGTATTGCGTGATTGCTCGCGAACCGATAATGATCAAATCCGGTTTTTGCATGTAGATGGTTTCAAAATTTGGCTCAGATAAACTGCCAGCAGAAGTGAACTTGTAATCACGGTATTGCGCTAAGTAATCTGGAAACATACTTACAGTTGAAATCGCAACAGGCTCAACACCAAGTGCCACTGCCGCATCTAATGCGCCAAGGCCAATAACCACAACACGTTGAGGGTTTGATTCTAGTTTTGTTGTCCCTTTTTGATGCGTGATCTCAATCATCTCTGCATTTGTGGTAAATGCAGCAAAGCCTGTCAATAAGGCCAGAATAGTAGCTTTCATAGCCAACTCCATAATTACTAATGCAATGCATTATCATTTAGATTTACTTGAGCTCCTCATGAATTTACGTTTTTTACGTTTGTAAATTATTCCCCTCAATTTTTGAATGGATGTTGATAACTCACAGCAATAAAAGCATCGCAAGAGCGATGCTTTGGGAATAAGTCTGTTTTGGCTAGAAGAAATCGATGCCACCACGGCCCAATTCATTTTTGCCTTTGGCTTCTTATCAGCAGTATTATTTGACTTGGTTTGTTTCGCCGACTTAGGCGCTTTCGACTTTTGCCTTGAGACGCCTTCTTGTCCGTATCTTTTCTGTTTGCAGCTTTGCCCTGATTTGCCGATTTGTTTTGCTTGTTTTTTGATTTGGCCTCAGCGGGCTTGCTCTCAAGTTTGGTTTCTTTTTTCGGTTCAGGCTCTGTCACTGGCGCATCACACACAACAACGTAGTATTCTTGGTCAAACTCAAAAAAGTCACCATCATACATCTTTCGGCGTTTACGCGTTTCTAATTCACCATTTACCGCAACATAGCCTTCTGCGATAAGGTGTTTTGCTTCGCCGCCGCCACCGACTAAGTTGGCAATTTTAAATACCTTGTACAACTCTATTGGTTGAACCGATACTTCAATCCCAATGGCTTCAATTTCGATCTCTTCGCCATCTTGCCAATCTTGTTGTTGGTCGTACTCTGACATTGTCTAACCTCAAAAATAAAAACCGAAGTCTGCCCTTTCTTCCTAATTCTCACAAGCGCTTTCTATACCAAAACACTATTCTCTTAATGAAAACTAAGAAAGCGCCACCAGCTCTTGGGTATAGCTCTGTTGAGGTTGACTAAATAATGTCTGCGTTTCACCCTGCTCCACTATCTCACCATTGCGCATCACAATGGTGTAATGACAGAGTGATTTCACGACATGTAAGTCGTGACTGATAAACAAATACGTCAACTGGTGCTTAGTCTGCAAGTCTTTCAGTAGTTCTAGAATCTGTGCTTGAACCGTTCGGTCTAGCGAAGACGTCGGCTCATCTAGCAGAATGAATTCCGGCTTTAACACTAACGCTCGCGCGATGGCGATACGCTGCCTTTGACCACCTGAAAATTCATTCGGGTAACGATGACGCGTTTCTGGGTCTAAATCGACTTCTTGCATCACACTGACGATCGCATCATCGATTTGCTGCTCAGATAAATCAGTATGGACGTGCAAACCTTCACCAATCACCTGAGCTACCGACATTCGAGGGTTGAGGGCAGAAAACGGATCTTGGAACACCACCTGCATTTTACTACGATAAGGTAACATGCCTTTGCGATCGAGCCCTTGCAGCTCTTGGCCTTGATAATTGATTGAACCATTCGATGATACCAAACGCAAAATCGCCATCCCTGTTGTTGATTTACCGGAACCGCTCTCTCCCACCAAACCAATTGAATGCCCGCGCTTTAACTCAAACGCCATGTCGGTTACAGCTTTAACATGCGATGTAACTCGTTTAAACAATCCACTGGTAATAGGAAACCACACCCGCAATTGGTCCACACTGAGTAGTGACGGAGCATTAGCTTCAACTTCAACGGGTAGACCTTTGGGGTCAGAGTCAATTAGCTGCTTGGTGTAAGGGTGATTAGGCTGATTGAATACCTGCTGACATTCCCCCACTTCAACCAACTTACCGTTACGCATTACCGCCACACGGTCGGCAATTCGGCGTACGATGCTCAAATCATGGGTAATAAACAGCATTGCCATGCCCATCTCTTGTTGCAGTTGTTTGAGCAAGTCGAGAATTTGCGCTTGCACTGAGACATCGAGCGCAGTCGTAGGTTCGTCAGCAATTAGCAGTTCAGGCTCATTAATAAGCGCCATCGCAATCATCACACGTTGACGTTCACCGCCGGAAAGCTCATGAGGATAAGCGTTGATTTTTGCTTCTGGATTACGAATACCCACTTTGCCAAGCCATTCAATCGCCAACGCTTCGGCTTTGTTTTGGCGAACACCACGATGAATACCAACAATCTCAACCAGCTGTTTACCGATTTTGTGTAGCGGATTAAGCGAGACCATCGGCTCTTGAAAAATCATCCCGATACGTGCGCCACGAATGCCCCGCAGTTGGCGTTCGGTGCAGGCTAGTATATCGATACCATCAAACTGAATATGCCCATTTTGGTAATGAGCAGAGCCTTTCGGTAACAGCTTTAAAATTGAATTGGCGGTAACGGATTTACCTGAGCCACTCTCCCCAACCAAAGCGAGTGTTTCGCCGCGTTTGATATCAAACGACACATCAAAGGTCACTTGCTCAATTTTCTTTTGGCGACCAAATCCCACCGAGAGCGAATCAATAGTTAACAAGGTCTCTGTCATAATTATCTTCCTTGTTGGTGCGGATCAAATGCATCACGTACCGCTTCACCAATAAACACCAACAACGTTAGCATTAATGACAACACCACAAAGGCGGAAATACCAAGCCATGGTGCTTGCAAATTGGCTTTGCCCTGCGCCAACAATTCACCCAGAGAAGGCGAACCAGCTGGTAAACCAAAGCCAAGAAAGTCGAGCGATGTCAGAGTAGTGACTGAACCAGAAAGAATAAAAGGCATCATGGTTAATGACGCAACCATCGCATTGGGCAACATATGGCGTAGCATGATTCGGCTATCATTGACGCCCATCGCTTGCGCCGCTCGTACGTAATCAAAATTACGACAACGAAGGAATTCAGCCCGCACAATCCCGACTAAACTCATCCAGCTAAACAGCACCATAATACCCAGTAGCCACCAGAAGTTCGGCTCAACAAAACTCGAAAGAATAATCAACAAGAACAGCGTCGGCATTCCCGACCACACCTCGATAAACCGTTGTCCGAATAGATCAAGCCAACCACCGTAATAGCCTTGAGTCGCACCGACCACCACGCCAATCACGCTGGAAACAATGGTGAGCACAAAGCCAAATAACACCGAAATGCGAAAGCCATAGATGATTCGCGCCATCACATCGCGGCCTTTGTCATCAGTCCCTAGCCAGTTAACACTGTCCGGCGCTGATGGGACAGATCCTACAACGTTGTAGTTGATGGTATCGTAACTGAAACGAATCGGTGGCCAGATAATAAAACCGTTTTCTTCTATAAGCTCAACCACATACGGGTCTGTATAGTCCGCTTCCGTTTCAAACTCACCGCCAAAGGTAGTTTCGGCATATTGGTTGATAATTGGGAAATACCACTGTTGATCGTATTCCACCAGCAGTGGCTTATCGTTAGCAATCAGTTCCGCAAATAAACTCAGGCCAAACAAGATGGTAAAAATCCACAACGAGACGATGCCTCGTTTGTGAGCTTTAAATCTATCCCACCGAGCTTGATTAAGAGGGTTACGCATTTTCTTCGTTTTTGTCATTAGCGAGCCTCAAAGTCGATTCGAGGATCAACCCATGTATAGGTCAAATCAGAAATAATACTCAAGATAAGCCCAAGTAGCGTCATGATATACAACGAACTAAAGACCACTGGGTAATCCCGTTGAATGGTGGATTCAAACCCTAGCAGACCGATCCCTTCTAGTGAGAACATCACCTCAATCAGCATTGAACCGGTGAAAAAAATACTGATAAAGGCACTTGGGAAACCAGCAATAATGATCAACATCGCATTACGAAATACATGACGATAAAGAATGCTGCGTTCGTCTAGACCTTTCGCTCGTGCCGTCACGACATACTGTTTATTGATTTCATCAAGAAATGAGTTTTTTGTCAGCATGCTTAAAGTGGCAAAGCCACCGATCACCATCGCCAAAATAGGCAAGGTTAAATGCCAAAAGTAATCTGCGATCTGTTGATACCATGTCATTTGGTCAAAATTACTCGACACCAAACCACGCAGTGGGAACCAACTGAAGTAGTTCCCACTGGCAAACAAAATAATTAGAATAATCGCAAATAAAAAGCCAGGAATGGCATAGCCGACAATGACCAGCGCACTCGACCATATGTCAAAGCGCGTACCGTGGTGAATCGCCTTCATAATCCCGAGCGGAATCGAGATCAGATAAATGATCAATGTGCTCCACAAGCCAAGCGAAATCGAGACAGGTAACCTTTCGACAATCAAATCAATCACATTGCCGCCTTTAAATAGGCTTTCGCCGAAATTAAAGGTGGCGTAGTTTTTCAGCATGTCGAAGTAGCGCTCAAGTAGCGGCTTATCAAAACCAAATTGCTTTTTGATTGCTTCTACAACTTCCGGATCTAAGCCTCGTGAACCTTTGTATCCCGTCACCGAAGCTTCGCTACCGATATCCAGATCTACTTCACTACCACCGCCAGCAAAGCGCTCCATAATACCGGAGTTTTGACCTTCAAGCTGCGCGATAGCTTGCTCGACTGGTCCACCCGGAGCAATCTGAATGATAAAGAAGTTGATGGTGATGATCGCCCATAGGGTCGGGATCACCAACAACAAACGTCGAAAAATATACGCAGCCATTCATCCCTCTTTAACGGCGTTTTTCTGGTAACAGTTGGCTCTTGTCTTGTGAAATCCACCAAGTATCAATACCTAGGTCATATTTTGGCATTTCACTTGGTCGCTCAAATTTATCCCACATAGCCACTCGATAGGTCCCTGAGTGCCACTGTGGAATAATATAAAAGTTCCACTGCAATACACGGTCAAGCGCACGACCGAGAGCTAATAAGCGTTCTGGGTCTTGCTGTGCTTGTAAAATTTGCTCTGTCAGCGCATCAACGACTGGAGACATAACCCCCGCTGTATTGTAAGACGAGTCAATGTATTTAGAGTTCCATGCAATCAACAAATTTGGGCTTGGGTATGGATTAGCCGAGTATGGCCACGACAGCATATCAAAATCGCGGTCACGAAGACGCTTAATAAACTGAGTGGTATCAATTGAGCGAATCTTCATATCAATACCCATGCGTTTCAAGTTTTTCTGCATAGGGATAGCAATTCGCTCGGTCGTCGGGCTGTATAACAAAAATTCAAACGCTAACGGTTCACCCGTTTCAACGTTGGTCATTACTTTGTTTCTCAACTCCCACCCTGCTTCTTTCAGTAATTTGAAGGCGGTGCGCATTTGACTACGAATACGGCCAGAACCGTCAGTAACCGGCGGTTGATATTCCTCGGTAAACACTCGAGCAGGAATTTGGTCTTTATACGGCGTTAGGATTTCCACTTCTTGCGCTGAAGGCAAGCCTAATGCCTCATAATCGGTGTTTTGAAAGAAACTGCGTGTGCGCTGATATTGGTCGTAGAACATATTCGAGTTCATCCACTCAAAATCCATTGCGTAGTTAATCGCTTCGCGCACTTTTGGATCTTTAAATACCTCACGTTGAGTGTTAAACACAAACGCCGCTGTACTCTCCGGTTTATGATGGGGGATTTCTTGTTTAACAATGAAACCTTTGTCAAAATTTTGCCCGGTATAAGAATTCGCCCAGAACTTAGCAGAGGTTTCTAAACGGAAATCAAATTCCCCCGCTTTGAATGCCTCAAGCATTACCGTGTCATCACGATAATAATCGTATTGAGTTTGCTCAAAATTATAACGACCAACGTTGACCGGTAAATCTTTAGCCCAGTAATCGTCCACCAATGAATAGGTCACGCTCTGCCCGACTTTGTAGTCAGTGATCTTATAAGGCCCGCTTCCAACTGGCGGTTCTGAGAGAGGCTCTGAAAAATTGCGTTCTTGCCAAAAGTGTTTCGGCAAGACTCGAGTTGATTGGGCAAAACTAAACATCTTCTCGCGATTCGGTTGCGCCATTTCAATTCGAACGAGATGATCATTGACTGCGGTAACGGATTTGATGTCTTGATAATAAACACGGTACTGCGGCACGCCCTCAGTCATAAACTTATCAAATGTAAACACAACGTCATGAGCCGTAATTGGCTTACCATCATGAAAGCGCGCTTTGGGGTTTAATTCAATTTCCATCCAAGTGAAGTCATCGGAATAACGCACTTTTTGAGCAATCAAAGGGTAATAGGCATCAATTTCATCACTTGGACTAAACATGAGCGTGTCATAAAGTTCACCCGAACCACGAGCGGCAACACCGCGAGAAGCATATCGGTTAAAATTGTCGTATGTACCTACTGCACCATAGGTAATTTTGCCAAATTTTGGCGCATCAGGATTAACATAATCAAAGTGCGTGAAGTTGTCTGGGTACTTGGCATTACCAAACCCGACCAAAGAGGTGCTTTCAATAACAGCGGATAAAGCGGATGAACTGACTAGCGAAATTACGCTGCCCAGCACAAGGCGTTGAAACGTCCCCATAGCTACTCCCTTAGCATTTATTCTAGTTTTATAATTCAACTACTTGAGTAAGTATATACTGAAAATCCTCTTCGGGCATGATAGGCAACTAAATTCTCTGCATGTTCAGCAATTTTAAAGATGTAAAAAAGCCTGCATCTTGGCAGGCTGATTGAAACACGTAACTTGAGATTGTTTGTGTATATCACAACATCTCTTTCACGACTAACTGTAGTAAAAAGGTTTCTCGCTCGATGCTCATTCCCTTCTTCGGGCTTTCTGCCATCGTTTTTTCATTGTGCGTAATGGCATCATGGATATTCATCCACACCGGGCGCATGCCATTTTTAACTTCATAATCTTCGTAAGCGGTTTCACCTAATTCACGGTCGACCTTACAGGTGTAACAATATGACGTCATATGCATCACATCAGCATCATCCTTATACCACGGACGAAACTCTTCATAGATACCAAACGGTTTGATGCTATGAATATTACGCGCACCAGTCTCTTCTTCGAGTTCTCGTACCATACCCGCGATCACATCTTCATCAGGATCGAGACCGCCACCAGGAATGGTGTAATCGTGATAGCGCTCTGTATACAGCAAAAGAATATCTTCACCATCAATAACGATGGCTCGCGCAGCATGGCGTTGAAAGATACTTTTGCCATCTAGGTGTTCAATCTCCGGATGGATGGTGGTATTTAGATGTCTCATAAGTACTGCAGAAACTTTCGGTTGGTGATACTCAGTTGCGAAATAGTAGCACAATCCTCGTGCAGAGCTCCACCAAAGGTCACTAGGTAGTACTTCACTCGATAGAACGTCGCATAATATGCTGCGGTCCTACACTTCCCCCCGTATACAGGTCGCCAGTATCAACAAATCCTGATTTCAAATAGCAGGCTTTGGCTAGGTCATTTCGGCAATTAACGGTGAGATAAACAGCGCTCTTACGTTTATATGCATGGCGAGCATAGTTAACCAGTTCGTCGAGAGCTTGAGCCCCATACCCAAGCCCCTGAAACTGTTGAGCAATAAAATAAGCACGCAAACCTAAGCCATTTTTCGGACAAAACGCATGCTCATACCAATAGCAAATATCCAATAGAAAGAAACCCACGACTTGGTCTTTGTGCACAACCACATGGGGATGAACCGTATCAGAAACCATCCCAAGAATCTCATCCAAACTACCAACAAACTCCAGTTGTTGAGCGGTTACACCCAATTGCTCGAGCTGTGGATAGTGTGCCTCTCGTAAAGGCTCAATTGATAGCATAGTCTTCCCTAAAAGTTACCAAGTAAAAGAAATAGGCTCTGAGAACAGAGCCTATTTGTGGGCTTATTTACGAAGGGCGTTGAGTTTGGCTTGGGCGATACCATAAATGGTATCAATTGGATAACTGCCTTCATCACTCGGTGTACCCGCAGGTTTACCGGTGAAAATTTCAATCGCCTCAGTCACATGATCAATTGCCCAGATGTGGAATTCACCTCTTTCAACCGCTTTCACCACATCAGGACGCAGCATTAAGTTGTGCTTATTGGAACGTGGAATGATCACCCCTTGCTCAGAGTTACGCCCTTTTATTCCACACACATCGAAAAAGCCTTCGATTTTTTCATTCACCCCACCAATCGGTTGCGATTCACCAAATTGGTTCATTGACCCCGTTATCGCTATGTCTTGACGGTTAGGCTGTTTGGAAAATGCGGACACCACCGCACAAAACTCAGCCATGCTGGCACTATCGCCGTCTACTCCACCATATGACTGCTCAAAGTGATTGTTGTCGTCAAAGGCACTTTCGCGGTTTCCAAACGCTGATGAAAGATAAGCGGTTAAAATCATAACGCCTTTAGAGTGAATACTGCCACCAAGATCAACGCTACGCTCAATATCAATCACATCGCCACTGCCATAACAAGTTGTTGCGGTTATGCGGTTTGGTGCGCCGAACATGTATTCACTAGTGCTCAATACCGAGAGCGCATTGACCTGACCAATCGCAACGCCTTCTGTGTGAATTAATGTGGTTCCATTAATGAACCCTTCCATCACCGCATCTTTCAAGCGACTGACTCGTGACTCTTGATTTGCCAACGCTTCTTCCACATGGCTTGAACGAATCATATTGGCCTTCGCTTGTTTGGCGACATAATTGGACTCGCGCAACAGATTCGCGATATTGGCTGAGTGCAGCGAAAGTTTATTTTGATCGCCAGCAAGCCTTGAGCTGTGCTCAATAATGCGTGCAATTGCTTTACGATCACAATGCAGCATATTGTTGTCGTGCACCACACTAGAAATAAAACGCGCGTAATGCATTTCTGAATCTTCAGTGCGCTTCATTTCATCTTCGAAGTCTGCGGTCACTCTAAACAGCTCGCTGAACTCCGGATCATAGTGTTGTAACAATTGATAGGTGCGATAATCGCCAAACAGAATGATTTTCACATCCAGTGGAATCGGCTCTGGATCAAGGGAGACAGCCCCTGTAAGCGTGAGTTCTTTTTCTAACGAGGTAAAACTCAATTGACGAGAGCGCAAAGCGCGTTTTAATCCGTCCCACACGTAAGGCTGCTCTAACACCTTCTGCGCATCCATCAGCAACACGCCACCGTTGGCTTTATGCAAACTACCTGCACGAATCAAAGAGAAATCGGTAAATACGGTGCCTTTGTAGGTCGCCGTTTCAATAGAACCAAATAAGCTATGGTAGTTAGGGCTTTCTTCTACTACGACGGGAAACTCGCAAGCCTTGCGATTGACTAAAATGTTTACCTTGTAGCGGCGCGGCAGTTTTTTATCGAGAGAGGCAGCCGCGATTTCTGCTTGTTCGTTGCCTTGCTCAAGGAAGATATCGGCATTCTCTACGATGTCTTTTTTTAGCTCCGACAAGTAGGTTTTGATTTCGGTGTACTGTGAGTAGTCTTCTTTTAACTGTTTGATAAAATGTGCAATAACGTCAAGCGTGACATCGTCGTTGAGTTTTTTGATTTTCTCGCTAAATGTCTCTTCCCACTCCGTTAGCTCACGTACCATGTTCCGCAACCGGACTTCTAACTCATCGATTGCGGTGCCAAATTGCTCCTGCTCTTTGACTGAAAGTTGATCGAAACTTTCTTCCGTGTGGAGTTCTTCACCATCCATTGCAACAAATTGATAATCACCTTGCGTCGTTACGGTCAGGCTAATCTTGCGCTCTTTCGCTTCTTTACTGATCGCCTCAAGCTCTATCGCTTGTTTTTGCGCCAATTGCGCTTTCAATTTTTCTGCGCGGCTAATATAGAGCTCGTTATCAAAAGCCAGTGGCATTGCAACCACCAGCTTAGCGATCATTTTTTCGATATCTTGTTTAAACGTCTTACCGACACCACACGGAAGCTTCAACACCTTTGGCGTGCGATTATTCGAAAAATCAGAAACATAACACCAGTCATAAAGCTCAGACGTATCACTTTTATGACGATGTAAGTAGCGCAAAATCATTGTGCGTTTACCAAGCCCATTTTGCCCTATGGCATAAATGTTATAGCCTTTTTCTTTAATCGACATGGCAAACTCGACCGCCTTTTGCGCGCGTTCTTGCCCAACAATTTCATCGATTGGTGGCAAATCCTTGGTCGATTTACTAGGAAGCTGGTTTAGCTCCGTTGAATGATATAGTTGACTCGCTTTTAGCTGTTCAATCGCCATGAGTAATTCCTTAATGCAGCGCTTGTCATAATTCACATTGTAGACCAAATCCATTTACATTTTAGTGACTTAGACTGTAATCATGTCTTATTTCTCATAATTTTGATGCCGTTCTCATCTGACTCAGCATCGTTTTTATTGAAATTAATTCTCAATTGCATTTAAATGATAACAATTATTATTAGCGTAATGCTCTCTCAACTAAACGGCCGTGAAGAGACAGGAACCACACAAAATGAATTTACAACAATGCTGGAATCACTATGTGAAAGCAGAAGAGATGTTGAAGCAGGGTCACTGGCCTGAAGCACAATGTTTGTACGATCAAGTCATGCATAATATGCCAACATATATTCAGGAAGCACTGCAAAACCAAGAGACTAAGCCATGCCAATTCGCTTGTTTAGTCAATGGCTATCGTGATGCGGCAATTGCTCATTCACAAATTCTTAATCACCTTGGCCAACACCATTCAGCGTTTGATACCCTCAACCAAGCTTATGCGTTAGTGCAATTTATCTCTATAGAATCGAGTTCTCTCGTCAACGCAACGCGTAAACTATTGTCCCGCACCAGTAACGACTTGCTGCACCACATCAGCTTATTCTGTACCTCACAACGAGATGCCAATTGGATGCTAGAGCTTGAACTGCTACAAAAAGCGCAGCACTATTTTGATAGCCACAACCTGATGAGCCATCACTGGGCTAACGAGCATGCGTTAAACTGACAATATGACTAAGAAAATGACTGTTACGCCAAAATTGGTGAATAATTTTTATGATAAATGGTTTGTACTGTATCTCTACACCGAACATCCATAAAGGTCACCAAGCGCTTACAACTGTTTATATTCGTCCTAGTGATAAAGCACAAAATGGCTAAAGCGTTGCAATAAAGCCATTGATCTGATTTGCGTTTTGTTTTTATGATTTGATTATCAATCGTCAGTTTCTACCCATGGGAAAGGCAATGAAAATCATCATATTACACGGACTGTATATGCATGGCGTCGTGATGCAGCCGCTTAGCCATAAACTACGCAAGATGGGTTATCAAACCAAAGTGTTAACCTATAACACGGTAGCGATTGACAACCAAACGCTCTTTCAAAAAATGGATGAGGCCTTATCTAGTACCATGCCAAACGTTCTAGTTGGACATAGTCTGGGTGGCTTGATCATAAAAAACTATTTAAGAGCAAGAAAACCCTCATCTCAAACCATTAGTCACGTCGTCGCCATCGGTTCTCCAATTCGCGGTGCTTCTATTGTTGATCGAATTAAACAGCTTGGCTTTTCCAGTATGCTGGGTAATTCAACGGAACATGGCTTATCAATGCATGACGACACATGGGAAATGCCACAAAAGCTTGGGTGTATTGCCGGTACGTTACCTGTTGGTGCACGAGCGTTACTCATGATGGACAACTCCATTGCATCTGACGGGACCGTGACGCTAGAAGAGACCATGATTGATGGTATGACTGACCATATCCACACACCGAGTTCACATACCAGCCTAATCTACAACTCGTTCGTACCTAAACAAATTGACAATTTCATCCGTTGTGATTGCTTTCTACATAGCATATAACAAGTATTTCCATAATTATCGAATTAACACTATTGATCATTTGCTTGGTTACGCTTAATATATCGCCATTCGACGATGTACTATTATTTAGCAATGATGAACTGTAATACTGACTGCGCGTCACTACTTAACGCTGACGATACACAACTCGAGTTAGAAGCTCGATTTGCCGCCCAAGCCAAAGCGCTTTCTCACCCTGCTCGCGTTCGCATCCTAAAAACCTTATTGGTTCTCGAAAGCGTTGGCGGTTGTTTAAATGGCGACCTCGTTTCCCAGTTAGGTTTGGCACAATCAACAGTGTCTGAGCATCTGCGTATTTTGAAAGCTGCCGGATTTATCACCGCAGAACCAAATCCGCCGAAGATTTGCTACCGCATTGATCCCGCGGTGACCAAGGAATTCATCGCTTTATTTGAAAAAATTACCGGCTAAGTTTTCTGTTCGAGCATCACCATTTTTGTCGTAATGCTCGACATTTTTTGCCTTTAACTATCGTCAATCGACGATTATCGAGGATTAATTTTATGACTGATGTTGCTCTATCAACGCCGAAAGCCAAAATGAGCTTTTTGGATCGTTACCTCACTTTATGGATATTTCTTGCAATGGCTATTGGTGTCGGAATCGGTGCACTATTCCCTCAAGTGGCCGAGTGGAACCAAGCAATGTCTGTGGGATCAACCAATATTCCATTGGCCATTGGCCTTATTCTGATGATGTATCCGCCATTAGCTAAAGTGGATTACAGCTTGTTAGGAAAGGTAAAGAAAGACAAGAAAGCAATCAAACTGTCACTGTTTATGAACTGGATTGTTGGCCCTATCCTGATGTTTGTACTAGCACTCACGTTTCTTGGCGATCATCCAGGGTACATGGTCGGCATCATTTTGATTGGGTTAGCGCGTTGTATTGCGATGGTACTGGTTTGGAATGATATCGGTGGCGGTAACAAAGAATATGGCGCAGCATTGGTTGCGATTAACAGCGCATTCCAAATCGTGACTTATAGTTTTATGGCGTGGCTGTTTATCACCGTGCTACCTCCTTACTTTGGTTACCAAGGTTTTGCCGTGGATATTTCCATGCTGGATATCGCGGAAAGCGTATTCATTTACCTAGGTATTCCTTTCTTAGCCGGGTTTCTAAGCCGTAAGTTGCTAGTGAAAGCAAAAGGTGAGGCTTGGTATAACCAACATTTTATCCCTGCAATTTCACCCATTACATTGATTGCACTACTCGCAACCATCGTTTTGATGTTTAGTTTGAAAGGGGAAATGATTCTTGAACTGCCAATGGATGTATTCCGAGTTGCCATCCCTCTAGCGATCTATTTCGTATTGATGTTCTTTGTAAGCTTTTTTGTTGGTAAACGCATGGGTATTGAATACGATAAAAACGCATCCATTGCCTTTACCGCGACGGGTAACAACTTTGAATTAGCGATTGCCGTATCGATTGCTGTATTTGGCTTGAACTCAGACCAAGCGTTTGCAGGCGTGATCGGTCCGCTAATTGAAGTACCCGTTCTTATTGCACTGGTTAACGTTGCGTTGAAGCTAAAAGAACGTTATTACCAACGCTAGTATTGATGAAAAAAGAGGGCGATACGCCCTCTTCTTCTAGTATTGATTGGATTTCACTTCGAATAAATTCAATGCTCTGATTTCACTAAACGGCATTGGCTTATAGAAATAGAAACCTTGAATTAAGTTGATATTTTGCTCGCGCATAAAATCAATCTCTTCTTGTCGTTCTACCCCTTCAACCACAATTTCCGCACCGGTGACCCGTACCAGTTGACTGGTTAGGCTAAACATCTCTTTACCGTTTTTCTGTTCTAAGTTCAGCACCAACGAACGGTCAATTTTTACTTTATCGAATTCATAACGGCTTAAGTAACCGATAGAAGAATAACCCGCACCAAAGTCATCAAGTGCGATGCGTATCCCTTTACTTCTTAGCTCTTGGAGTACCGACCAAGTATTCACTTCATCTTGAATCAACAAATCTTCAGTAATTTCAAACTCCACCTGACTGAATGACAAGCTACTCTTTTCAATCATGCTTGTCACAATGCCAGCAAAGTTATCGATCAAAAACGTATCCGGAGAAATGTTGATGGAAACTTTAAACTCTGGGTTAGTCGCCAGAGGACTCACCTCATGCAGAGCCTGTTTCACCACCCATAGATCCAGCTCTGAAGTTAATCCCAGCTTTGCAAAACTTGCCAAAAACCAAGGTGGCGTGATTTTCCCATCATAACTTCTATGACGAATGAGTACTTCCAGCGAGTTCACTTGCTGCTGGTTCATATCGTACTGAGGTTGATAAAACAGTACAAATTCACCACTTTTTTGCAAGGTACTTATCTGGCGTTGAGCCAGCAAGTTAGCACTCATCTGAGGTAACACACCAATTACCGAAGGGCTATTGCCAAGGTCTTTGTAATTAAAGAAATTATCTGACAACCCTTTAGTAAAGATCGCATTTGTACCGGCTACTTTATCCATCTGTTTGAAAAACGGTAGATAAATGGCGATGCCAACCAACACAATCACCAATTGCAGTAGCGGTGCTGCACAATCATTGCCTGTCGCCATGTAGCCACTAAAAAACGCAGGCGTCATCCAGCTAATAAATGTCGAAACGGGCGCAACCCAGCCCAATGATGTCGCCACAGGGCTAATCCCGCCATTGGAGCCAACAAAATGGAATGATTAATACTGGGTTAAAGATAATTGGCAAACCAAATAAAATCGGTTCATTGATATTGAAAACACTCAATACCAACGTTGCCATCGCCAGAGTTCGATAACCTTTGTTTTGGGTAAACAACAGCATACATAACACCAGGCTAAGCGTATTACCCGAACCACCGATGCCAGCATAGATATCATAAAAGTTACTGGTCAAGATTGGCAGTTCAGTGCCAAACGCTTGGTGCATCTCATAGCTTTTAAGCGAGAACTCATAGAGCTCACTCTTTAACGGAGCCAAAATAATATGGCCGTTAACGCCCATGCTCCAAAAAAGGTTGCGCCCCAGTTCATACAAAAGACCATCACTGAGTGAGTATTCATCTAAGCTCGGAATCAATTTCACCAATTCGGTAAAAGATAGAATCCAGTTTTTTAGTAAATAACCAGCACCGGCGTACAGTGCAACCATAAAGATACACGCACCCACTAAGTTTATGGTTTGATCCACCACATTTGGCAGTTCACTCTCCATAAACAATCTCTTGCGCTCCAACAATTGGGTAGTCTTACTGACTAAAAGAGGAATAATGATCGCAAGCGGATAGTTAGTAGGAATAAAAGTCCCCGGATGCAGCATACCCCACTCATGACCTAAAATTACGTAGATCAGAAGCGATGGCGTAATAACATTGGTACGCGATGTTTTATGCAATGTCGCCAAAAACTGGGAGTAATAGACAACCAGTAAAATCGGGAACAATTTCCAAATTAGGGTACTTGCTAGAAGGATTTTTTCTGCCAAGCCCTGCAAGCCAATCACTGCTAAGCCATTTCCAAGCAGCATACAAAATGCAGAAATCAAACTGATCGGCAAAAGCATCAAAAACATTACATAAGCCATTGATGTAACTGTTCTCTGACGTATTCTCAATAAAACGATAGAGAGTTTTAAAATTCATGTTGGGCTTTTTCTCATTATTTGCGTTATGCAAGCCATGCAAATAGAAACGCCGCTCCATTATTCCTTGTGGTACCCCGAGAGAGAGGTGGTTGGTCTATCAACGCGCCAAACTGACTGCCTATCTTCACTATAAGCATGTAGAGTGATATATAAGCAAGCAGGCGCACGGTACTCTCAATGGAAGCAAACTTCCATTGAGATAATTTATTGAAACGATTAATAGTTTTACGCAAACGCTTTCGTGAAAGATCTTCGTTTAAATATCCGAAATAAGTTCTGAATTTTCATTAAATTGCTTTGCATACAATACCATAAAGTCATTTCGTATCAGTTGTTCAATATGGTTTGCTTGCTCGGTAGGACAAAAGATCATTACGTGAACATTTTGCTCACCTGTCGGTGTGCTGTTGATGTGGATATGGGGCTCTGAGCCGGGTAAATCAACACCAGCGTGACGCTCGATGATAGAGTTGTATCGTCTCGCTACTTCGCTAAATGTTTGGCAATGTTCTTCAATTTGATGAGTAAGCTCTGGCAATAATGGATATAAGTTAACAAAGTCTCTCACTACAATCGAAAAATCGTGATACACATAGCGCTTCATAAAGTTCAGATTCTTAACTGGGTAAGTAAAGAACATGCTATTGGGCAAGGTCGCTGTTTTTCCGGTAAAATGGTATTGACCATGATATAGGTCGATCTCTTGAATCACGGTTGCCATCATATTGTGCTCGATCACTTCACCACATAACTTCCCCACCTCTATCCAGTCACCAATACGAAAAGAGCGAGAACTCGCGCGCTGAATTGAACCAGTAAAACATAAAATAATTTCTTTGCTGGCTACCACAACAGCGACGGCTATGGCGGTTAAAGATAAAGCGAACTCATTGATTTCAGACTGCCATAGAATAAACAACAGTATCACTATCGTGGAAAATGAGCCGTTTTTGGTTCGTGACATCCATTTGCGTTGATTCTCGGTCAGGAAAGCAACATCTCCACGAATCTTTGACAACACGACACGGCGAATTAAAGAGATAAAAACGATAATAAGGATAGAAAAACGGTTTTATGATTAAGAAGAAAATCGATTACGGCTTGTACTTTCTCCACGCGTTACCCTGTGTGTGGTTTAACCTTACCTGACTTAGCGATAATGCTATCTATATTGCGCTGATGTAATAAATTCACCAAAACTTTCACACCATACTATCACCGTATTGTACTCTGCAACATTAACCGCTTCTGGCAAATTGAAACTAAACCGATCGAAAGTATTAATATCCCCAATCTGAATCATCGTGTCCTTGTATTGGCTAAAGTTAGCCTCTGTCTCGACAAATACCGGAGAAAGGTAAAGTTTATAGTCAGGTCCAGGAGCAATTTCACCTGAGAAGACGATTTGTTTATCGCTGATAGACACTGTCCCTTCTCCCCAGTGAAGAAAATCACTATCGATACGCTCTTTATCAAAAGTCGCGCTATACAAAGCATGCTCAGAAATCGCTTTGATGTCTTCCATTGGAGGTGACTCAGGTTGAGTCAAAATAGGCAGGGTGTAAATACCAAGCGCAAAGCCTGCTACCGCAAAAACAAGATGGGAAACAACCAGTAAAAGGATTCTCATTTAATGCTCCTAGGATTGAGTCTACCTCTCAATCCTAGTGCATAGACCCGAGTAACATCAAGCATCTACCCCGGTTTGAGTGAGCTTATCGTGACTCAGGCAACATGATCTTATCGATACGCTTTTACTGTATTTTCTGCCAGTTTTACAATCACATTCACCGCTTGTTGCATACCTTGTACGGTAATGAACTCATGAATACCGTGGAAGTTATAGCCACCAGTAAAAATGTTCGGACACGGCAGCCCCATAAACGACAATCTCGCCCCGTCTGTGCCTCCACGAATCGGCTTGATCATTGGCTCGACATCACAATCCATCATTGCCTGTTTCGCTAACTCGATCACATGAGGATGAGGCTCAACCATCTCACGCATATTCTGATAGCTATCAGTAATGACGAGCTCAACTCGACCACGGGTTAACTCCGCGTTAAGCTGGTCAGTAATGCTTTGCATAAACGCTTTTCTTTGCGCCAATCCTTCGCTATCAAAGTCACGAATAATGTAACCAAGCTCACTTTTCGCCACAGACATAGACGCTGATTTCAAGTGATAGAAGCCTTCATAGCCCTCAGTGCACTCCGGCGTCTCTTCTGCTGGCATCATAGTTTGAAAGCGAGCTGCGATAGACATCGAGTTCACCATTTTATCTTTAGCAGTACCTGGATGGACGTTTGTGCCATAGACTATGACGTCTGCACTTGATGCGTTAAAGTTTTCGTACTCCAATTCGCCAACCGGACCACCATCAATCGTATAAGCCCATTTAGCGCCAAATTTCTCTACATCAAATAAATCGGCACCGCGCCCTATTTCTTCATCTGGGGTAAACCCAATACAGATATCACCATGCGGCAACGACGGGTTAGCGATCAGCATTTCGATAGCAGTAATGATTTCAGCAATACCTGCTTTATTATCTGCGCCTAAGAGTGTCGTTCCGTCCGTTACAATCAAATCGTGACCGCGTAACAAATTCAAATCCGGATATTGATCAGGAGAAAGCTGTTCACCACTCGTTCCCAGCGTAATCACGCCACCTTGATAGTTTTCAACCACACGCGGGGTGACGTTTTCCCCAGAAGCATCTGGAGCCGTATCCATATGTGCAATAAAACCAATTGGTGGAACATGAGTTTCCACGTTACTCGGCAAGCGGGCCATTAGGTAACCATGTTCATCTAATGACACATCACTCAAACCTAGCTGCTCAAGCTCTTTTTTTAGATACAGGGCAAATGTCATTTGCCCTTCACTACTCGGGCATTGCTGATTACTTGGATTTGATTGTGTATCGAAAGCGACATAACGCAAAAAGCGGGAAACTAGATTATCCATAACTATAACTTCTCTAAAAACTGCGCACTGTTGCGCCAAGACAGTTAATACTAGGGCGATAATGGCGAATTACTTTGATTTAGGTAAGTAAATTACCCAGTTTCAGTTTATTTTTGTCTGCGTGTTTTCTTGAGATGAAAAAAAACGCCGTACAAGACGACGTTTCAAAAAACGTAAGCGATTTACAGTAGGAAGAAGATCCCCGCCAAGCATGCACTCATTAGGTTCGCAAGCGTACCAGCTGCTACTGCTTTTAAACCAAGATTTGCAACTTCAGAGCGACGGTCTGGTGCGATAACACCGATTGAACCAAGCTGAATCGCAATTGAGCCAATATTAGCAAAACCACAAAGCGCGAAAGTCACGATAACTTGTGTTAGCTCAGAAAGCTGTTGCTTGTGCTGAACAAAGTCAATGAAGGCAACGAATTCATTCATTACAATCTTCTGACCAATGTACGAACCCGCCATCAGCACTTCGTTTGTTGGTACACCAATAATCCAAGCAAGTGGTGCAAATAGGTAACCAAAGATACCTTGCAACGTAATGCCAGAGAAACCCGCTAATTCGCCAAGGTTCTCAAGACCAGTGTTAACCATTGCGATTACTGACACAAACGCAATCAACATGGTACCGACAGCAACCGCAACTTTCATGCCGTTCATCGCACCGCTTGCTAGCGCGTCAATCACGTTACTATCTTGCGCTTTATCCATCTCGATCTCAGTTTGATCAACTGGAACACCTGTCTCAGGAACAATGATTTTTGCCATCATTAAGCTACCTGGCGCAGCCATAAAACTTGCTGCGATTAGATATTTTAGATCAACGCCAAGACCCGCGTAACCACCTAGAACACTGCCTGCTACCGATGCCATACCTGCTGACATAACCACAAACAATTCAGAGCGAGTCATACGTGAAAGGAAAGGACGGACTAAAAGAGGAGATTCACCTTGAGATAGGAAGATGTTGCCTGTTGCCACTAATGACTCAGCTTTACTGGTACCAAGGAAACGCTGAATACCACCACCGATAAACTCGATGACCTTTTGCATAATGCCAAGATAGTAGAGAGCAGAAATTAGAGCACTGAAGAAGATGATAATAGGAAGGACGCGAACTGCGAAAATGAAACCAGAATTGGCGAGATCGCCGAAAAGGAATTTGATGCCTTCATCAGCAAAAGAAAGAAGACCCGCAACACCATTACTTAAACTGCCCAGAGCAGCTTGCCCCCACGGGAAATAAAGTACTAAGGCTGCAAAGCCTACTTGCAAGAGCAACGCCCTTGAAACTGTTTTCCAATTGATCGCCTTACGACTCTCAGATAACAGCACTGCACATCCGATTAGGACTAATACACCGATCAAACCAAAAATTACGTTCACTTATGATTACCTTTACAAGCATTGAATTAACAGCTGGTCCTGTCCTTGGGGTCATTCACTCGTCCATGTGACGGCTTGTAATTGGTAGGATAACACCCATAACCGGGCGGCAAGTATAGCGATAGTTTCGAGATAATCATCACATTTTTTCACGCAAACGTTCAGCCGAATAAAAAAATCACGCAAACGTTTTACATCATAATCCACCACCTAATTTGTTGAATCGAGATCACATTTCACTATAAGAATTGGTTAAAAATGATATTCATACTGGCGAATATTCAACTTCATTTCTAAGGTTAAACAAGTTAATGAGCATCTCCTTGCGTTCACAACAAACGTCAGTAATACATTAAGATACAACTACAACAACCTTCTTGCCCCGTATGTCTCGGGGCTCTTTTTGGTTCAAAATTTAAGTTCATCAACTAAACATCAATAGCTTATCTAAAAAGTTGATGATATATTCAGCACAATACGGTTAAAGCAGCCGATCGCTGGTGAATTTATGAGAATCGACAACGCCATATACAAGCCATACATACAGCATAATTTGAAAGCTGCGACTGCATTCATTGATCAAAGCTTAAAAAATCAGAGTGATAACCTTCACGCGTCACTCAATCAACATAATCAAATTCAAATCCGCAATGAAGACGGTGTCGTGGTAAAAACTTACCAAGGCGAAAATGTGGTCAAAAAAATGCACCACATCGATGAATATGTTTAGCCAGAATTCCATTGAAAACGAGCGTCCAATGGACGCTCTTTTTTATTCACGGCAAATAACTGTTATTCAGTAATCACTTTATGTTCGCTTGGCGGCACAACGACATCTGTCGGAAGGTCTGGCACTAAAAACCACATTTGTAGTGGGTCTTGCTTGAAAGCCGAACCATCAATGTAGTGCCACTCACCTGCTCTATTCTTCAACGCCAGCAAATATGACGTACTTTGAATCTTTTGCTGCTGAATTTCCATGAGTGTCTGAGTCGGTACGAATATCGCAATTTCATCGCCGGCTTGATATGCCTGACCGAATTCACCAATTTGGTAATCATGAACCTTTACTTGCAATTGCTCAAACTTGCCATATGTTTCAACGAGTACGGCTTGCATTGTTTCTCTGCTTGCCATTTTTTGGAAAATCGAATCATGAGTTAGGTTGAGAACACTTTCTACATCGTGAGTCTCAATCGCTGATTGCAGTGTATGAATATCTTGTTTTATCTGCTGAACGTCTTGTTGCGAGAGTGTGAGCGCAAAAACCGATAACGGAAGTAAACTGATACAAAAAATGAATGATCTAAAGCTTTTTCACTGCACTACTTTCCTTTGATGCAAATGGTGTTTCAAGATAAATGTGAGAAAATTGAGTATAGCGATCAATAGGCTCACTAAAGGCGGCATAACTTACCACTCATCTCTACCTGCTTGCTATGTATAAAACTCAATGCATTACTGTATCGAGACCTCACTCACAAGCTGCAGCAAAAATATAGATATCAAAGTCGATGAAAGGCGTATCCACATACCTTGAGGAAAATCACAATATAGCAATTTTAATGGCATTAAATTGCCAATATCGCTCATTTACACATACGCAAAATTATTCCCCCAATACAATAACATTATATGTTTGCTATCGCGTCAGGGAGATTAGACAATGCAGACCATAATACGTCGCTTTCCACTCTATATCATCGTGTCTCTTGTTGTAGGTATACCACTGATTATCAGCATTATTTTAGCCATACAGGATATTGTTGAGTTAAACCACAAGTCACGAACTGCATTACAAGATGAACAACTCGTCAAACTGGTTATCCATTATGACGACCTTGCACATAATCTGGCCGTAGAAAGAGGACTGACCGCTGGTGTTCTCGGTAGTAGAGGCGACCCGCAAATCGTCAAAAACTTGCAAAACCAACGCAATAAAGTCGATAACGCTGTTAACGATTTACAAAATTTCTCTTCAGAGCTTTTGGATAGCCAACTAACCCAACGTCTAGCGAAAGATGTGTTTTCTCAGTTAACGCAACTCAATCGTGTAAGATCTGGCGTAGACAAATTAGCCCCCGAAATTCCGCCATTTAACTATTACTCTAACCTTAACCAATTAATCATCGACAATGTCGGTATCCTAATCAGTAGAAGTGAGAATTCAGATCTGAGTACTTTAGGCCAATCGCTGACGGCCGTTATTGTGATGAAAGAGCGTGCAGGACAAGTTCGAGGCGCGCTCAACGGAGTGTTTGCTCGCGGCAGCACAACCCCTGAAACATTTGCCAGCATCAAAGGCTATATCCAGTCTGGAGACGAAGCAAAGCGTGCGGCTGAAATCATTATGCCCCAAAACTTTATTCAACAACTGACTCAATTGCAGCAGCAGAGTGCGTGGCAAAGCGTGGAATCGATACAAGCTCAATTTCTATCACAGAGTGATGACTTAACGAGCATCGAAGGCCCTAAAGCCACGGAGTGGTTCCCAATGGCAACAGCGCGCATTGGCTTACTTAACCAATTAAGAAATGCGATTCAAGCTGACATGCTTTCTTATTCTACTGCAGTTTCAACACAAGCCCTACTCAATCGCAATATTCTATTTGTCTCTACGATAGTTAGTGCATTAATCATTATTGTATTGCTATTTTCAATCGTCTATAACTTGCGCCATCGAGTCGGTCATATTAAAGATGATCTCAACACCATATCTGAAAACAAAGACTTAAGATTAACAGTTAACAGCGAAGGCCGAGACGAAATCGCGTCTATCGCTCACAATCTAAACAAGCTGATTGGCAACTTAAAACAGTTACTTCTCGAAGTAACAAAGACCAATGACCATAACACTGAGCGTCTCGTTCGTATCGTCAGTTCTTCCGAAGAACTTGAAAAAAGCAGCCTAGCAACGATAGCCAAATGTGACAATATCGCCACAGCAATGACTCAACTCGCGCAATCAAGCATTGGCATTGCAGAATCCGCAGAGCGCGCTATGCAAGATACGTCAGCGATGAATCTTCGAGTAGAAGATTGTCAAACCCAAAGCAAACGCTCGTTTGATTCAGTACAGAGCCTGACAACACAAATAGCCGCTACGGAACAATGCCTGACAGAGTTAGCGGCTGACACCCAGAGCATCAGCCAGATTGTTGAGACAATAAATGGCGTCTCTGAACAGACCAATCTACTAGCATTAAACGCTGCAATTGAAGCTGCTCGAGCTGGCGAACATGGTCGTGGCTTTGCAGTGGTCTCATCGGAAGTACGTGACCTTGCACAACGTAGCCAACAAGCAACGGAAAATATTGAAAAGCTACTGGCTAAAATTAGTGAGAAAACACAATTTTCTGTCGACAGCATGACGAAAAGTAAAGCGGCCAGCGACGCGACATTTGAGGCAGTCAAACACGTAACAGACAGTGTCGCGATGCTTGAAACCAGCATCGAACAGGTCAATAGTCACATTAACTCTATCGCTCAATCCACCACCGAACAATCTAAAGCGTGTGAAGCAATCGACCAAGATGTAGATATTCTTAACGAAATTGCCCATCAAACCAGCAGCCAAGCGGACGCGTTAAATCATGTGGTCAACGGCTACCAAGCAGAAGCCGACGCGCTAAAAACGCAGTTAGACGAGTTCAAACTAAGTTAACTGTAGCCATACAGAAAAACCATGTAAAACATGACAGACCAACCCATTGAGTTGGCCTGTCATACTCAATTAACCTCAAGGTGCTTGGGTATAATTCATTGAGCCTTTGGTGCGATTCCTAACTCTGCCTGCACACGCTTTGGCAAGCTTTGCGACACCATGCGATAAGATTCAGACAAGTAGTATTTTAGTTCTTCATCTAAATCACCCGCCGTATTAACCTGCTGTATCCATTTCATACCACGACTCGCAAAGTAAGGTGCCGGAATATAGCCTTCATGTTCACGAAGAAAATCGAAATTCATATCAGATGTTTTAAACGTGAAAGCTGGCTTTTTGTTTTTACCCCAGCCTCCTATCGCAAATACCTTACCGCCAATTTTCCACACGTGAGAATCGCCCCATTGCATCACGTACGTTGTTGAAGGAAGTGTTCGACAAAACTGATTAAACTCATCGTAAGTCATACTTATTACTCTAACTGCCTTGCTTATATATTCATGTATACTCAAGTGATTTCAAGATGCAGAATTCAGAGCATTGTTACTGCTTTGAGTTTAAGGAAAACTACGAAGTGAAATAGCCATCTATTTTCGAGTAGTTTGACGCAAAAATCGAGGCAGTAACTTGCTCCCAAAGGGCGAGTTGACTTGGCTCGCATACATCGTTAACGATTTTTGATTTAGAACAACTAGATCTTCAAATCATTGCCTTGTCTGCAATCCAAGTCATTCTCGCTGAACCTCGCACCTTGAGGTTACTTGAGTATATTCTCAGATACTTGGTTATGCTAAGAAACCATAACCTTAACGCCAAAAACGGTAAACAAACCACCGGTTATATAATCTATCGCGCCCGATAACCTTGCGTATACACGCTTCGCTGCATGATGTGAAAATGCAACTGAGAGGAACACATGCCAACAGAGCGTAATACAAGCCATGGTGATCATGATGGCTGCGATCATTTCTAAGTCCATCTGCTTTGGCATGGAAACGCTAAATAAACTCACCACAAAGAAACCTGTTTTAGGATTTAAGATACTGGTAATAAATGCGAGTATAAATACTTTTTTACGCGTTATGACGGGCAAGGGATGAGCGTCGCCCAATGCATTTAACCGGTTATATTTGCGAGTTAAATAAATCTGTCGTATTCCTAAATACAGCAAGTAACAACCGCCTATTACCTTCATACCCGTTAGCAATTGAGGAAAATAGGTAAACAGTATAACGAGACCGGAACCGCCAAAGAATGCCCAAAAAAGAGTTGCCGTACTCACACCAAACGCTGAATACATGGCTAACTTGCGATCATAATGCAAAGCGGTATTGATGGTTAAGAGAACGTTAGCGCCAGGTGTAACCGCCGCCAACATCCAGATCAGCGCAACATGCAGTAGAACAAATAAAACATCCATATTTATGTACTTACAGAACCCGAATATTGGGTAAACACACGATAGCAAACCAATGCAAACGAAACAATTGGTTCACCGCCGCCTCAATCACAGATATATACCAATAGCGGATGTTTGAAAACCGGGGAATCCGTGTAACCGCATAAAGTGGTGAACAACGTGACCGCCCAACCCTAAACCTTGCCATTTGCACTGAAGCGTTTTTAGGCTAATTTCCCACCGAAAACTTGGTATGTTGGAAAGTGTTCATTGTCATCATACAGATAACGCAATGCCGAAACTTCAGGTAACAAATTTCTACGATTTCCCCAATTGTAAACATGACTATCAATAGGGACATCACCACCAACATTGTTAATATTTGAGGAATTCAATGCTGGTGAATGTGTATAAATTAGCAGCTTTTCAGCAATTGAGATTTGCCTACTCCATTCATCATTTGAAATTTGTTCATTCCCGGCAAATCGACCAACATAAACTTTCAAACATTCCCGAATGCCAAATGCTTTGTTTGTAAGACGCCTTACCGATATAAAGCAAGATATTGGAACCATATACAACGTGCGTTCCGTAAACCTGATATAACCCATAATCGCTTTGTTGGTGCATTTGCTTAATCTCTTCGAGCGAAAATGGACCATCCCATTGAACATGTATTTGTTGAGTAATCATCTTTTTCACATCTTAATTTCACAAAATATTCGTAATATGCAACCGAGTAGCCTAACGCCCAACAAAGGTGTGAGGCACGCAATACCGTAGCTACCGCATACCACCTTAAACACTCAACGCAACGCATAGCAAAAGTGCCAAGCGTTGCGAATCAATCTTAAACGCTTTGTTATGCCGAATCTCGCGACTGTACGATTACTCTGCCGCTATTCAACTACTTCGGCTTCAGTGGACTCTGAAGCTGATTCTTCATTGCCTTTCTCAGCATGAAGCTCTACGCCCATAAAGCTACCCAACTCTCTTTTAATTCGATGCAATTCATTTACTGGTACGAATATCTCGCCGTATGCGTCCGAGCCTTCCTGAGCAATCTGATAAAACGCAAGCTCAGGGTGAGCATTTGTAGTTAGCCTCATTGATTTTTCATCTACGAGAAACTCTACTACCGTATCCATATTGACGTATAAGTTTTCTATTATTTTAATGCTTTAATCAAAATTTACTCCATATTTTCCGTATCGGAATAACGCCCGCTTAAGTGGTGAGCAACGCAATACCAAAGCCGCCGCACACCACCTTAAACACGAAAACCAACGCATAGTAAAAATGCCACGCGTTGCGAATCACTCTTGAACCGATTGTTATGCTGTAGGTTCGGGTTGATCTTGCTCCTGAGTTTCATTGCTAGAAACATCCTGGATCTCAACCCCAAAATACTCAGTTAACTCTCTCTGAATACGATGATATTCGTTAACTGAAACTTCTATCACGCAGCCGTTGAACTCACGTGCATAGTAATAAGAGTTGTCTTTATCGTCTTTAGAAATAACCAAATGGTCATTATTCGTAAGAGCCAAATGGAACTCATTTTCAAATGTAGTTACCTGAACAATATTGTGTTTAGAAATAGTAAATTGTTCGTTTAATTTCAAACCAACTTTCATTATTTATCCTTATTATTGAATACTTTAATTTGCAGCATAACGCCCGCTTAAGTGGTGAGCAACGCAATGCGATGTTGCCGCACACCACCGTAATCACAACAATGAACGCACGACAAGAATGCCACGCGTTGCGAATCCGCCTTAAAGCGTTTGTTAGGTTTATTATCCACACTGAACCGCATTATTCACGGGCTTAACATCCGCCAAAACACTCATGAAAAGATTTATCGAAGATATCATTTAAACGACATTTTCCTTTCCCAAAACCCCAAAGGAATAATTCAGTTCCTGCAATAGTAGGCTCACACTAAAACCAATTATATCGTCTTGTAGCTTTAACTGCCTATTGTTGAAGTATTGCTTCACATGAGCTGGGTGGCCAAAACCCCAGGAATCTGTAATAAGGCCATCTGCACTCAAACCTTGAAAAATATGGCTTAGAAGCTGAGGGTTATCCCATTCTTGTTGAGTGAACTCCATTGCTTCAGCATATTCTTGAAGTGGCATCCAGATCTGGCACTTTCGACGACCAGCACTGGTATCAAGTGCTTCATCAGCAATATCACAAGCCTTAGCCATAGCTGAGTAGACAATGTAATGAGTTCTCAGTTGATACGATGACAGGTTATCCAACTGGCGAGCAATTCTAGCACCACGATCATCTCGTCCGATATCAGTTCTTGATGAAGCGAGTACGCCACCAAAATATTCAATCGCCAAATTTTCGGATGAGTAGGCCCTCATTAATTATTGTTTTGAGGACCTTGGGGAACTGAACCATTTTCAGAAATTTCAGACCCTAACTTATCTTCTGCACTTTTGAAAATCCTGCCTACATTTTCAATTCGTTTCTCAGTGAAACTTTAAGTTCACCACCAAGATAATCAGCCGTAGGACCTAATAGCAGAAAGCCCATCTTTACCTAGGTAGGCGGCGATTGCACCAATACCTATAGTTGTAACTGGTTCTGCATAATTTCTCCTTAAAAACCTAACGAATGACATGGATTCCCCCGAGGAACTGCCACAATTAAGTGGTACACATTTGCACTGGAGGCACCATGTCTGACTATTCTTATTTTGCGGGATTGATTTAGCTAAAAACCACTTCAGCATTCATGCTGTTGACCAGCATGGCAAAGTTTTACTTCATAAATCAGTCACTCGCTCTAAACTGCTGACTACAATAGCAAATATGCCACCTATGCGAATAGGTGTCGAAGCGTGGTGGTGCACATTATTGGGCGAGAACACTACGAAAACTCGGTCACGATGCTCGTATCATGGCGGTGAAATATGTCACACCATATCGAACCAAAGGAAAAATGACCTCAATGATGCAGTCGCTATATGCGAAGCCGTGCAAAGGCCCACTACTCGCTTTGTTCCTATCAAATCCCCGAGCAACAAGCTATCTTATCGGTTCATCGAATGAGAGCATTGGGTGCGAACGGACCGCATTGATGAATCGTATTCGTGCACTACTTTCTGAATTCGGCCTCATCATCCCCGTTGGTCGCGCTTCGTTGATGAGGCTAGTACCTGACATGCTTGAAAACCCTGAGAACGAGCTTCCTAACTTAGCACGTGCAACGTTAGCTGATGCATTCGAGCACCTTAAGTCTCTCAACCAGAATATCGATAACACAGAAATCACTTTCGACGCGTTCGCTAAAGTCAGCACAAACGTCCAAAGAATAATGAAAGTACGCGGCATCGGTCCTCAAACCGCAACAGCTCTCCTCGCCTCCATCGGCAATGGCGCTCAATTTGATAAAAGCCTAGATTTCTCTGCTTGGTTAGGGTTTGGTTCCTAAACAGTACTCAACTGGCGGAAAACCGAAATTAGGACGCATCACAAAACATGGCGATAAATATCTGCGGACACTGCTTGTCCATGGTGCTCGAACAGTCATCGCTAACTTAGGTGATAAACAAGACCGGTTTAACCAGTGGTGCCGACGCGTTTTAGAGCGAAGAGGATGAATCGTGCGGTGGTCGCGTTGGCAGCGAAAACGCACGAATAATTTGGTCACTGATACACAACCAGACGGAGTATGAGAATTGCGCTGCTTAAGCTTTCGTTAACTCAAGCAGCGTAAGCGTTTTACCTACCGGGTCATAGCAGACGCAATGGATGGAGATAGGTTAAGACCACGAGCGGAGAGCCTGTTAATGCGGCGGACATATTGAATGTCATCTAACGAATAAGGCACCGCAGTCGCGCAAAGTCATCAGGGTCACGATGCATGCGAATCATCGGTAGTAGACCGAATGTAGAGCGGCAGTCCAAAACCCATCACTTGAAGTTTAGCGGATGTTTGACAACCGGGGAATCCATGTAGCCCTGTTAAGGGTGAGCAACGCAACACAAAGCTACCGCATACCACCTTAAACACTAAACGCAACGCATAGTAAAATGCCACGCGTTGCGAATCCCTCTTAAATGCTTTGTTAGTTTAATTTTCTTTTTGTTGCTCAAGGGCTTCATCAATTAGACCAAAAGTTTATTAAACGTACTGGCCCAACGGTAATTGTTTTCACCCTCAGCGCGTTTCTTCAAGTGTTCCCGTAATTTAGCCTTATTTTCATTACTACTATAACCAAATGGTAATAGTGAACCATTCATGTCTGTACAGAAGTTCTTAAACCATTTTGGATTTTCTTTATGGGCATCAGTAATCCATTTTGAGGGAATAAACACTCTACGGCAAGCCCTTGAGGCAACATGGTAAATTGTTTGTTTGGTTCAAATGGTATTTTCTTACTATTAAAGAAGTTTTGTAGTGCTTTGCGAGTTTTATCTCCAGCTTCATCACCATCAAGAACCACTACAATCGGTCTTTCACTGTAGACATGCTGGTAGGTAGCTTTCATAAAGCCCTCAATTGCTCCCGTACCACCAAAATCTAAAAACTCTGCAGCTCTAACATTTTCCCACTGAAAGCTCTTGCCTGCTTGAGGTTTCACCGTATCTAAAACCCATTTAAACAGCTCTCGATCTGTTTTACCTTCAACGAAAATGTTAAGTAACCCTAGATTAAAGAAATCACTTAATTTGACACCTAAGGAATTACGGATGGTTGACGTTGCATCTGTATAGGTAGCAAACGTTTTGCACTTTGTATAACCATCTATAATCTCTGTACCGATTATTTTTCGTGGCTCTTGTGGTACGAATGTAAGGCTATGTGTCGTCGTCACTAAATGGGCTACTTCATTTAAAGACTTCAAAATATGTGTACATGAATTAGCCAGCTCAGGGTGCAAATATGATTCAGGTTCTTCAATTAACCATATAGACGTCTTATTTAGTGTTTTTCCTGTCCGGTAATCCATGCAAATGAAGATAGAATTGCCGCTGATTGAATACCCATACCTTTACGCTGAATTTCTGTTTCAACAGGGTCGGCAAGATGGTATTCAAAAGAGCTAAGTAAATGCTCAATGGAATTATTCGGTAATTTAAAACTTGATGTAATGCCTTCAAGGTTCGCACTTTGAGCTGTGCGTCAATAAAGTCGACACTTCACCCAAGCTTTCTTCGATTTCAGAAATTTTTCCTGCAACCTACTCGACACGTGCTTCTTAACAAATGGAAGTAGCAATTCGTTATATAGACTATCTGTACTTTTGCTGACGGAACGTAGTGGCATTCGAAAGAGTGCAAAATTAAAGAACAAGGTCTCTTTGGATTCGATTGTAATCGTTTTGTGACTTTCTTTTGGCGACTACCATGAAAAGGCGATAGGAAGGTTGCCTGATTTCGAAAATGTTAAATAAACGGTAATTGTATCGTTGAGCTCTCGAGGCTCAGCTATACATGAGTTCAATTCATGGTATAGATTTTAATTGAAGTATCTTCGGGCTCTAATTTAAAGACCCTATAAGCGATGTCTGATTACTCTCAAGCTTTTCGGTAGGTCCCTACTTAAACAATAATGATATTTATTGTCAAAACCAGTAAAGAACATCTGAACTGCTTTGAGAATATTAGTTTTACCACTACTGTTTGGGCCAACAATCGTAACGCCGCCATCAAAACTTACAGTTACTTCCTCTTCTAAGGTTCGGAAGTTTTTCACCTTGATACTATCTAACTTCATAACTACAAAACAGAATACTATAAAGCTATATTGTCGCAATGTTCAGATGCATATGCAATTAAACTAACGCCCGCATAATTGGCGGGATAAGGTTGGTTAAAATACGCGAGGCACGAGCGGAACCAACCTTTGACCGTCCGTGTTGATGCGTTTGTTATATGGCTAAACACCATCCCGTTGCTTTATGTGCTCTTGGGTGTCTTCGGGTATTAAATCGGAGTACAAGCTTTCTAACTCTTTGGTTTGGTTATCAACTCTTCGGCTATGAAGTTCAATATGCTAAAAGTTTATAAGCGACCTCTGCGTTGTCATCGATGTTGATTTGACCAGGATGAACAGCATTGTTTCCAACGACCCTCAATGAATCTAGAGCTTGTTGAATTTTGGGGCTTAAACCTTCTGACACCAGCTCTTTAATATCGTTATTGATATTTTGCCACTCTTCCCTACTTGCTTAAGAAGCTTCTGAAGTGCAAGCCTAAGTAGAGCTGTTGAGCCTTTAGGCGAATCAACAATAATTGATGCAGCTTCTAAGTAAAGATCCTTGATGTCGTGAGCCAAGTCCTCATTTGGGGATGGTAGTGATGTTGTTTTGGATATTTCATTTGTTGTTCAACCCATAGGCTAAACCCATCACAAGCAGAGCATGAAGCAATAGCAAAGCCACTCGGAACAAAGGATGAGAAGCTACTTTTGAAATCATGTTCAATATGATCCAAAAGACTTGAACTGCATTCTGCTGGTAGTCTTTGACATGCTTGCGGTAATCCAAATATATATGATGCAATATATTAATTGCGATTTCGCTTGCGCTACCAACTCAAACCAATTTTGAACTGCAACTATTTGGCAGTGAGGACATTTGAATTTTTCGCTTCCGTACTCAGGTATCATTTTAACTCCTATGCTTCATGGCCATATAACAGTGTATTAGGCTGAACTCTCACTAAGATCCCGCAGCCATAGCGCTATTTTTCATTACTTTACTAAGAACATGCTATTCTAATCAACAAGTTGCACCATTTAACACTGCCACCCATCTCACATTGTCTAGAAGTAAAACGAGAATTCGAATTTGGCAAGACTTCATAAGCATCCTAACAAGTGCTCTAACTCACGTTTTATCATCATCTTACGAACAAAGGTTCGGGGGAAAAAGAGAACGCTAGTCTCGTTAATGTCGTTTACATTTGGCAATTTTTGCAGGTCTCAGTTATAACTGTATATAAAAACAGCATCATCAATGAGAGTAAAAATGCCAAAGTCAGCTTTTATGGAACAAGTTCGTACCGAGATTCGCACGAGACAGTACAGCATGCGAACCGAAAAAACGTATATGTATTGGATTCGCTATTTCATTCGGTTCAATGATTTGAAGCATCCTGAGGTGATGGGGAATCGCGAAATTGAGCGTTTTCTAAACCACCTCGCTGTGAATTGCCACGTCAGTGCTGCAACACAAAACTTGGCTTTGTGCGCAATTATATTTATGTATCGGCATATTATTAAGCGCGATATTCAAGATCTTCAATATAAAAACACCAACACACCAAAGCGAATACCAACGGTTCTCTCCGATCAAGAAATCAAATTAGTGTTAAAGCAAATGGAGGGTAAATACTGGCTCATCGCAACGATTTTGTATGGCTGTGGCCTACGTATTCAAGAAGCGTTATCACTAAGAATTAAAGATATCGATTTTGAATCTAGGTCAATATTAGTTTTCAAGGGCAAAGGAAACAAAGACCGCTACACCTTATTACCAACGACATTGATTGAGCCTATAAATAAACAAATTGAAACGGTAAGGCGCGTACATTCACAAGACTTATCTGACGGTGGCGGAATGACTTCCGTGCCACCAGCTCTTTACAAAAAGTATCGCACTGCTCTTAAGCATTACGGTTGGCAATACTTGTTTCCGTCTAATGTTCGGAGCGTTAACCCTTATGATGGCTATGTATGCCGACATCACTTACACGCTTCTGCTTTCGCCAAACAGCTCCGCAAGGCTGTTCATGCTTCTGGCATTGCAAAAAGAGTAACAGCCCATACTTTTAGGCATTCATTCGCGACCAGATTGTTAGAAAACGGTACGGATATACGCACTGTTCAAGAATTACTCGGCCACTCTGATTTAAAAACGACACAAATCTACACGCATGTTGTTGGCCAACGTCGAGCCGGCACACGCAGCCCTTTAGATTGTATCGTCTAAGCTTTTATTCAGACATAAAGGGATACCACGTGGTATCCCTTAGTTTATAGATTTAGCGACCTGATTTCGCTAAGTAAGCGGCCATTTCTGCTTCTGGCACCATACCACCACCCGTTGCCCATACTAGGTGAGTCGCGCTAGCAAGCTTCTCTTCAGTCAAATCTAAACGCGTTTGATACTCAACGTTGTTCGAAACATGTACCGCCCCAACATACCTGCCAGCGCCGATGGTTCAAGACGAATACCTTCCACTTCGCTAAGCTCACCCAAGTGGTGGTACATACGCTCATCGGTCATGGTGTAATAACCATCTAACAAACGCTCCATCGCTCGACCAACAAAGCCTGACGCGCGACCCACCGCTAAACCATCCGCCGCGGTGATGTTATCAATACCCAAATCTTGTACTGCAATCTCATCATGCAGACCAGTATGAACACCGAGTAGCATGCATGGTGAATGTGTTGGTTCTGCAAAGATACAGTGTACATGGTCACCAAATGCCATTTTCAAACCAAATGCCACGCCGCCAGGACCACCACCAACGCCACATGGCAAGTAAACAAACAGTGGGTGCTCAGCATCGACTTGGATACCTTGCTCTGTAAACTGCTGCTTCAAACGCTCACCCGCGACTGAATAGCCTAAGAAAAGAGTCTGCGAGTTTTCGTCATCAATAAAGAAGCAGTTTGGATCTTTCTCCGCCTCTTTACGACCCTGCTCCACTGCCACGCCGTAGTCTTGCTCGTATTCCACCACGTTTACGCCATGCGAACGTAGCTTATTCTTCTTCCACTCACGCGCATCGGCTGACATATGCACTGATACTGAGAAACCAAGCTTAGCGCTCATGATACCAATCGACATACCAAGGTTACCGGTTGAGCCAACGGCAATGCTGTATTGTTTGAAGAAGTCACGAAACTCTTCGCTAAACAGTTTGCTGTAATCCTCTTCTTTGCTCAGCAATCCAGCTTCCATTGCCAATTTTTCTGCGTGTGTCAGTACTTCATAAATACCTCCACGTGCTTTGATTGAACCAGAAATAGGCAGGTGGCTGTCTTTTTTTAGCATCAAACGACCCGCGATCTTAGTGTTGTATTGCGCTTCCAGCTGCACCTTCATCTTCTTAATATCAACCACTTGAGATTCAATAATCCCTTGCGATGGTACTGTTTCTGGGAATGCTTTTACCAAATAAGGAGCAAAGCGTTGTAGCCTCTTACTGGCGTCTTGGATGTTATCAGCGCCTAAGCCAACATAAGGTAGACCTTCTTCTAGTGACGTGATATTTGGGTTAAACCACACCACCTCTTCTAAACCAATCAGCTGCTTTACTAATGGAAACTCTTCAACAAGTGCGGTTACGTTATGTGTAGTCATTATTCTCGACCTTTGTTTAAATCATGTACGACAGAAGGAATGTGCCGGCAGGGCAACAAATGACGCGATAAAAGTCGCCGTCGTGTAGTACTTAAAGATTTCAGACATCGTGGCGCCGCAGTATTGCTTAACCAACCAAAACAGCGAATCGGTTACAATGGTACAACCAATTGCGCCTGAACCTATTGCCAGCGTAATGATTTCTGGACTTACATTTGGATATAGCGGCAGTAGTGGAGCAACAATTACCGTTGCGCCCATCAAAAGCCCTCACAGAAACTGCAGCTGTTTATCAATTGATTATTTGAACAAGTTAAGCAAGACTGAGTTTGACGAGTTTGAGTAATAACATTCACTATCCTTCTGGTATCGTTACTCTATGAACCGGCATTACAGGTATATCATATGGGATCTGATTTATCGCCAATACTCTATTCTCTTCACAACTGCCCTTATGCAATTCGAGCAAGGCTTGCTTTGTTAAAAGCGAAGCAGCGCGTCGCAATACGTTCAATCAAGCTTAGTAACAAACCCTCTGAGCTGTTGGCTGCTTCACCAAAAGGCACTGTACCTGTACTAATCATTCAGCAAAACTCATCGGTGATCGACCAAAGCATTAAAATTATGATTTGGGCTCTCATTCAGAGCGATCCAGATAATTTATTGCAAGCCGAAGATGGCAATGCATTACCCGCAATGATCTCATTCATACAGGAATTTGAACGCATCTTTATCCCTGCACTCAATGCATTTGGATGTGCCAAAAGATACCACGAAGATGATACGCATAAACGACGTAACACATGCCAAATCGAACTTCTCAAACTTGAAGAATGCTTAACTCAGCATGCATTTCTATTCTCGAACACAGAGAGCCTCGTCGATATCGCCCTACTGCCATTTATACGTAAGTATGCGCGTATCGATAAGCAATACTTTCGTTATGCACCCTACCCTAAGTTGCGCGCTTGGCTAAATCGTTATCTACAGAGTCCGCTATTTTCAAAGGTGATGAAAAACTATGATTTGTGGCAAGAGAATCAACGCGAGCAATTTCTTGGCTAGTTCTCCTTAATTCCGGCATTCAAGTGCTGTATGGCTCATCAAGCGCAAGAAGCCACATCAACAAGATGGCAAGTGTTTCAATCAAAATATTTAGAGAGGGTTAATGGATTACTCTCACAAAATGTGACCTATCTTTATGATTCCCGCGCTAGATGCAAAATGTTATTATTCTCTAATATTACGTATTGTAGTGACGGGGCATGATACAGTTAAAGCTCAACGCTTAACATTTTTCTAGAATTATCGACCCCATTTGAAATGCCACGATAAAGAACGACAAATTATAACTAATTTTTCAAATGGTTAATAACTCAATCCAATAATTTCCAAAGTTAACATAACTATATTCTAAGGACCCAGAAACATTCCACTTAATAAATATTTCAATATAATTAATGTTCAGTCACGACTGGGTTTCACTAACTAAGAAACGAACTCGGATTCTCTGACCCACACTGCCCTATTTATTTTGAGAAAGAGCCAGTCATCTGTTTGAGACTGGCTTTTCTATCGAAGAGTTAGCACAAATGACTGGCCAGCGTTCTTTAAATACACTTTTGTATGCCCTGAGCTGCATTCTAATCGTCTTCAGCGAAAAAGTTCAAAGTGCAGAACAAGCACGACGACTTAACAAACCACAAAACTCAATTCACATCGGAACAAACTAAGGGCCAACAAATTAAGCAACAACATTTTCTGTTAAATCATTGCCATCCTAAACACAAAATTACAGCTAAATAGATGAGATAGCCGTAAGAGTTTTGGTTTGTTTGTAACCTTTTCAGGCAATGCTGCCGTTGATTGAACTAATGAACCCGAGCCCTTAGTACGCCATTCAACTATTTCTACAACATTCAATTTACCGCCATCTGAGCCACTCATTTGAACCGACGTTTCTGTAATCTTCGTTTACAAGTCGTAAAGTACCTGCAGGTGTCGTTATATCCTCTGTACCCAAATACTCAATAATTTTAGACTTCGTCTCGTCAAGTATTGTTTGCCCGCCATAAATGATTTCACTCACGCTAACATATGTTTTCGGCTCTCCTGCTATCAGCGTTGCATCTAAAATCACTTCATTACCAAAATTTCTTCCAACAAATGAGCTTTTAAGTGCTACTTTTTCAAAAGCTTTGAGTTAGGTGAAACTCAAAGTAAGTAGAAGAACCGTCGTCGTCAGCACCTTCGGAAATCCTATCCATTCGCGTTTCGTTCCCTTCATGGAACACATGATATGTACTGTGATCAACCTTACCTACATTCTTACCTTCTACCACTTTATATTCATATGTAGCTTTTGGTTATCAAAATATTGGCACCAAAACAATCTTCAGAAGTTTCAGTCTTACATCCTGACAAAAACATACCAAAGGAAACCATTAAAGAAACTGTTATATATTTTCTATTCATACCGACACCATCCCTAATACGCCTTATGTTACGTATTGGAAATATACACGGCTTTCAATTCTTACTTTATGCATTTGCTTACTTTTAAACAATGTGGATGTATATAACGAAGTCCTCATTTATATTTCATGAATACTTCAACGATTTAAATTCAGAATCAAAGTTAGAGTAACTAGAAACGGGAACCCGCCTCTCTAACGCACAAAGTTCGCCTGCTTATTGCAAACACCCCAGATTGTTACATGCTTTAATGACATTGATTTACTAAGGACGTATGCCACAAAAATGTGACCTATCTTTATGATTCCGCGCCAGATGCAAAATGTTATTATTCACTTAATATTACGTATTGTGGTGACGGGGCCTGATACAGTTAAAGCGAAACGCTTAACATTTTTCTAGAATTATCGACCCCATTTGAAATACCACAATAATGAACGACAAATTATAACTAAGGTTTTCAAATGGTTAATAACTCTATCCAATGGTTTCCGGGCCACATGCACAAAGCGCAAAAGGAGATTGCTGAAGCAATTCCTCAAATTGACGTGATTATTGAAGTGCTTGATGCGCGTATTCCATTTAGTAGTGAAAACCCAATGATCTCTGAGCTACGTGGCGATAAGCCGGTAGTGAAAGTGCTAAACAAACGCGATCTAGCCGATCCTGAAATGACTCAGCTATGGATTGATCATCTAGAGAAAGAGAAAAATGTAAAAGCGATGGCAATCACCACTTCACAACCACAAGAAGTGCATAAGATTCTTGAGCTATGCCGTAAACTGGCACCCCATCGTGAAGAGATTGGTAAGAACATTCGCACTATGATCATGGGGATTCCAAACGTTGGTAAATCGACCATCATCAATACACTTGCAGGCCGCACTATTGCGGTAACGGGTAACCAACCTGCGGTAACTCGCCGCCAGCAACGTATTAACCTGCAAAATGGCATTGTTCTATCTGATACTCCTGGGATTCTATGGCCTAAAGTAGAAAACCCTCACAGTGGTTTCCGTTTAGCAGCAACGGGTGCCGTTAAAGACACAGCGATGGAATACGATGAAGTTGCTTTCTACACCGTTGAATACCTAGCACAAGCGTACCCAGAGAAGCTAAAAGAACGTTACCAAATTGAAGAACTTCCTGAGTCTGATATCGAAATTATGGAAGAGATTGGCCGCACCCGTGGAGCACTGCGCTCTGGCGGCCGTGTCGATCTACACAAAGTTTCAGAGATTTTGCTGCATGAACTACGTGCTGGCACACTTGGTCAAATCACGCTAGAGCGCCCTGAGATGATCACTGAAGAATTAGTACAAGTAGAAATTGAAGCGACACGTAAAGCAGAAGAAAAAGCGAAACGTAAAGAAGAGCGCCGCAAGCGTTACCTACGCAACAAGCGCTAATCGAATCGATATATTAAAGGGGACCATAGTCCCCTTTTTGTTGCTCGCTATATAGCGGTTATGATTACTGACTAATTCCAGCAAGTGTCAGTAAAATGCTTTCCAGCTCATCCCATGGCATTAATTGCGAATCAATAACCTCAAGTCTTGATTCAAAACCGGTTAAGCTCATTTGATTGACTGAAACCACGCCGTTTGCAACGTTAAACGCGTAACAACCTTGGTCTGTATTAACAACGGCTTTGACTCGCTCTGCACGTAATGCTGATAGCATTGAAAAGAGCTGGTCAAAATTGAACTCGTATTCTGCACCGACTAGCCATCCACAGCTAAAATAACCTTGGCCTTTATTTTCACGGCGGATAAATGCCTCGCCCGGTGGCAATTCAAATTGCGGCTCCTGGCTTGCATGATGGTGGTGGTGATGTTCGATATTGCTTGATGCACTACCTAGTACACGTTCAATATCTAACACTTCAAGTGGTAGTTCACCGTTCTTGACTAGTTTGCTAAATACTTTTGCTGGCTGCTGATCAGTCACCCAACTATTAAACACGTCGATATCTGAAGATTCGCATAAGTCGATCTTGTTGCCGATGACCACGTCCGCGCTGTCTAATTGATCGCTGAAATTTTGATTAGATAAGTATTTATCATCGCTCAGATTACGAGGATCAACTAAAGCGATCGTCGCTTTTAAATCTACATAATCTTGATATTGCTCCGAAGTGAGCGTCGCAATCACCTGTTTTGGATGACCGAGCCCAGTAGGTTCGATAATTAATCGATCGGGCTTTTGACGCAATAATGCAGTAATCCCAACCGACATTGGTACACCTGCGGTACAACACATACAACCACCGGGGATCTCCTTAATCCACGCACCTTGATCTGTCATTAGCGCGCCATCAATACCAATCTCACCAAACTCATTTACAAGCACAGCCCAATTTTCGTTCTCTGGTTTGTCTTTCAGCAGGTTTAGAATTGTGGTGGTTTTACCTACACCTAAAAATCCGGTAATGATGTTGGTTGGTACTCTTGCGGTCATTGCTGCTCTCCTAACGATTTATGTCAGGAGTATATCGTCAATTTTGTCAGCGAGCAGCATGCTTTGAACTATGTGACAATAAATTGAGTCGTGGTGGCAGACATGCGCTATATACGACATAAGACAAAAGGCGCACTTTTAAGCGCGCCTTCTTCCCTCGTGACTCAATCGTGAGTTTGCGAATCAGAATGTCTATAGATGCATTCCGATATATAACGAGGATTTCGAAATGACTTTTGTTGAATCCATCCAAATTGTAGGTAAGGCCCTGTCCTCCGTGCGAGTTAATTTAGATTTGCCTTACACTCTAAATATGGCCCAATTCAGACAAAGTGCAAGTTATTTTTTATCACAAGCAGTGAATTAAACTCGCTACAAAAATTTACATCACATTAATAACTGCTAGAGAATTTAACCAATATTGCAATTCAATATTTCATTCTTATCGCTATAGTTATATCTATAGAGGGTATAATTTTATGCCTTCCCTAAATTACTGGCTAAACAGCCATATTCTCACTGGTGGAGCAGCGAATGACAAAGAGAGAAAAAATTACGCGTTCTTTGATATCCAAACTACCCAAAGACGCGATTAACCAATTTCTCTCTAAAGATAAGACCCCTATTTCTGTGCTGCTGCTGGCGTTGCTGGTTGGTGTCTTGGCCGGTTTTGTGGGTACTTATTTCGAACATGCGGTCGCATTCGTCTCTGATACACGCACTCAATGGTTAAAATCTGAAATTGGTAATGTGGTCCCTCTTTGGCTTGCTTCCATCGTTATCAGTGCCAGTTTAGCGTTTATCGGCTATTACCTTGTACATCGCTTTGCCCCAGAAGCCGCAGGCTCAGGTATTCCTGAAATTGAAGGCGCAATGGACGGTATTCGACCTGTTCGTTGGTGGCGCGTGATCCCAGTTAAATTTTTTGGTGGTATGGGTGCTTTGGGTTCAGGCATGGTACTTGGCCGAGAAGGCCCAACTGTGCAAATGGGCGGTGCCATTGGCCGAATGATCACCGATATATTTCGCGTAAAGAATAGTGATACTAAACACACTCTGCTCGCTTCTGGTGCCGCGGGTGGTCTTGCTGCTGCGTTTAACGCTCCCCTAGCCGGTATTATGTTTGTAGTCGAGGAAATGCGACCTCAATTTCGCTACTCACTAATCTCGATCAAAGCCGTCATCATTTCTGCCGTCGCAGCGAACATTGTTTTCCGCTCAATCAGTGGTCAAAGCGCGGTGATCACAATGCCGCAATACCAGCCTCCTGAGTTAAGCGCACTTTGGTTGTTTTTGCTGCTTGGTGCATTATTTGGCATGTTTGGCGTCGTGTTCAACCGCCTTATCACCCTTGCTCAAGATTTGTTTATTCGCCTACACAAAAACGATCGTAAACGTTACTTAATCGTTGGGTCGGTGATTGGTGGCTGTTTTGGCTTAATGCTGCTTTACTTGCCAGAACTTACCGGCGGTGGTATTTGGCTAATTCCAAACATAACCGAAGGGGACTATGGTGCGGCTTTCTTGCTACTACTGTTTCTAGGACGCATCTTTACTACCCTACTCTGTTTTGCCTCTGGTGCGCCTGGCGGTATTTTTGCACCCATGCTCGCGCTCGGTACATTGTTTGGTTACGCTTTTGGTTTGATTGCTCAGTCACTTTTTCCAGAAATGGACATCACTCCCGGCATGTTCGCGATTGCAGGGATGGGCGCATTATTCGCCGCAACCGTTCGCGCTCCGATCACTGGTATCTTGTTGGTGATTGAAATGACCAATAACTATTACTTGATATTACCGCTCATCATTACCAGTTTAGGTGCGGTTATTTTTGCGCAAATGCTGGGCGGCCAGCCAATATATAGCCAACTACTGCATCGCACGATTAAAAAAGAAAAACTACAACAAGAAGATCTGCCGAGAGACTAATTGGTAATTGTAATAACCACATAAACATTGATATTATTCGCGCCGCTGTTCGGGCCTAGGGAAAGGCTCATTATTAATTGGTAGTTAGGAGTTCGGCTTGAACTGGAAAAAGCTGACGCAATTTCAAGGCGTCCCGCCTTCGCAAGCGGCATTGGCACTCGGTATTATTGGTCTTGGCCAAGCATGGGCTCTATACGTCCCTGAAATTGGTGAAGTTATCCGCCCGTATATGGCTGGTATCGGCGCCCTGATGCTCATTCCCGTACTACTAAAATATTTCACCCAGCCCAGCGTTTTTATCGCCGATTTACGTCATCCATTAAGCGGTAGTTTAATGGCGCCAATGAGTATGGCGCTGCTTATCTTGTGTGATTATTTAGCGGTGATCTCCCCGATCATCGCTTATCCAATTTGGTTTGCGGCCGTGTGGCTGCACATCACTATGATGGTGCTGTTTTTCTATTTCCAACTGACTAATTTTAAGATGTCACATATCGTGCCAAGCTGGTTTTTATACCCAGTTGGTTTGATTAGTAGCTCGTTGGCAGGCACGCAATTTGGTCACAACGTATTCTCAGAAACACTAGTCAACACCTGTATCACTATCTACTTCTTTATGTTGCCGCTAGTGCTATACCGCTTGGTATTTGAAGGCATGTTACCAAGACGCGCTCGCCCGACACTGGCGATCATGGCCGCGCCAATCAACTTAACGCTCGCCACCTATTTGGTGAACTTTAAACAGCCAGATCCTATTTTGACTGGCGCGTTAGCTGGTATTGCCATCACAATGACGTTGATGATCTATTTGTGCTACTTCCGCCTAATGCGACTCAAGTTTCAGCCATCGATTGCTGCCGTCACCTTTCCTTCGGTGATCAGCGCTATTGCGATGCATCGACTTACGTCGTTCTTTGAGCAATATCATCCGCGTTGGCATTGGCTGCATGATTTCGGTTTGTTTGAGCTCTCAATCGCGACCATCTTGGTTATTTGGGTTTCATTTGGCTATGTCAAAATGTACTGGCCACAAGCGTTTAACCGCGTCAGTAATCAAAGCGAAGGGTGATGACTAGACTTTAAGGACGACGTTGAGAAACTCGCCGCAACGAGCATTCGCTGGAAAAATACAAGTGAATAGTTATCTTCCTCAGCAATCCACCCCCACTTTTTTATGGCTTTAAATCACTTAAAGCCATTGACCCACTTTCAGTATTAAAGCCTCAGTATCTGCTGGTTTGACGAGGTAGTCATTAATCCCCGACTCATAGATTTTATACGCCATTTCATCCGATGAATCGCCTGTATAGCCGATAATAGGCAGTGAGTCCGTTGCTGAGTAAAGGTTTCGAATCTGTTTGGCGGCCGTTAAACCATCCATAACAGGCATTTCAATATCCATCACAATCAGATCCACGTTGGTGTGTTGCAGAATATCTAAAGCGTCTTGCCCATTGTGAGCTTCAATGACCGAAAATCCGTGCTTTTTCATCAGTACCGCCGTGTATGCACGAATAGAGTGATTATCGTCAGCGATCAGCAGTGTTTTACCTTGATAATGATTGCGCTTCAATTCGAATTGTCTCGTCATTTGGGGCGAATCAAAGCATAACTCATCGATAATAACGGAACATTGAATTCTAAAGCGTGATTTCTCGATTGGATAAAATTCAAAGTTTGAATCTAAACTGTAGCTGTAAATGGATTGTTTATCATAGAGATACACAATTCGTGCTTGCGTAAAGCTCAACTTCGCCTCTAACTCAGCTAGCACTCGCTGATCCAACAACTCTTTGTCCAGATCGACAAAAATCACGTCATATTCAAACTCAAACTCTTCTTTTTCGAGCGCTTTTACTACCGTAATGTTTTTCGCCTTAAAGCCGAGATAAAAAGCACTATCCGCCAGAACACTGGTTAAAAGCGTCGATGAGCCGATATAAAGCGTACTCTTGTTCTTGAGCATATCTTGCTTAATTCGCTGGACCACAACGGAATTGTAAATCGGGAATGCTAACGCAAACTCAGTAAATTGATTGAGCTCGGAACGACAACGAATATTCCCACCCATCGCACGCATCACTCTTAAACAAAACGGTAAGCCAATACCATAGCCACTCGCCTTACCTTGAGTGTAGAAATCATCAAATATTTGCTTACTCACTTGAGCACTCATCCCGACGCCATTATCGGTTAACACCAATTGGTTGAAGCCATTGTAACGCTGCAATTCTATGGTGATTGAGAACTGATCACATCGAGCATGATAGAAGGCGTTTTTTAGTAAGTTATACAAGGTGTATTTTACTAAGGTGTCGCTTCCCAAAAAGTAGAAGTCCTGCTGCAAATTGACATGGACTGCATCCCTATCGGTGGGATGTGGATAAGGAAAACTCGCAATGGCTTGCTCAGTAACGGCGCGCATCGAGTGTTTGCGATAAGTGGCATTGGTAATTCGATTTTGATCAATCGACGTTAACAGTAAGTCGATCGTTTCGGTTCCGCTACGAATCGCTTCATTGGCTTGCACAATCACATCATGGGCTAACGCCAATGAGTCCGCATCTATTTCCAGTTTTTTATGGTTTGACGAGTCTGATGGTTGAGGAGGCAGCAACACTTCCAACACATCAAGAGACGCTTTCAGTGCACTCAGTGGATTACGCATCTCATGCGCAATACCCGCACCAAAAGATTTCGCCAGAGAAACACGAGACTCGTGTTCACTTTGACTACGCAGATAGAAGAGGTTACCAAACACATAGGTAAAAGCAAAAATGGCCATATAGGGCCAAGCTATTCCTTGCTGGATAGCAGACCAACTGCCCCCATACACCAAAAATGTAGAGGCGATGAACGCAATACTGGTTTGCCACAACAGTAAACCCGTCCGAAACACCACCAGCACATGGATAATGATTGATGCCATAAATGACATTACCCATATTTCTGACCAATCATTCTTAAACATCATGTATGAGAAGAAGAAAGGCAGACAAATTGGAATGCATATGGCGAAATACATCGGCAAATACCGCTGTAAATACACGGGAATGCGATGTCTAAAGGCTAGGACGGCAAACAGCAACGAACAAAATATTCGAAGTGGTAACGATTCGTATGGCTGTGGGAACAAATATTCCCAAACATAATAGTATGCAGGGAAACCCAAAAAGCCCATCCAACCAATCACAGTGAGATTGGGCTCTGCATACTGATATACCTTACGAACCGATTCCATCTAACGTCTCATCACAGCAAGGCGCAACACTTTGCTGAGCCATCAAGTAAAAATAGTTGCAATATACTCGCCAGAAATCGTGACCTCTGGCGAAAAAAACGGACTAATTATAATGCGATACCTCGCAATTGGATATGACTCCCTGCGCGATCACTTTTTACGTCAATACGCAGTGACATCTGTTCTTTTAGTTCGCTGACGTGTGATATCAAACCAATGGTACGTCCACCTTGTTGCAAATCAATTAATGTCTGAATAGCCAAGTCTAACGACTCAGGGTCAAGACTGCCGAAGCCTTCATCGATAAACAAAGTATCAAGGCGAATACCACCACTATAAGATTGCACCACATCCGATAGACCCAGAGCCAGCGCCAACGCTGCCATAAACGATTCGCCACCAGATAGCGTCGCCACATCGCGCAGCTTACTCGAATAACTATCTTCAACCATCAGATCAAGACCTGAGCCTGCATTGCCTTTCGCTCGCTCTTCTTTACGTCGTAATTCATAGCGACCTTTGCTCATGACACGTAAACGTTGTGACGCCTGAATAAGAACATCATCAAGCAACACACCAAGAACAAAACGATGCAGACTCACCTTCGCACCAGTACGACCGTTGGCAATGTCGCTCAACGTACCAACAACTTGATATTGAGCTTCTAACGCTTCATTTTGCTTATACAACTCAGCCAAACGTGCTTTCACTTTATTAAAGTTATCCAACTGGGATTGCAATGCACTTTGGCTCTGCGCTGCCATTTGGTAACCAGACTGAGCTGCAGCTAAAGCTTCCGCTAGCGCGTCAACTTGCGGCTTTTGTTGCTCGGCAAGATCTGATGCTAACGTATCGATAGCGCCATTAAGGGTGGAAGTACGCTCTGTGTACGCCGATACTGTCTGCTCAATTTTGTCTCGTTCAACAAGTGGCAAGCTCGCTTGTAAAAAGGCTTGTTCGTCTTCAAAGATACTACCACCTAAAGCCTTATCCCATGCGTTCTGCGTAGCTTCCAATTGATTTAACGCATCGCTAAGCTGCTTTTGGTATTCTTGTTGCTGAGTTTGCGTGGTAACCAATAGAGTACGCGAATTATCAAGTTGCTGTTTAGCACTTTGCTCAGCTTGCTGAAGTGTATTAACTTGCTTATCTGTCTCTGAAATTTCGTTAATTACGTTTGCACTTGTTTGCTCATTGGAACTCAACCCTTGCGCTACACTCGCTAAACTACCTTCAAGCTTCGCGCTTTGCTGTTGAGCTTCGGTTAACTGACGCTCTAACTCTTGAGCATTTAGCTTCGCTTGCGCCAATGCCTGTTCAGTTTGAGCCAGCTGTTGGCTAGCCTGCTCTGCCACACTAGGGTTAAGCTGAGCTATCTCTTGCTCTAATTGTAAAGCTTGCTGGCTAAGTACCTCTGCTGGTTGAATATTGTCACCAATGTGATTTCGCCAACCTGCGACAGCATGTTCAACTTTCGCGACTTCTGCTTGTGCTTGCTGCAGCGCTTGATACGCCGTTTCTTGCCGTTTTAGTGTTTGAGCCTGATGTCCTCGAGCTTGCTCTACTTGCTCTTTGGTGACCTCTTGTTGGGTAAAGCTGGCAGGCTGTGGGTGATCTTTACTGCCACAAACCGGGCATGGCTCCCCGATTCGCAGAGTTTTCGCAAGCTGCGCTGCCTGCGAGCTATGCCATAGGTATTCTTGTTGATCAGCAAGCTGCTTAGCTTGTTCGTAAACGCTCTGCGCTTGTTGATACTCACTTTGTCTGGTTTGGAAAATTGCTCGAAACTGCTCAGCGGCTTGCTCGGTTTTCACTAGTTCTTGCTGATAATGGATCAGGCTCTGAATTTGTTTAAGCTGTGCTTGCTTAGCAGGTAACCCTGCTAACGCTTCCTTAATTTGCTGCAGTTGTGTTTGCTGTGTGCGATAGCCTTCTTCAAGCGCAGTCAGTTCCTGTATGGCATGCTGATGGGTATACGCGATTTGCTGCTGATGTTGTCTCGCGTTAACCAACTCCGCTTGCATCTGATCGCGCTGAATTAAGCGCTTGGCAATTTCATTCAGTTCAAACAGCTTTTTATTGAGTTCAGGAATAATCTGAGCTGACTGATTGGCCTCTAAATAAGCTTGCTCATTTTGCTGGAACTGTGCACTTACTTGCTCAACCTGGGTCAGGTTATCCGCGACAACGGTTTGCAATTGCTGATGCTTTTGCTTCGCCGTGTTCCATTGAGTATGCGCATTACGAATACCATCGGCCAATTGCGCACGCTTTTTCTTGGTAACCAACGCATCCATCTCAGCCTGCTGAGCAACATGAACCGTGCGCTCGGCAACTAGCTGGTCGTGACGAGCAAATTTAGCCACCAATTCAGTGGCGGATTTATGCTGCGTTTGCGCGACTTCCAACGCTTGTTGTGCGTTTTGCAACTGCACTTGGCTCGCCGAAAGTTCAGGCGTTAATTGATCAATCGCCGCGTTCAGCTGTTCTTCACTTTCAACGCCGGCAACATCCAACGCCCCTTTAATTTGATTATCAAACTCATCTTTAGCTCGGCGAATATGCGCCGCTTTATCAAACAGTGCTCGTTCAATCGCGACATAAATATGTGTCTGAAACAACTGGCCAAAAATCTGTTCACGCTCTTTCGAATTGGCGATCAGCAGTTCTCTGAACTTACCTTGTGGTAGCACCATCACCTGACGAAACTGTTTGACATCTAAACCAATCAGCTCACTGATTGCTTTTGCCACAGGCTGTGGCTTGTTTGCTAGCAGCTGCTCTTGTCCTTCTTCCATCGCAAACAACACGGCGCTATGTTCTTTTTTGGTTAAACCATCACCGCGCTTTTTCGGTAACATTTGCGTTGGTGAACGCTCTATTCGGTAATGTTTGCTGCCAAGGCTAAATTCAAATACCACCTCAGTCGGCAGATCAGCAGGTGCGTGATCGCAGCGCATTTGCTCACCCGTGCGCTCACTGCCTGTAGTTTCGCCGTATAGGGCAAAACAGATCGCATCGAGAATCGAACTTTTACCAGAGCCCGTCGGGCCATTAATTAAAAACAGGGGGGATTGGCCAAGCTCGGTAAAATCAATGACCTGCTGATTAGCAAAAGGACCAAACGCTTGAATTGTGAGTTTTAATGGCGTCATTGATTAAGCCTCTTGCTGACGGGTCAATTGAGTGATGATGTCACTAATCGCGGATTCCTGATCCGCAGTGAGTGGCTCCTGCTTAGCTTCAAGGAAAAAGTCCTTAAACATATCCAACTCGCCACGAGCCAAACGCGCTTTACCCATTTGTTGATCAACACCAATCAACATACCCGGCTTTTCTAAGTGCAACACATTCGGATAAACCTTACGTAGCTTTTCCATCGGGTCGAGAATCGCGTGCTTGTCGGTTAGGCGGGCCAAAATATAGTCGTGGCTATTAGGATCGGTTTTACCTTGCTCAATCAGGTCGAGCAACTCACCTTCGATAATGCGCATTTGATGTGGCGCAGTCAGTGGAATATGTGTGGCGGATAAAAATCCATTTTCACCCAACTCAACCAATGTCATGCCTTTGGCTTGATGCTGTTCAGAAAAGCTGTATTTCATTAACGAGCCGGAGTAGCGAATGTACTCTTCTCCTTTTTTCTGCGGCTGATGCAAATGACCTAAAGCGACATAGTCAAACTTCATAAAATGTTCATGACTGACGCGATCTGAACCACCAATCGATAATGGACGTTCTGATTCAGACTCTATTGCACCATCAACAAAACAGTGGCTAAGCAGCACATTTTTCTGCTGCGGCTGAAACTGCTGACAAATAAGATCCACCAACAGTTGATGAGCTTGATCGTGATCTTTTGCTGGCTGCTGAGTGTAATGACGCACAAGCTCTGGGTCGTTATATGGCATGCCGTAAAATGCGACAGGCCCAATATCGCTCTCAATCACCACCGGAGTCTGCATATCGTCAAAGTTGGCAATAATATGCAAACCTGATGACTTCATTTGCTTAGCGGCAAAACCTAGGCGCTGCGCACCATCGTGGTTACCTGGGATCATAATCACGGGTAATTTAAGCTCGCCACATACTCTTGCAATAAACTGATCGAGGAGTTCAATGGCAGCAGTTGGGGGGACGCTGCGATCGTAAATATCACCGGCCACCACTAGGGCATCGACTGGATTTGCTATTACATAGCTGATGATTTGTTCAAGTACCGCTTGTTGATCAGATAACAATGATACATTGTGAAATTGTCGGCCTAAGTGCCAATCGGAGGTGTGAAGAAACTTCATTTGCGCCCTAGCTTTACTGACTTAATTTATGTCTTCTAAGGCGCAATATTATCACTCAATACGATAGGTAACTATCTAAGCGGGTTTGTTTTTACAATTGGCAATCGCATTTTCCAACAACGCCAATGCGCTTTGCTTGCATTCAGTCAGTGCTGCGTCACTGGTTTCGATAGGCGTAACTCGTTCACCCCAACGAACATGCCCCGCCCCCCAAGTTAAGCCTGCTCCAAATGCAGCCAGCAGCATGTTGTCACCGGGTTTGACTCGCCCTTGCTCTAAGGCTTCACATAGTGCGATAGGCACAGTGGCAGCAGACGTATTACCGTAATTCTGAATGTTAACAAACGCTTTATCTTGTTCAATTCCGGCGAGATCACATAGGGTCTGAATAATGCGAATATTCGCCTGATGTGGAATCATGACATCAATTTGGTCAGTTGATAGCTGGCTGCGTTTCAGTACATTATTAGCCGCAGCACCCATGCCTTTCACCGCACGTTTAAAGATTTCTTTGCCAACAAATTCAAATTCCCAATAACCATTATCGGCAGCAAAACGATCCATTGATGTGCCAAATTTAGGCACGGACAAAATATCTCTTCCACGCGAATCACAACCTAACTGCGCATGTTGCAAGCCGACGGCTTTATCCGTTTTACTCAGCACAACCGCTCCAGCGCCATCACCAAACAGCACTGCGGTATCACGCTGGGTCCAATCAATGAAAAAAGAAAGGCGCTCAGCACCAATAACCAATGCGTGTTGGTAGTTTCCGGCTTGAATCAGGCGCGTTGCAGTTTCAAGGCCATAAATAAATCCTGTACATGCTGCATTTAAATCGAACGCAGCCGCCGCGCGAGATCCAATATTTTGCGAAACTTTGGAGGCAATGTTTGGAATTAAGGAGTCTGGAGAACAAGTCGCGACAATTATCACGTCGATATCTTTCGCTGTCACACCGGCACATGCCATTGCATGCTGAGCAGCGACCGTCGCCATATCAGATGTTTCTACATGACTGATACGGCGGTGCTCAATACCAGTGCGGGTTCGAATCCACTCATCTGAAGTATCTAGAAATGTACTTAAATCGTTATTGGATAATTTTGCTGGCGGTAGACACTTACCCCAACCGCTAATCTCTGCGTAAAAGTTGCTCATTGAAAAGCCTTTAATATTTGTTGTTTGTTTTTGATAGTATAACTATAGCTAGCCCGCCTCAAGTTAGGCTAAATCGTTGTTTTTGATTAGTGGGATTGCGCAAATAAAAATGTAACTGCATTGCAGACATTACGCTTGAGTAAGTACGTTTTGTACTATTTGGCAAGCAAGGGATTCATACCCTTTAACACGTACGATTTAACGAGCACGTATCGCCTCGCCAACACGGTGACTTTCAGAAATTGTTGTATGTTGAAATCGAGCATCACATGATAAATCTTGATGCGAAACCTTAATAAAATTTATCTCGGCTTTGTTAACGTTTATATCGCCTTTACAAGCGATAAGGCACAAATAACTTAAAGGATACCTTTCCCTGAATATACCCTTTCTAATTCACTGTTTTAAAGAGAAATAAGTCAATATTACGCTCATTCAATTTTCGCACTCTTACTGATAAAAACGTATGAATTTCGCTGCTTTTTGCATAGAATTATAGCAGCATTTTTACGATAACAAACTTTTGTCGTGACGGTAATATAATTTCATTTTACCCTTGTTCAAAAATCCCCATAGTCGCGCCCATAGACACCCCATTTTTCTCTATTTTCTCGAGGCTACGACATTGGAAAACACTCTCGCAACTGCGCCAAAAGCTCGCATTTCAGTCCCTGTGATTGCGCTTGCTCTTTATGCGGTCGCTTCTGGCTACTTAATGAGCATCATCCCGCTTATGCTTCCACATTATGGGTTGGAAGGTTCTTTAGCGAGTTGGTTAGCCAGTGTGTTTTATGCCGGTCTGCTTGCGGGTGCCATGGTATTTGAACCAATCGTAAATAAATTCGGTCACCGTAAATCCTTCATCTGGTGTTTGATCGCTTTTATCGCCACGATTTTAGTTCTGCCAACCATCATTAACTCATGGGCTTGGCTCGCGTCTCGCTTTGTTGCTGGCGTAGCTGTCGCTGGTGTGTTCGTCATCGTAGAATCATGGTTACTGCATGGTGATGAGAGCGATCGCGCAAAACGTCTTGGCCTTTACATGGGCTCACTATACGGTGGTAGCTCACTTGGCCAACTTGGTATCGGTTTCCTTGGTATTACTGGCAGTCTGCCATTTGTTGCTATTTTGGTATTGCTTATCCTAGCAGTATTGGTACTGATGTTTGGTCGTACTGACCAACCTGAAGAAGGCCAAAGCAGCGCACTATCACTAAAACAGATCAGTAAGCTTAACCATGCTGCCATTATTGGTTGTGTTGTATCTGGTTTAACTCTCGGTGCGATCTATGGCCTAATGCCAGTAGAACTGTTCAACCGTGGTATTGCAAATGACAACATTGGTAGCTTGATGGCACTGGTTATCCTTGGTGGTATGGCTGTACAACCGCTTGTGCCTTGGATGTCTAAATTCCTAGGTCGTACTCTATTAATGGCGCTATTCTGCTTACTGGGCGTTGCTGCGATTGGTTTTGTTACCATCAATGAGTCAATTTACGCACTGGCGGCAAGCCTGTTCGTGTTGGGTATGGCCGTGTTTGCCCTTTACCCAGTAGCGATCAATCTAGGCTGTGACAAGATGGATCCGGCGTATATTGTCTCTATCACTCAAGTTATGCTGTTTAGCTACAGCGTTGGCTCTGTTGTGGGCCCAGTATTGGCAGACAGCTTCATGGGGCTTGAGCAAGGCTTGTTGGGTTACTTGTTTGCATCACTACTTGCAACTTGCATCTACATGCTACTCGCAAGTATCAAAACCAAACGCCAAGCGATGGCTGGTGAATAAACCGCAATGATTTGAGATAAGGGAGCTTAAGCTCCCTTATTTTTTTTGCGAACATGCCGATTGGATTGATTAGCCGCTGGTTTACCAGTTGGTACATTCCTGCGTTCATGGAGCAAATGACGAATCGCCAGCCACGGATGAGGCAACAACATTCTTGGCCCAGAAAATCGCATTACGGTCTTCATTTCCGCCTTTGGCTCAGGCTTGTAGCAATGTATTGGGCATTTATTACAGGTAGGTTTGTTTTGGCCATATGGGCAACGGTCTAATCGTATTTCGGCGTAATCCAGCAAAGATTGGCATTCTGGGCACAATCTTCCCTGAGACTGGTGGTGTTGCTTGCAGTAAATTTCCATCATATAGGCGACGGTTTGATACTCTTTCAGCAACTCACCGGACAAAATTTTCGAGCTAGGTGTTGGCATATATACTCAAATAACCTCGGATTCTTGGTTCAGCGGGAATAACTTAGTTTATAGAAGAGGCAATGATTTAAAGATCTTGTGGTTCTAAATCAAACATCGTCAGAAAGGATACGAACTAAGTAAACTCGCCCTTTGGGAGTCACTCATATGAGTATCAAACTCCCAATCAAAACAGCCACTATCATAGCACTTTCGTCATCAATCCCCCAATTCTCCCTCTCGCTTTCACCAACAAGGCGCTCGCCTTCACAGAGTAAGAAATGAGCTTTGCCACTATAATTAGCGTAAGAAAGAAACAAGCTCGTCTGTTCGAGCAAGGTTATCTGACTGGTTTCGTTGTTTTTATCGCACTGGCGATATAAGTAGGTATGTATGAAGCGCTTATTAATTGGCTTGCTATCGCTGCTTTATTTTCCATTCGCTATGGGATACCCTGCCTATGCAGAAGCTTGGCCACATCGCAGCGTCATTTATTTTGCGCCTTCACAAGACGAACACGTGAAACAGTTTGAACTGGAAGCGCTCTTACATGATTGCTCGCTCACCCACCGTGACGTTGTCACCATTGTCGTAACACAAGATGGTTATTCCCAACCGGATTGGATAAAGCAGCACTTTGACCTCGGGGCTTTGTTTAATATCTATCGTGTCAATCCAGATCAACACACAACCATTTTGATTGGTAAAGATGGCGGAGAGAAGCTTCGTTGGGGCAAGTCAACGAATTGGCGAGAAGTAAAACAAGAGATTGACAGCATGCCAATGCGAAAGCGCGAGATGCTAAATAAAACCGATCCTTGTTCTATTTAGCCATCTCGCGCTTAACAACGTTGAGATCAAACGAGCTTAAAAAGATGCAGATATTTCATCTGTCACCATTTGTAAACCTTCGCTCATTGCTTTTACTAACGCAGCATACCCTTCATTATCTAAAGGAACAGCATAATTGAACGTTTGAACTTGGTGAATTTTTCCCTCTGGAGAGATCAACATCCATTCTCCGCTCACTTGAGCATCACCAGTATAGCTACCATTAAATCGCTCAATATTTACCACCAAACTATCGCTGTCTTGCGTCTTCAACGCATTATTTAGCTGCACGGGCCAATATTGAGTTTGTTTAGCTTTCAATTGGGCAACGATTTGATTTTGCAATTGACGACGCAAATCCATCGCCCATTGATTTTGTTTTGCTTCGATAACTTCTGAATCAGAAACGCGGTAAACAATGCCATCCACATCTAAGTATTGCGCCAATTCAACGTCAATAACCAAAAGCGGTGCTTTAGACGAAGCGACGATCGCTTGTTCCGAATCCGGTAACAGGTATTGCTGATTGTTTGATGTTGGTTGCGATGAGCATGCGACCAAAGCCAAACAACACACCATTAAAATGTATCTCATTTACTCGTTCCTTTTACTGGTTGCGGATCATCACTTACCTCATCACCAAAGATCAGCGCGTTTGGTTTATCCTCAATTTGCTTCAACACAGGCTGTAGCGCTTTCATGGTTTTCTCAAGCTCTAGCAACGACTGATCAAGGTTTTGATACACACTAGATTGCGAGCTGAAGCTATCAAGTGTTGTTTGAAGCTGCTGTAAACTTTGTTTGAGTTCCGTTGGTAAAGATTGCGTATCGTCTTGCTCAACCATAGTGCGAATACTGTTCATGGTTTGCTCTGCCGAACTCAACGTTTTTTCTAGTTGCGCTAGAGAACCATTCAATGAAGAAACACTGTCATTCAACGGCAGATTCGCCACATTATTCAGGATTTCCATCATCTTGGTTTGAACTTCCGCTATTTCGCTTTGCATTGAAGGGAAAACCGGATTGCCATCTATCGTCTCGGCCACGTATTTTTCTTTCTCTTCGGTGTAATCAAGCTCGACGTATAGTGCACCTGTTAGCAGGCTACCAGTATTAAGCTTCGCACGCAGACCGTTTTCAAATTCGCGTTGAATTAATGCCATCAACTGTTTATTGGTATACGTTTCACCTTGATCGAAGGTGAAGATTCGACGCGGTTCTAGTTTGATTTGCACTCCGAGTTTAGGAATGTCAAAACCATCCTCTAGCTTAGCTCGGCGCCAAGGTACACGGGTGACACTACCAATTTTCAAACCACGAAATTCAACTGGAGCCCTACTTTTAACCCTCGTAACGAATCTTTGAATAACACGACATATTTTACGGACTGGCGATAAATCCCCTCTTCCGCGTCTACTTTCGAATTGTGCAGTGCGAATTCACGGTAATCTTTCGTCACTAATTGACCCGGATTATCATTTTCCACCTCACCAAAACTGACACCGCCGCTGAGCATAGATTCAATTGAATCAATTCTTACTTTGAACCCTTCGGCGTTAAGCTGAAGGTCAACGCCTGAACTTAGCCAAAACTGGCTCGACGTTCGCACCAAGCTATCAAACGGTTTGAAGATGAACAGTTGATACTGAGCAATACGGTTGGCCGTATCGATCGTCACTTTTTCAACACGACCCGCAGTAAAGCCCTGATAGATTACCGGATCGCCAACAGAAAGCTGACCCGCGAGGTCGTGATTCAATACGACACGCAAACCCTCAGCATTAGGTGGAGCGACTGGCGGAGTATCTAACACATCAAAACGAGTTCGACTCTCCGTCGCTTTACCTGGTTGAAGCTGAATATAAGCGCCTGAAAGCAAAGTCTCTAAGCCCGATACGCCTTCTTTACCCACGCGAGGCTCAACGATCCAAAACAAGCTATCTTTGCGTAACATGCGTGCGGCATCTTTAGTCATCTGCGCTTTGACGATGATGTGGTCGTAGTCTTTACTCAAAGTCACGTCTGTGACCACGCCCACCTTCACGTTGAGCGATTTAATTTGCGTTTTTCCGACCTCGATACCAGATGCATCCGACATGATCAGTGTCACCTCAGGACCGGTGCTATTGACATATTGATACAGCATCCAAATGCCAATTCCGAGCGCAACTAGCGGGATCAACCAAATCGCGGACAGATTCGAGTGCTGACTAATATTCGCTTGAATATCGTTTTGTTCACTCATTTAAGTGCAACTCCTTCAAAGGACGACTACCACTCCAAATGACGCGAGAATCAAATGAAATTGCAGACAACATAGTGAGGATCACTACAGCAGCAAACGATAAGGATGCCGGACCTGGAGTGATCGCCATAAGATTGTGTAACTGGATCAGTGCGACCAAAATCGCAACCACAAAGATATCAATCATCGACCAACGACCAATAAACTCAGTCACTCGATACAATTTTTGACGTTTTATTGCCTGACCAAACATAAGAGGCTCAGGTTTTCTAGCGTTCCAGTAAATCCAAGCCAATGCGAGCATTTTTGCCATGGGGATAAAAACACTCGCAATAAAAATAACAGCGGCAATAGGATATGAACCTAACTGCCAAAGTAACACAACGCCCCCCAAAATAGTCGATGGAGTTTCACTGCCTAGGCTAACGGTATACATGATGGGATACAGGTTGGCTGGAAAATAAAAAATGATTGCTGCCAATAAATAAGCCCAAGAACGTTGCAAACTCAACTTGGGGTTGTAGGCATGTAAGGTGCTTACGCAGCGGATACATTTACTATGAGCATTTTCAACGTGCGGATTAATCTGATGGCAATGGTGGCACACCGTGTAAGTACCAGAGAGGTGATCATCACCTGCATTGACCGTTTCAACCGGCATGCTTGGTTTGATTTGCTGCCAAACCCAAACAGGGTCAACTAATGAAAGCGTTTTTACAATCAACACGGTGTAAACGCAAAACGCCCAAAACGAATAGCCTAAACCAATATCGGCCATGGCTGCGATTTTAACCAAACTCACCAGCACCCCAATAAGGAATACATCAGCCATGATCCAAGGCTCGATTTTCGCCAGTATTTTACAAACTCGCATCCACTTAGTCGAAAGGCGTTTGGCATAACGTTGGCTACGCCAAATACGCCAATGCATCCACCCCATCAATGAGACATAAACGGCAGGGAGAACTAATACGCTCAGAAGAAGCAGCAATGCCAAAGCACTTTGTTCAAAGGCATCGAGCATAGCAACGGTATTGATCAGAAAAATTTCGTGGGTGATGCCTTTTACACTAAAAGACATAAACGGAAAAAGCAGACTCATTGCAAGCATGAGTAAACTGGCGACAGCAAACGCCATCAGTGTTTGACAAGGTTGTTTCGCTAAACTGGATAGCGTATGTGCGCAGCGAGGACATTTGGCGACTTGCCCTTCTGTCATTGCTGGAAGTTGGCTTACTAAGCCGCACTCTTCACAAGCTGCTAACTGCGAATGCTGATAACTCACGCTCGACACAAAAACTCCACCTTTGGCGTACATTGTTGTTAATTTTAGTCGACGGGCACTGTAATCGTCATAAACGATGAAAGTGTCAACCCAACGTAAATAAAAACGTTAACTAGAGAGATTTTAGCTATACGAGATAGAAATGATAAATTTATGTTTTATAAGGAATTTTGAAGCAATCGAATGGAGGCGCCTCCCGGAGTCGAACCGAGGTCCACGGATTTGCAATCCGCTGCATAGCCACTCTGCCAAGGCGCCTTTTTGTATTCTGAAAGGAATTTCAGTTAGATGGTGCCCCGGGCCGGACTTGAACCGGCACGACGCGAACGTCGAGGGATTTTAAATCCCTTGTGTCTACCAATTTCACCACCAGGGCAACGCAATCAAGCGATGGAAACACCATCTGTTCTAACGAGCTTTGCCGTGAGAACGAGGCGTACTTTACCGGATTATTCTTTTCCGTCAACACTATTTTCTTAAATATCAATCGTATGGCTATTTTACGCTCATTACGTTTGGTTTTTAGGCTCAAACGCTGAATTATTACACCAACAAAATCGAACCTTCTTGTGAGCATGATAAATGAATTGCCACATTGGTCACATCTGATTGATAAAATAACTTTTTATCAAAAGAATTGCCCATTAAATCAGCATTTTGATTTAAGTCATGTTATATAAATTTCAACTTTCTATGATGTCTGATGCAAGACTAACGTTGCAAAATTAAGTCGCGCGCTTCGCGACAAATGGGTTGGATACCAGTTATCACCTATTTGATAACAATATATGGATGTAATATGACTAAAAACAGCGCCAACAATAACCAAAAAGATGCTCATCTAAACAAAGATTTCAGCCCAGCAAGTAATCTCATCTCTACGACTGATCCTTCAAGCTACGTTACCTATGCCAACCGAGAATTTTGCGACATTGCAGGATACAGTGAGCAAGAACTACTGGGCAAACCACACAATATTGTCCGTCACAAAGACATGCCTAAAGCAGCCTTTGCCCAAATGTGGAGCTATCTGCAATCTGGACAAAGTTGGATGGGTTTGGTCAAAAACCAATGTACCGATGATAAACACTATTGGGTCTCTGCTTTTGTCACACCAATCAAAGACAGTGAAGGCAATATTGTTGAATACCAATCAGTGCGCTCCAAGCCGAGTAACGGTCAGATTAATCGCGCGGCAGCAGCGTATGAAAAACTGCGTGAAGGTAAAAAAGTGAATACCAAACGCTTTGACTTTCATTTGAGCGCACTCTTGTTGGTTGGCCTACTCTTTACCGCTTTACTGATCCAATCCATCATGACACCGCAATGGATTTCATTTGTCGCCCTTGGTCTTTGTGGACTTTTGTTTGGAGTGAGTTGCTATCAATACAAACGCTTTAGCAACCTCAAAACAATTGCGAAAGAAGCCTATGACAACCCACTCATGGAAACTGTCTATGCCGATAAATTTGACAGTTATTCTCAAGTGGAATTAGCGCTTATCATGCGAAAAGCTGAACTGCGCGCAATTACCGGACGAGCGACAGAAACGTCGGGCCATATTTTAATCAGTGCGGAAGATGAATTTGGTACTATTCAAACCATTGGTCAAAGCCTAGCGCAGCAATGCGCCGAAACCGAGCAAGTCGCAACTGCAGTTGAAGAACTCACCCACTCTATTACCGAAGTCGCTAACGCAGCTTCTGCAGCCTCAACCATGGCGGAAGAAGCCAACGAGCATTCATCTAATGGCTTAGCATCGATTGAATCGACGATCCAAGAAGTGGATATGTTAGTGACAGAGCTTAACCATGCTCAAAGCGTAATTAACCAACTGGCACAAGATACGCAAAAAATTGATGGCATTTTGGATGTAATCACAGCCATTTCAGAACAAACTAACCTGTTAGCGCTCAATGCAGCGATCGAAGCCGCGCGCGCTGGTGAAGCGGGTCGAGGTTTTGCAGTGGTGGCGGATGAAGTACGGAATTTAGCGTCAAAAACTGGCGATTCTGCGAATGAAATTCACGCGATGATTCGCCAGCTTCAAGACACCTCAGGCAGCGCGGTAAACGCGATGGAAAAAGGACTCGAGCTCTCGGAGCGTTGTAAAGCGCGCGCAGATGAAACGGGTGGAATGCTACGTCATATTTCTAATCAGCTTGATAGTGTCAATGACAGTAGCCACCAAATCGCCGCTGCCGTTGAAGAACAGGCGTCAGTCACACAAGAGATCAACCGTAATATCGTGAACATCAAAGAATTGGCTGAGGAAACTTCCCTTACCTCAAACACTTCCATTGAACGTACTCGCCAGTTGGTTGACAACATTGAAGCATTGCAGCGTTTGATGGAACAATTCCAAATAAAAGAAGTGGTTCAATAGAACGCTCGGGCGCACGTTAGCCAACATTCATGCTCTCTTGTTGGCTAACGATCAGCAAATTACCCTATGCTGCTCGCGGCAAAGCAAATTTTCTAAACATTGATACATAAATATCTAGACGCTAACACAGCACTGTCGTAAGGTATTAAAAAATAGACACTTTAAGAACAAGGGATGTTCATGAAACTGCAAATTCCTCAAAGTTACGAACCACTTCTTGACCTTCGTGATACTGAAGTCGCAATCAAAAAACTCAAAGATTATTTCGAAACTGCATTGGCATATGAGCTTTACCTCACTCGTGTGTCCGCACCGCTGTTTGTTAAACCTGAAACGGGACTTAACGACAACCTAAACGGAACAGAACGCCCAGTTAGCTTCGATTTGCTTGATGATAATGGCGCGAATGTAGAAGTTGTTCACTCATTAGCAAAATGGAAACGTATGGCGCTTGGCCGCTACGGTTTTCTTGAAGATGAAGGCCTATATACCGATATGAACGCGATTCGTCGCGATGAAGAGTTAGATAACATTCACTCTATTTATGTCGACCAATGGGACTGGGAAAAAGTTCTCGATAAATCAATGCGCACTGACGCGTATTTAAAAACTACGGTAGAAAAAATCTACAACGCGTTTTTAAAAACGGAAAACTTCATCTACCAAGAGTACCCGGTTCTGAAAAAACGCCTGCCAGCGAAAGTTACTTTTATTACTTCACAAGAGCTGTTAGATAAATACCCTACGCTCACCGCTAAAGAGCGTGAAAACGCGATTTGTAAAGAATTTGGGGCGGTATTTATTCAAAACATCGGCCATACCCTTTCTCATGGTGAACGCCATGATGGCCGTGCTCCAGACTATGATGATTGGAACCTAAACGGTGACCTACTGTTCTGGAACCCAGTATTGGATAGCGCGCTAGAGCTCTCTTCGATGGGTATTCGTGTCAGTGAAGATAGCCTAAAAGAGCAACTTGCTATTGCAGGTTGTGAAGACCGCGCATCTTTACCTTTCCATAGCATGGTTTTAGATAAGTCTTTACCATACACGATTGGTGGCGGTATCGGTCAATCACGCATCTGCATGTTCTTCTTACAAAAAGCGCATATTGGTGAAGTGCAATCTTCCATTTGGCCGGACGCAATGATCGCCGAGTGTGAAGCTCATAAGATCACCTTACTGTAATTGATCCCTCCATCGAAAACGCCCCTTCACATGTTGGGGCGTTTTGATATTAGTCGGTGACGATTCGATTTCGGCCTTGCAACTTCGCGCTGTATAACCGTTCATCTGCTTCTAAAAAATGGCTTTCATCTGCAAGTAATTGCGCAGGAGTGACTTTACCACTCACACCTATTGAGCTGGTAACAATAAGTCCACCAGCAGAGGTATTAAAGGGCATGATAGCTAACGTTTTTAGCACTCTTTCTAAACGCTCGATTGATTGAGAATCAGCTTTAATTAACAACAAAAACTCTTCCCCACCCCAACGCACAAATAATTCTTGGGGTAATAACCAAGGCTGGATGCGTTCAGCAAGCTGTTTCAGTACTTCATCACCGACAAGGTGGCCGTAACTATCATTAATCCCTTTGAAATGGTCAATATCAAGCAGTGCCAAGTGATAGTGTTGATCAAGTGAAATCGCTTCGCCTTTTACTAGTTGCTGATAGTAGTAGTGACGATTGTGTAAACCTGTTAGCTGATCAACACTCGAGCGCACGACTAATCGAGCATTTTCGCGTTTAATCATGTAAGTACGCGCGTACATCATGAAAATCATAACGATAGATAAAAAACCCAACCATTTGGCGTAATCAAGATATTGATTGGTTCGATCGAGTTTATTGCTGTTCAGGATGACTTCAAGGCTGAGCTCATCAACTTGTCTCGCTAGATCAAACGTTTCCTGGGCATGAGTTAAATCTCGAACCTTGAGCAACAATTGCTCTTTCTCCGTCGCGTAGATCTGCTTTGCGAGATCGTATGCTGACTCAAAATTTCCCTGAGATTCATAAATACGTGCTTTGAGCTTCATCGCGCTTAGGATGGCGCTTGCGCTGTCAAATTTTTCATAGCTTTTCAAACTGGCATCAACCGCACTCAATGCCTGTTGATAACGTTTGTTGGTCAACTCCAGCTTGGCTTGTTTGTGATAGCAACGCCCTAAACTGTAGGGCAAATCAAACAACGTTGCTGTGGATATGCACTTTTGTACCAAAGCATTAGTGCGCTCATAATCATCCTCCATCAAAGAAATAGCAATTTGAGTTCTCAGATCAAGCACATAATATCGATCGGATTTTTTTCCGTTTTGAAAATACTCGCTTGCTTTTAAGTACGCCAATTTAGCTTTGTCATATTGATGTAAGTGATTATAGGTAACCGCTTCGTTATACCAATAAATTTGCAGGATATCGTTGTTAATTGATGGAAGTTCTTCCTTTAAACGTCTAGCCGCTTGAATATGGTTAAGCGCCTCTTCCCATTGTCCGAGTTTGTAATACATCTTGTATAGATTGTAATTGCTTAGACTCAGAGAAAATTCGTCACTGCGTAGCTTTGACAAATATTCAGCTTTCAGTAGATATTTTTGGGCATGAAGGATGTCATTTTCAGACAGAGCCATATTGCCAGCCCAATTGAGCAAGCGGGGTAACAGGAACCAAAACTCTTGTTTTTCGATTTCAGCGACCGCAGCTTCCATTGCCATTAGGGCCACTCTTTTATCACCAGAGTACCAAGTGTGAAGCGCATTCTCTGCAGAAAGCAGTGTCGGAATCCAATCCAACTGATAGATTTTAGGCGGAATTTTGCTTAAAGAGGTGTCAATCCAAGGATCGTCGCTATGATTAGCGATATTGTTGAGGATCAGATATTGATAGACCCAATCTCTAGCTGATGGTTGTGCGCTAGAGGATAGAATCTTTTGCATTTCACACAGTGTTCTTTCGGGTTCGACATGCGACTGCTCTAACAATTCATGCCACATGTACTTTGGTAGCTGCTGACTCTTACCCAAACCACTGCTGTGTGTTGCTGGCTGAATTTTAGGTGTCTTTAGATATTCGAAAGAGAAGATACAAACTACAAACAGAAGTATAAAAACACAAACAATACGGATCGTCTTAAACAAAAACACAACGCTCTTAAAAAAAGGGGCGCAATGATACCCTGCAAACAGGCGAAAGGTAAACAATTCGAGCAAACGTTTAAATTTGTTTGATGAAAATTTAGACAGAACAATATATCAAATTAACGACAATTCTTTTTGATTGAGTCAGTGAGGGATTATTTTAGAGAAATGAATGGAGGCGCCTCCCGGAGTCGAACCGAGGTCCACGGATTTGCAATCCGCTGCATAGCCACTCTGCCAAGGCGCCTTTTTATATCCTGAAAGGAATTGGAGTTAGATGGTGTCTCTGGCTGAACTTGATGCTCCGACATTTCGGCCGGCCAGCGAACAGAGGATTATCAATCCACATCTTTATTTGGTTAGATGGTGCCCCGGGCCGGACTTGAACCGGCACGACGCGAACGTCGAGGGATTTTAAATCCCTTGTGTCTACCAATTTCACCACCAGGGCACACAAATCTAAATTTGTGATGCCTTTACTGAAGTAAGTAAAACACCATCTACAGAATCAGTTTGGTCACTCATTCTGCTAAAATCTTATACTCTACAAAGAAGAGTATGGAGGCGCCTCCCGGAGTCGAACCGAGGTCCACGGATTTGCAATCCGCTGCATAGCCACTCTGCCAAGGCGCCTTATTGAAACGCTTAAGTTACCCACCGCTGCGTTCGCTGCACACTTTACGGATTCTGGGGTGGGAGTCAAACAAATTTCTAAAATTTCGATTCGTTTGCTGATAATTAACGCAGATGGATGATCTATTGATCTAATTGGTTAAAATTTCTCTGCCCAACAACCGGTGGCATTTGCGCTCGTGGAGATTGTTCTTTCGAAAAATCCTCTTCAACTGCTTTTTTGCATTCATAGAACGAAGGGAGTAAATTTGCGGTTTCTGTTCTGGTTTGATGTTTTTTATGGCCATTCTTTTAGCAATGATACCTGCCTTCTTTTGGGGCACGACTTACGCAGTCACACAGTTTTCCGTTCCAGATTGGCCTCCACTGATGCTGGGAGCATTGCGTGCCTTACCTGCTGGGTTACTCTTGTTGCTATTAAAACCAACATGGCCACAAGGCAAACAGTGGCGCCAGTTACTGCTGCTTGGCAGTGTTAACATCAGTGCCTTTTTTGCTTTAATCTTCGTTGTAGCATTAACCCTTCCCTCTGCGATTTCAGGAATTGGTATGATGTCGGTCCCTGTTTTTGCTATGTTATTCCAAATCGTGGTCTACCGTCATAAACCCCAAATGACACAATTAATTTGCGGTTTAATTCTGATTGCACTGGCATGCCTACTGTTTAACCCAAGCCAGATCGAACTGAATCCAATCGGATTGCTCGCACTATTTTCTGCCATTTTTTGCATTATTCTCGGCAGTGATGCAACCAAGCGTTTAGGCGTGTCTATGCATTGGTGGCAGGTATTAACTTGGCAGTTGATTATTGGCGGTGCTTTGTTAGCCATCATTGCGATGGTTCATGCCGCGTTTGAACCACAACAATACATCACGGCAATCAACCAACTGAACCTACGTAATATTAGCGGACTACTCTGGATTGCCGTGCTTAACACCGCACTGGGTTATGGTATGTACGTCTGGCTATTACAACGCATGAGCGTGGTCGATTTTACTTTTGGTGGGATTGCTAACCCCATCGCAGGCATCTTGCTCGGCGTTTTGCTCGTGGGTGAGAGCTATAGTTTATGGCAATATTCACTCATGGCGGGAATGATCTTAATGTCGTTGCTACCGCAAATTATAATTTCAATCAACAAGCAACGACAGATCAACTAAGAGTTACCATTTACGCATTAACCGCCCAACGATGTTTGGGTGGTAAGCCCAAAAATGATCAAGCATCCCAATCAAATCGGGATTACCATATTTTGACAGCGATATCGCATGAAAACGATTATGACGCTGCTTTAACGCGGCGACTTGCTGTTGAAGCTCTTCCATTGGCGCAGGGGCGATAAAGTCTGAGATCACCACCATATCGGCATTTCTGTATCGGTCACCAAGCATTAACTCTATGGTTTTTGTCAATACAGGTTGAAGGTCTGTTCCCCCATGAAAACTGTAGCTTAGAAAATCACTCGCCTCGCGAAGACCATCTTGTCTGGTTAACTGATATGTAATGACCTGAGTCGAAAATAACATCACATAGCAATCTCGGTTTTCTGCTAACGCAATCTGCATTAATGCGTACGCCATGGCTTTCGCACATTGCTCAGGGAAACCATTCATCGAACCAGAAGCATCAATACAAACAACAAATGGACCTTTCTCGATTTCCGCTTTTGCATTATCTGGAGTATGAGCTCGAACTTTACGTAAACTGCGTGATTTGCCCTGTGTTCGATAATTCAACAAACGCTTATCAGCAAAGTGTTTGTAGAACACCACTTCCAACTCGGGGTAAGCCAAAAACATCGTCTCGTTAGGCAACAACTTATTGAGATCGTCACCCTGCTTGATGCCGATAATGTCATCTGTAGCTTCATCTGAAAGCTCATCCACAACACGTAACTCTTCATTTGGCGTTTGATTGAGCTCTGGGTCGTTCACTTCGTTTGCCATTCGCCCTAGTTGTTCAGCGATTTCCTGTAAGGTTTTATTCTTTTTCAAAAACTCAGCATGGCGCTTCATAACAGACAAATCGGTTTTTGTCAGTTTGGCGGCCGCCATATCCCATAAGCGACCAACACTGTTTTCGTCCCCTTCCTGCGTCACTTGCTCCATGTTTTTCATGGTTTCCATACGCTGATAAAGGTCTTGAAGCACTTTCTCTTTGTTCGCTTTGAGCTCACTTACTTGAGCTTGTTTAATCGCATCGGAAAGGCTCTGATACCATTGGTCGCAAAAATAATGTGCAAACATGGGATTACTTAAGCCTTTGTTTTGCTCTAGCAACTTTCTCGCTTCAATATAAAAAGCGCTATGCCATTCCAGTTTCTTGACCACATCTGGAATACGCACAAAAAAGGTCGCTTCATCCCAATGTATCACTTCTTGATATAATGCCAGTTCCTGCTGAAAACGTTCGGTTTCACACACTCGAGTAATGCGCTTTTTTACATTTCCCCGCCATTTTAAAAGGTGATTTTTCACCGATGATTTCATGCCACGATTTTCAGCCATCGCCATCACTTGGCTACGAGCCATCAAATCATTCACGGCGCTATCTACAATACCTGAATCTGCAATCATCAAAGCTAAATTGAGGCTATCAGCACCTAACATCATTACCTCCTAAGCAAAGAACTGATCAAGGTTTTTGAAGCGGAACACAAGGCGTTCACTCTCTGCTTTGTTGGTTTCCAACTGTTTTTGCAGCGTTTGTAAACCAGACTCCATAACGCGAGGTAATTCTGGGTTAATAAAGCTATGCGGCAGTGCACCATGGAAGTGGGATTTAGCGAGGCGTAGATTATGTTCCGCTTCTTCGAGTTTGCGCAGCGCGGTTTCTGCCTTGTTTAGCCATGTGTTATGGATCTCTGAATCCAAACCTTGATGCGTAACCAAGCTCACCAATACCGCTCGATTGGCAATATCTTTAATGACAAGGTTATTTGCAGCATCAATTTCAAAGCGTAGGCGACACATTTTGCTATTTTGATTAACGTAACCGTAAACTTCCCCACCCGCATCTTTCACGACTCGCTCTAGGTCGGATTTGGGTACATAAATCCAACGGCTGTCCCCTTTTTCTCCCTCAGATACCGACATGTTGCTTTGCAATAGCACGAGTTTAACCAAATCTCGGGCATTACCAACTTGATAGCTCTTTGCTGAACTGAGGTCATAATGATGGACACTTTTCTTAATTAGACCTGTCGTGGTTTCACTCGAAAGTTGCATTGCGAACTGATTTTCCAGCTCCTCTTGAACCTCTGTTAGCTCTTCTTGGCAATGGCTCATTTGCAAGGCGACAGCCTGTTGGTCAAAGGCATAATTTAAAGCAAACTCTTTCATCACTTGCCACACGAGCTCTCGCGATTCGGCGCTGTTCCACAAGCAATCTTGAAGCAACATTAAGTCGAGTGGGTTAATGCTGTCTCGTCCATTAAAGTACGCACTGGCTTTAAGCAATTTGACGGACTTCTTCCAACGACGGTCAGAGACATACATATCAGATTCGGCAAACTGCACGCCTGAATTTAACGCTTTTTGTTCAAGTAGTGATTTCAATTGATAGAGTTTTTCAAATACTTCATCGGTCAGAGCAAGCTGATCAAGCTCTTGTTGCCATTGATGGTATTCTTGATCGGTAATCACAAGCTCCGGAGGAATGACCGCCTCTTGCGGCGTTCCGACTGTCAGCATCGACTTAAAATTCTGTTTATCTTGAATGCGATTGACAAAGATACGCACCAACATGCGATCGTAAAGAGCTTCAAGACCGCTATCTTCATCAGGTAACTCATTCGATGCGGAAACCAAAAGACGCATTGGCACTTTTTCTATTTCGTTGCCGTTTTTAAACGTTTTCTCGTTTACTACTGTTAGTAGCGTATTAAGAATGGCGGGGCCTGCTTTCCAAATTTCATCCAGAAAGACAACTTGAGCCGTAGGTAAGTAGCCTTCAGTCAACCTTACATAACGTCCATTGTCTTTGAGCTCTTGAATACTCAGCGGACCAAAGACTTCTTCCGGAGTTGAGAAGCGAGTCATTAGATATTCAAAATAAGACGAATGGTCAAAAGCTTGAATAAGTCGCTTTGCGATCAGACTCTTAGCTATACCAGGAGGACCGAGCAAGAAAACACTTTCACCAGCAAGTGCTGCAAGCAGACACATTTTAATGGTGTCTTCACGTTCATAGACACCATCAGATAGGGCCTTAGCTAATTTATTGATTCGTTCTGATAACAGCGCTTTGTTTGCGTAGCTCATGTGAGAAAGTACCGGCAAAAGATTGCTCCTTGTGAAAACAATTCGGCCTAGACAAAGTTAATCATTTGTTACACATATGTTATATGTGAATTTATTTCGGAGAGCAAATCTTTATAGCAGATACTGTTTTGTTGTAACGATATGAAATCTTTGTTTTCAGTTTACGACATCCATCACGATCAATTCACAATCGCTCGTGAGCGCTTATATTGACTGACTTTCAATCCAAACCATATGGAGGTAATGTATATTCCTGTTATACACAATATTTTTAACTTACTGATGGCGCTTAGATTCCAGTGACAGATAAAACCGTGATCCACACATGGAAACGCATTTCTCTAATTGAAGAACGCGTTGAGCTTCCTAATGGACAAAACATCACTCACACCACAATTGCTCATCCCGGTGCCGCAGTCATTTTGCCCATCGACCAAAATGGCAACATTGTCGTAATCAAACAATACCGCCCATCACTCAAGAAGTGGTTGTTGGAATTGCCTGCTGGTACGCTTGAGCAAGATGAACCCATTGCACAATGCGCTGCACGCGAACTTGAAGAAGAAACAGGGTTTAGTGCCGAAGAAATCTATCCTCTCGGTCAGGTCACCCCACTTGCTGGGTTCTGTGACGAGATCCAATACCTGTTTGTGGCTAAACAATTAAATAAAACCGCTCGCTACCAATGCGACGATGACGAAGTGATTGAGGTTTTGCACTTACCACTCCACGACATTGAGAAAATGATCATTGATGGTAGCATTACCGATGCGAAAAGCATCGCCTGCCTCAGCAAAGCAAAACTCTGTGGCTACCTCTAACCCCAAAGCAATTTAATTAGGAATAACAATGGATTTTCGTTCTGATACGGTCACAAAACCGACCCCTGCCATGCGTAAAGCGATGGCTGAAGCTCTTGTTGGTGATGATGTTTATGGTGATGACCCAACCATCAACGAACTCGAGCAATGGGCAGCAGAGAGACATGGTTTTGAAGCTGCGTTGTTCACCTCTTCAGGCACTCAAGCCAACCTACTCGGTTTGATGTCGCATTGCGGTCGTGGTGATGAGTATTTGTGCGGCCAACAAGCGCACAACTATAAATACGAAGCCGGCGGCGCTGCTGTTCTTGGTTCTATTCAACCACAACCAATTGAAAATAATCCCGATGGTACTTTACCACTCGATAAACTTGCGGCTGCGGTTAAACCTGATGACAACCACTTTGCTCGCACTCGACTTCTAAGCCTTGAGAACACCATTAACGGTAAAGTACTTCCGATGAGCTACCTTGCTGAAGCTCGTGAGTTTGTAAACCAACATGGTCTTGCCATGCATCTAGATGGTGCTCGTGTGTATAATGCTGCTGTTGCACTTGATATTGATGTCAAAGAAATTGCTCAATACTTTGATTCAATGACCGTGTGCCTATCTAAAGGTTTAGGTGCGCCAGTTGGCTCGCTACTTCTTGGTAGCAAAGAGTACATTGCCAAAGCTCGTCGCTTACGAAAAATGGTGGGTGGCGGCATGCGCCAAGCGGGTATTTTAGCCGCGGCAGGTAAGCTTGCTTTAACGGAGCAAATTGCACAGCTTAAACAAGACCATATTAATGCCAAACGTCTTGCTGAAGGCTTGAATATCATTCCTGGCTTTTCGGTCAATGTGGAATTTGTTCAAACCAACATCGTGTTTGCCAAAATCGATGAAACCATTGATGTTCAAGCATTAGTGGCGACACTCGCTGAGCAAGGCATTACGGCATCAGCTGCCAACCCAATGCGTTTTGTGACTCACAAAGATGTTAGTGCGCAGGATATTGAAACACTTCTGTCCGCCATTCGCCAATACGTTAAAGCATAATAGCTTTAATTTGGCTACATATCAGTCAGTTGAACATACTCTCTATTGAGCTTCCCCTTAGGGGAAGCTTTAATATTGCAAGCAATTCACATCTATTCGATACAAACCTTATGCGTAAATTATTGGTTCTTACTCTTTTTCTACTTAGTCCAATGGCTAGCCATGCCGAATCATTTGGGAATGCGGAATTAGGTAAAGCGAAAACTCCAAGCTGTGGCTTTTGCCATGGCGCAACAGGACAAGCAAGTAATCCTGCTTATCCAAACTTAAAAGGCCAACACGCCCAATATCTGTACCAATCAATGCGTGATTATCAAGAAGGTAAGCGTACAACATCAATGGGCCAGATGATGGCGGCACAACTTAGTCGCCTCAACGATCAAGACTTACGCGATATTGCAGCGTTTTACGCCGCGCAATAACGAGTGCCAAAGCAGAATTAAAAAAGCTAAGCGATGATTGCTTAGCTTTTTTGCATTATGAGCAAATAATATTCCATTGCTCTTCATTGATTATTTGAACATTGCCGCCTTTCGCGCGAACTTTAAGGGCTGACTCAATTTTGCGGCCGTAATTACTGCTACGCCAATCTTTATTGGCTACTGAGCCAAGCACGAGAATATCCAAGCATTTCGTGACTCGAGACTGGATCTCCGCCCCTAAACGCAATGCTTTTTCCTGTTGTGCGGCACTTGAGCCACTTAAGAACTGACCAGCAAAACAGATTGACTTGCCTTCAACGCTAATATCGGTCTCTTGGCTCGTAGAGAAGTCGGCTGAGACGCCATGCAATAATCGATTATCATCAAGTGACTGCCCTGAGATAGACTTAATCAGCTTCAGAAAATCATCCTGCTCATTAATGTCCCATTCGCTGTTGTCCGCGATATTGCGTAATCGATAGAGCAGCGCAGAGACAGGCCAAACGGCTGTCATTGCCGGATTTTGGTTAAGTAACGTTGCCAGTTGAGCCAATTCTTCATCGCAAAGCTTATCGTCAGCAGAAATACCGCTTAAAAAGCCAAGAATATGATTCACATTGGTTTCAAATTGACTATCAGCAAACCCCGTATCTTCTGTCAGCTGTTGTAACTTAACTTCTAGCATCGCCTTCTCATACTGGGACAAGCGTCCAGCTTGAAGCACAATCAGTATTTGTCCATAAATATCAGCAAACAGGTCATGATTTTTCATCCCCTCTGCATTACTCATCCAAGCGTTTAAAAACAAAATGTCGCTCTCTTCGAGACTCTTATCTGCTTGGATATTTTCAAGAGTGCCTTTTAAGGTAAAAATCGCCTTTGCTGCGTTGCGTTTATAATTATATGTGCTTTTGACTGGCTGAATATCGCCGTCAACTAGGTGCTCTTGACTGTAGGTCATGTGTCGCTTCCGAATACTAAACAGATCACACAACAATTAGCTCAGAAGACTACTTTTTTCAATCTCGCAATCTCAAATTTGCTGCTTCTACAACAGAGTTTTTTTAGCCTTTTAGACACTCAAATTTTGCGTGACATAAAGGTTAAAAAACGCAGAAAAACCAGCGATAATTCATTAAATTTAAACTAAGCTTCGGCAGTCATTTCAAAGATGCGCATTCATCGTAACATCACTGATTTGAGTTTGTTTATCTCTAACGCGCACATGCTCTAACCCCAAACAATAAAGCGCCAGCGGCCCATCCAACATATCAAACTCCAGCGGGCTCTCACCGTTATTGCACCTCATTGCTAACGCAAATCCGTGCAAATAATCCACCAATAAATCAAGGGCATTTTGTTCAGCGATTTTATTAAGCTTGAGGGGTTCAATGATGAGACTAAAACGCTGCATAAACACGTTTGCTGGGCTTTCCGCGCTCATATTCAATAACGTTTCTAACAAACCAGAATAGTTAGAGAGCAAAGTTAAGTAACTCGTACAAAGTAGCCTAAGCTCCAGTTTCCAATCTTGTTCGCCATTAGGTTGATAAACCTCTTCGATTAGCGAAGTCGTCATCGCTTCCAACAAGCAGCTTTTGTTTTCAAAGTAATAATAAATCGCCATCGCATCGACATCTAAATTTGACGCTAGCTTACGGATACTGGGTACTTTTCCTTCTTCTCTCATCATGGCTTTAGCCATCTCCATGATATTTTTCGCGCTGAGTTGCCCCTCATGTGTGCGGGGGCGGCCTCGCTTTTTCTGCTTGACAGTCATTTCATGGCCTCGCTAGACTTATTAATAATTTCTACAGTGTAGAATTATTATAACTTATACTCAAATGATAAGCCAAACACATGCGATGTCTGGCGTACAACGAAGAGATAAAACGATGAAATGTACCGTATATATCGCCACCAGCGTAGATGGCTTTATCGCAAAAACCGACGGCAGTGTCGATTGGCTTCATACCGCAGGAAAGACTGACGTGGATATGGGTGAACACGCTGATATGGGATGGTCTAGCTTTATCGCCTCTCAAGATTGCTTGATCATGGGCAGAAAATGTATGGAGGTAATCTCCAACATGAACCTAACTCCTGAACAATGGCCTTATGGAGATATGCGCATCATCGTTTTGAGCAACACTTTAAAACATGCACCAGACAATATGAAAGATAAAGTCGAGCTTTATTCCGGTGATTTGCACTCACTCATGGCAACGCTCGAAAGCCAAGGGCACAAGCATGCTTACATTGATGGAGGCAAAACCATTCAAGCCTTTATTAACCTGCAACTGATTAATGAAATGCTCATTACCAAAGCCCCAATCCTTCTAGGAGAAGGCGTACCACTCTTTGGTAAAACTGCTCGAGATATCAAACTTGAACAAGCCAAAGCAACCGCATTTGCTAATGATTTTATTCAAGTTCATTACACGGTTAACTATAACTAACTCATAACGTATTGCTCAACACGTCTCTCTAGGCCATGTATAAATCACACATATAGTGCTTGAAGAATACTTTAGAACACCTGCAGAACATCGCCTTGGTATGAAAATTCTAAAAGACGCCAACTGTTTACCACCTGTTGTAGAAATTATGAAACAAATCAGCGCAAAAAAAGAAGCCCTCGAAAAATTAGAAGATCCCTTGGCATATGAGGAACTGCGTAAAGAAATCATGGCACTCGAACTTAAACGAAACTTACTACTCGAGGAAAACCGCTGATCATTGCCATTTTAGCGGCGTATACAAATCGAGGGTCTACAGCCCTCTCGTTACGTCGCATTAATGGAGAAATGCAATATGATCACCCCTCCCAATACTAACCATACTTATCCTCGTTCTTTCAGCCATATTGGCCTATCCGTTCCAGATTTAGACGCTGCGGTGAAATTCTACACTGAAGTCATGGGCTGGTATCTGATTATGGCACCGACTGAAATTACCGAAGACGACTCAGCCATTGGAGAAATGTGCACTGATGTATTCGGTGCTGGCTGGGAGCGATTTAAAATCGCGCATCTTTCGACCGGAGACCGCATCGGCGTTGAAATATTTGAGTTTAAGAACCAGCAAAATCCAGAAGACAATTTTGAATACTGGAAAACGGGCGTCTTCCACTTTTGCGTACAAGATCCAGATGTAGAGGGATTGGCGGAGAAAATTGTCGCTGCGGGAGGGAAGAAACGAATGAAAGCCCCTCGTTATTATTACCCTGGGGAAAAGCCATATCGCATGATTTATATGGAAGACCCGTTTGGTAACATCATCGAAATATACAGCCATAGCTACGAGCTACATTATTCCGCTGGAGCATACTAACACATACTCTCTTCTACCAGAGCAGCTTCTCCGTCAAATTCTGGTACGCTGCTCTTGCTCGCTCTGCACAGATACACCATTGCAAAACAATCGCTTAATGCATATGTGTACCGCAATAACAATTAATAACACGCATTATTTGCGCTGCAACGAATTATTCGTTTGTTGTTCTCCCCACTTCCATATAGACTGCAGCACCTTTGACATATTAATTTAACAAATGACACGAACCACTCCGGTTTTTAAATGGCAATTTCTCCTTCCAAACTATTGGGGAACCTTGCTACTCATCGCACTGATGTATGCACTTAGCTTACTGCCATTTAAACTTCAGCTTGCCCTTGGTAAGCGGATTGGCCGTTTGGTTTTGGGGCGAATGAAAAACGAACTAATACCATCCGCCGCAATTTAGATTTGTGTTTCCCTAATGGATTCGCAAGAAAAAGATCGTTTGATCGCTGATAACATCGACAATACTGGTATCGCATTATTTGAAACCGCCATGGCTTGGTTTTGGTCTGACCGCCGAGTAAATAAACACGTAACCATCGTTGGTATGGAACAACTAGACGAGTTAGAAAAGCAAGGTAAAGGCGCAATGATGCTTGCCGTGCATTCTATGAACCTTGAACTAGGTGCCCGCGCGTTTGGTATTCATAAGTCAGGCATGGGAGTGTATCGTCCAAACAACAACCCATGTTTTGATTATTTTCAATATAAAGGTCGCTCACGTTCAAACCGAACGCTCATCGATCGTAAAGACGTAAAGAAAATGATTCATGCCTTGAGTACTGGTGAACGCGTTTGGTATGCGCCTGATCATGATTATGGACGTCGTCGCTCTACCTTCGCACCTCTGTTTGCGGTAGAAAACGCCTGCACGACAACAGGAACGAGCCTACTGGTTAACGCTTCCGATTGTGCCGTCGTACCCTTTACGATGGTTCGCGATAGCAACGATCACTACACTTTAACGATTCATCCATCCCTTGATGAATACCCAAAAGAGTGTGATACACACGCAGCTGCATATATAAACAAAGCCATCGAACACTCGATTATGGCTGCGCCTAGCCAATATATGTGGCTTCATCGCCGCTTTAAAACACGCCCAGAAGGCGAAGCTTGTTTATACTCATCTCAATAAGTTAGTTTATCCATATACAAAGGTCAGACCGAGTCTGGCCTTTATTTTATATACGATTTGGCTTCAGCTTAACCCACAACGATACAAGCTAAGATCCACTTTAACGTCCAGCTTCTTGTACTCATTTAGAAATAGATTTATCCCAAGATTCACAAACTGTCTTTCCTCGCACTAAAGACACGCGATATCAAACATTACATAGCGAAAGTGCCATGTGATTCCCCTCTCTATATTTACTAGTTTAGAAACCATACTAACTACGAACTCAGTCCATTAGCATCTACCACCAATAGTTCATAAGATTAACTAACTGCCGTTTACCAACTAAAATAGTTCGACCAATGACTCATTTTTGAGTCAATTGCGTCATTTACTTCATCTACATGTGATGTCCTGCACGTTATTAGTTCACCTTAAAAACTATATTCCGTAAAAATCAGACAAAAACAAAGCAATTTGCACACTAAAGCAGCGAATAGCGTTCAAAAAAATGCAACTTTAGTTTTTAAGGTAAACTTATGCTAAATAACCTTGCTGGGAAAGGCTCTACAGCCCTGAGAGTACAAAATAAAGTCACTGTGCTTAATGTGATTAAAGAGCACAATTTATCCACTCGCGCAGAAATCGCGGCTATTACTCACATTACCAAAGCAACCATTTCTGAGATCGTTGCAGAGCTAATACAAGAAGGTTTTGTCGTTGAAAGCTCGTTGATCAACGAAGAAACCCGAATGGGTCGAAAAGGAACGCCACTCAAATTTAATCATGATTGTGCTTATACATTGTCCATCGATCTGGGTGGTACAAAAATTAAGTTGGCCTTATTTAATGCTGGTTTAGAGCTAATCGATGAGAAGGTTATCTCTACTTTCAAGACCAAAACTCGTCATGATTTTATGGCTCACTTTAATCAAACGATATTGAGTTTCATTGCAGACTTAAAGGTAGATAGAACCAAAATTGCTGCTATCGGTATAGCGACCGCCGGGATCGTGAATCATGAAACAGGGTTTATCTTAGAGGGTTCACCTAATTTACCTGAATGGGAAGGATTTAATTTAGTTGACGAAGTGCACACTGCCACAGGAATTCCGGTTGTTATTGAAAATGATGTACGAGCAGCATTAATTGGTGAAATTTGCGCAGGTTCGTGCAAAAACGTCAGCAGTGCAATGCTAATTGGCATTGGTACAGGACTAGGTTCTGCTTTAGTCATCGATGGCAAATTGATGCGAGGTAATCGTAACGCTGCCGGTGAAATCGGCTACATGATCCTCTCTCGCGAACAACTCAATAACAACTGGCATAATAAGGGGGCTCTTGAAACATATTGTTCAGGCTCAGGCATTGAACAACGCTACGCCTCAATCACGGGTAACGCATTATCCTGTTCAGAGATTTTTGCCCGTATTGAAAGTGATCATTTAGCTCAGGCTCTCATCGAAGAACTCTCAGATTCATTAGCTATCGGCGTAATCAACTCAATTACTATTGCAAACCCTGAAAAAATCATTCTTTATGGTGGCGTATGTACCAATAGCCAACATTTCCTCGAACGCACACAAGCCATCATCAATCGTCACACACTTACTAACACATCTGTGCAGTTAGAACTTTCAGAAATGGGATCAAATGCGCCTATTTTTGGTATGGCGGTTATGGCTATGTCTTGTGCGCATCCAACCATCAATTTTCTCAAAAACATTCAGTTGAAATGAGGTCTGTCATGATCACGAGTAGTAACGGAATTCATATCCACCCACACGACATTTCCGATGAAGGCGTTGATGCTATTAAGTCACGCCTGAGAAAAATGGACGACATCAAGTATGTATTTGCGGAAGTAAATACAATCTTTGAACGTAATCCTGTTCCTGTCGGTATTCTGCCACATAATCCGGTTCACGAAGTTGTGATGGGAAATGCAACCTTACATGTCGATATCGACTTTACAGGTTGTAATCTTCAACAGAAAAAAGACTCTTCTGTACTCAATGGCGAAGATGTATTTGGCACATTAAAAGCCGAGATCGATCCAAATGAATTTACGATCATACCGTGGGTAAATGTACTTAATGGTGATTTTACAGGCGATCTGGACAACAACCATGTCGTAGATTTCAAGGGTAAAGTCCAAAAGCATTGGATATGTCCAAATGGTAGTGATGTAGTCGAGTTTTGGAAAACCATATTTACGCAAATAAACGCCAAGTACGGTTACAACACATTCTTAATCGATCGAATTCGTTATCCAGACTGGGCTGGTGAAGAAATCAACCCGAATCAACTATTTAGTTGTTTTTGTGAAAAATGTTGTTTAAAAATGAAACAACAAGGCATCAATGTAGAGGCACTGATCACTCGACTAACAGAAGTGACCGCCCTACTGGACGCAGGTAACTATCAAGAATTTGTAAACCAATTCAAAAGCAGTGAAATCATCAAATGTTGGACTGACTTTAAACAACAATCTGTATCCAGTTTTGTTGAAAAACTAACGGCTGAGATTACACAAGTGAACCCAAATATCAATTTATGGCTTGATTTGTGGTCACCTAAATATTCATGGTTGATGGGACAAAACTATACTGAGCTAACTAAGCATTCAAAAGCATTGAAACATTTTCCTTACCATAAATTAGGTGGGGGGGCCGATGTTCAAGGCTTAATTGAGTATTACGCAAAAACTGAATCGGACCAAGAGCGCATGTTCCAAGCTTTCCTGAGTTGGTTCGATATGCCATATCAATTGAGCTACCAAAACTTCAAACAATCAGGTTATCCGATCGCCTTCGTGAAAGATATGAACGATCACGTTCGCCAATTATCACAACCTGGTACGCATATTTTTAGCGGAATTCAAATGTGGAACTTACCTCCTAACGAGTTGCTTGAAGCCATTAAAGCTGCGAATAGCAGTCAATGTAATGCCCTACTTTATTACTGCTATGGCTGGGCGGGTGATGACTTATTTGACGCCGTCAGTCAATTCAACACAAACGTTGAGGTTTAAATCATGACTACACAAACAATCGCTACTGCACCAGTAACATCCTCAGAAAGAGCCAAAGTCTTCTTCCTATTGTTTATGACAATGTTCCTATTGGGCTCGATTCAAACGACCAAGGGACTTGTGCTTGAACAAGTACAACATGACATTGATATCTCATTGACCTTACTGGGCACAGTGATGTCATTCTTCCAATGGGGATTCACCTTAGCTGCCCTATTTACTGGCTATCTAGCTGATAAAAAAGGCGTCAAATACATGATGTTAGTCGGCTCGGCATTAATGGCCGGAGGTCTCGTTGCGACAGGTCTAGCCAGTACTGCCGCCTTTTTCCTCGGCTTTTACATGGTTGTGGGTCTAGGTATTGGCTCAATGATGACCGCGATCTGTACCGTAATACCTAAAATGTTCAGCCAACAAGCAAGTATGTTATTTAACGTTGGTAACGCGTTCTTCGGCGTTGGCCTTATCGTTGCACCTCTTGCACTAAATGCACTATTTACTAACGATGTATCATGGCGTTACTTCTACTACGGCATTGCAGCGATCGTCGGTTGCATGATGCTTGTGATGACAGGGTTATCAATCAAGCACTCTGCAGATGCTGAAAAGCTAACATTTGCTGATGCTATGTTGGTACTGAAAAACAAACAAGTCGCTATCCTGTTTGCTTTCTTCATTTTCTATGTGGCAATGGAGGCTGCATTCTTTAACTTCTTCCCAATGTTCATTTCTGGCCTAGACTTTGATGGCTTAACTGCTGCCGAAAAAACAGCAAAAGCAGCAGGCATGCTTGGGATGTTCGGTTTCATGTTTACCGCATTCCGCTTCGCCGGCGGCTTCATTACACAATACCTTGGCGAAACGAAAACCTTAGTGTGCTTCTCAACACTAGCATTAGTCTCACTAGTACTAGGTATTATGTTTGCAGAACAAATGATCTACATATTTATGGCTTTCGGAGTTGGTCTGTCTTTACTCTGGACAACGGCACAAACCATCATCACTCGTGGCACGGATAAAGAAGGTACAGTCATCGGATTAACATATGTCGGTGCAGGTATTGGTGGTGCATTAGGTGGTCAGTTAGTTGGTTCACTGTCTGACGCATTTGGTACCTCAGTCGGTTTCTCTACGCTAATTGCATTCGGGGTTATTGCTCTTATTTTAGCTATATTAGTTGAAGAACCTAAAGTGAAATAACGACAGGCTTCGATTAAATCTCCAATGAGGTGTCACCATAAGGAATTATGGTGACACTTTGATTTATGGGGTTATTTTTCATTTTCTCGAACACACTTAGTCTGCTCTCGAGCTACCCATAAACAAAAAGGTCAAGCAATGCTTGACCTTTTTGTTTATGACACTTGGGCTAGTCGCCAGCCTACGTACGGTACAATACCTTCACAACGTGCCAACCAAATTTAGTTTTCACTAAATGCGGAGTTAATACTTCACCGCTAAAACACACTTTATCAAACTGTGGCACCATTTGACCGCGACGGAATTCACCCAGATCGCCACCACGCTTGCCTGAAGGACACGTTGAGTATTTCTTCGCTAACGTTTGAAACTTCGCACCCTTCTTCAATTGCTGAATGATGTCTTCTGCTTGTTCTTTGTGCTTTACCAAAATATGCAGAGCTGCTGCTGTATTTGCCATAATGTTTGCAATTACCTAATTTACTGTAATAGCGATTGTAACTAAGATTTTGAGATCTTCATCATACCTTTTCATCATTGTTAGACTGATAAGTGATTCAATTATCAAAGTCGGATCTAATTCAACGAAAAATCAATCATTTGCACTACCATGACTGTATTTCGTATCAAATTTTGGATAGGTAATGGCTATTGTGAGTAAAGCGAACCAATCGCAAGGCATGTTGATGTTTACCCTAACAACCAATCAACAGTTGTTTGCAATTGGCACTTTAAAAGTAAGAGAAATCGTTCCCTTCTTACCTACGACGCAAATCCCGTACTCACATCACCACGTAATTGGCACGGTAACAATTCGCGACCTTAACGTCCCAGTCATCGATATGCCCGCTGCAATAGGGTTTCGCCCTATTGCCCCTGAAGAATACAACTCTTGCTTTCTGATTGTGACGGATTGCTTGCGCACAGTCGTTGCATTTATGGTACGCAGTATCAAGAAGATCATGGAGTGTGACTGGCGTGCCATCGAACCCGCACCGTCAACCGCGGGCCACAACGTCTTTGTTACCGGGATTACCAATTTTGAAAATAACATCGTGCAGATGTTAGATGTAGAATTATTGCTCTCTAAAATCTATCCCCTTTCAGAATCGGCACGCATCCCCATCTTGACGGATGTACAACGTGAACGACTCAAAGCACTCAATATTTTACTGGTTGATGACTCGAGCATTGCGCGTAAACAACTCGCAACAGCATTAGATAGCATCAATATCCCCTATAAAATTTGCACCCATGGGGCAGAAGCACTTGCGTGCATGCGGCAAGCAGCCGATAACGGCCAACCCATTGATTTATTGGTCAGCGACATTGAAATGCCTGGACTCGATGGCTACGAACTTGCTTTTGAAACTCAAAATAGTCCGCAACTTCGCCACACGTATATTATTTTGCATACCTCCTTATCCAGTGAGATTTGCCTTGAACGAGCCAATCAAGTTGGTGCACATGAAGCACTAGAAAAATTTAATGCGGGTGATTTGATTAAAGCTATGCTGCGAGGAGCCGATCAAATAGCAAAAGAACGGGAGAACATTGCTGATTAGCTTATTACTCATTGTATCAGCAACTAATGAGTTAAATCGCAATTCTTGCTCGGCTTTGTAATGCACACTGTACCAAGGTTGGTAGTTTGTTTACTGTTAAACAGAGTGAGAGCAATACGCGTCGAGCGTTACATTACTTAACATGGAAAACGGTACCGTATTACCCCAGTGACCTTATATCAATTTGGCAAACGAAATGACTGAAGATGTGTTTAAAAAGTCGACCGCGAACTTAAAAAAAGCGGTTCCACTAATGATGAAGAATCATGTTGCGGCAACCCCAGCAAACTACGCTTTGTGGTATACCTACGTAGACAACAGCATTCCTCGTCTTAATCATGAGCTTGAAAGCGTCATTGAAAGTTATGGTATTTGCCCACCAGCTGCTGGTGATCAACTTTATCAGCGCCATGTCGCATCACAAGTCGAGACAAAGCTCAGTGACTTGCGTGCCAATATTGAAATTCTTGTTGGTGAAATCGCCAGTTCGATGAGTGATACCCTCAGTGATACTTCGCAGTTTTCAGACATGATTGATAAAAGCTTTAAAAACCTTGAACGAGTTGAAAATGAAAACATGTCTATCGACGATGTCATGGGTGTGATACGTCAACTCGTTGCTGAATCACGAGATATTCGTCATTCAACCAGTTTCCTTTCGAGCCAACTCACCACTGCCAGCAGCGAAATCACCAAGCTTAAAAACCAACTAGCTGAGGTTCAGCGTGAAGCCCTATTCGATAGTTTATCTGGACTTTATAACCGTCGCTCGTTTGATAATGACATTCGAACTCTTTGCCAAAGTGGGCAAAGTTTCTGTTTGATTCTTGCCGATATCGATCACTTTAAAACATACAATGATAACTACGGTCATTTGTTTGGTGATTCGGTCATTCGTGGATTATCTCGTCGTCTTCAAAGTAGCTGTCGTGATGGTATTATCGCGTATCGCTTTGGTGGTGAGGAGTTTGCGCTAATTGTCCCAAATCGCGCGATGCGCGTTGCCCGGCAGTTTGCAGAAAGTCTGCGTCGTGCGGTTGAAAAACTCTCGATTAAAGATCGCAGAAGCGGTAAACAAGTGGGTAACATTACGGCCTCATTTGGCGTAAGCGAGCGCATTGAAAATGAAAGCGCCGAGCAACTCATCGAACGTACTGACCATCTGTTGTATGAAGCGAAACAATTAGGTCGAAACCGCGTAATGCCGATCTAACTGCTACGCAATTATATGAAATCTCGTCTATTCTTTAGCCGTAAAGGATAGAAGGAGAAATAGGATGACAAGATTACCTCTTACGCTAGTCGGGCTAGTTTCACTGGGCGGCTTAACCGCATGCAGTATGGATGACTCACCATATAAGAAAACCGAATATAGCATGGCATCCAATCCTGCGGCTGTGTACTGCGTGCAACAAGACGGCAAACTCGAAACCATCACGGAAAATTCCCAACGCGTCACCTACTGCGTACTGCCTGACGGCAAAAAAGTGGAGCAATGGGAATATTATCTAGAACGTCATCATCAAGAGAAAGATGACCAATAATATCTGCTAGGCACTCACTTTTTTTCCTTCAGGATCAAAACGGCGGTTTAAGTCTAATAAGCGCTGATTATATTCATTGAGCAGAGCGCCATCGGCATAATTGGCGCTCGCATCGGTTTGTTGAATAATCTGCTCGAAACGTTCTAATACCGGTAACTCTTGTCGTAGTAGCGGATGTGCCTTCAATTGTTGCAATGCATCGAGCGTTATCCTCATCGGCTCAGTACGCACTTGTTTTAACTGGTGGTTAAACACACCGCTCTCCAAACCTTCCAAGTAAATGCGATAATACGTCAGCTTTTCAATCAGCAAAAATGCCTCACCATCTTGTGTTTGATACGGATATGGCACCGTAATGTGTTGCGAAACATCTAATGGTACAGTCAAAAACAACCCAGCTTGTCGTGCACGCTCTGTCAATCGATTGAGTAACCCTTGTTCCGGCATGAGTCGTTCAATATCAAAAATACGCTGGATATGGTAATCATTGGAACACATGCGCACGTTGACGTGCTGTCTAGACTGACACAAACCGCTTTTAATTAATTCTGAGGATGCGTTGGCAATATTTTCAACCGTCGTCGTCGAACGCGATTCGATCAATACCTGCGTCTGAGGTAAGTAATTCGCCCATTCAGGCCAATGAGTGACAAACGCTTGAAACATCGCTTCCGCTTCTGAGATCAACTGCCCTTCGAGTCGGCCACCACAAAAGATCAGCACATATGAGCTCGACGTGCGAGTTTTCAGCTCCTGGACAAGAGTCTTCACCCTAGAAAGACTTTCCTCCGTTAGCTGGCTATCCACCAAACGCTTACCCAACACTAATATCACTTCCGTGATATTAGCTGAGAGGTGCCCACTTTTATTCCATTTTCCACTGCCCTATCGTTCCTTTTGTAATGATACCCTCGCGCTCCCTGCGAAATTCGCTTCTTGAGGTTATTTAGGTTTATAGTTTAATTGTGAATCATCATTGTTGGGATAATGCCATGCTGTCTATCTTCGATATATTCAAAATTGGTGTTGGGCCGTCTAGCTCACACACCAACGGTCCAATGCTCGCAGGTTATGATTTCTCCCAGCGAATTAGTGATTCCGGCCTTACGCAACACGTGACCAGAATTGAAGTTAACCTTTATGGTTCTCTTTCATTAACAGGCAAAGGACATCATACCGATCGTGCAACGATTTTAGGCTTGCTTGGTAATCGCCCCGATACGATAAAAGTCGGCAGTGCTAAGCATGCACTACAGCAGACAATCGACCAAAAACGCCTACCATTATCTGAAAGTCACACTATACATTTTGATTATCACACCGACTTACTCTTTCACCTTAACAATTTACCACTTCACGAAAATGGCATGACCATCATTGCCTTTGATTCAGAGTCAGCGCCCATTTTAAAGCAAACGTACTACTCAATTGGTGGCGGTTTTATCGCAACCGAGCAACAAATGTTGCACGGCATGTCCGAGACTCATATTGAGGTACCTTGTGATTTTGCCAACGCGGAGCAAATGCTCGACGAGGCAGAAAAACTAGGATTAAGCCTCAGCGCTTTCGTACTTAGAAATGAAGCGTGTTTTCATTCAGATAACGAGATAGAACAAAAAGCGAATCAAATCTGGAAAGTGATGCAGCTTTGCATGCAGCGTGGGTTTGATACCGAAGGTATTTTAGAGGGCGGACTGAACGTGACGCGTCGTGCCCCCAATCTGAAGAAAAAATTAGAGTCAAATCAAGAGCTCGAATCTGATCCTATGGTGATCATGGATTGGATTAATCTATTCGCTTTTGCGATAAGTGAAGAAAATGCCGCAGGCGGTCAAGTGGTTACCTCACCAACCAATGGCGCTGCAGGCGTTATCCCTGCGGTTTTGATGTATTACGATCAATTTATCCACCCGCTAGATACCAAACAGCTCATCGATTTCTTATCTGTCGCCGGAGCCATTGGGATTCTCTATAAAATGAACGCCTCCATTTCCGGTGCAGAAGTCGGTTGCCAAGGGGAAATTGGCGTCTCATCTTCGATGGCTGCAGCAGGGCTCACCTCGCTTCGAGGCGGTAGCAATGAGCAAATCTGTATTGCGGCAGAAATTGCTATGGAGCACTCTCTGGGCATGACCTGTGACCCAATTGGCGGCCTAGTCCAAGTGCCTTGTATTGAGCGTAATGCGATGGGTGCAATGAAAGCGATCAATGCTTCTCGCATGGCTCTTAAGCGCACCAGCAAAACACTCATATCCTTAGATAAAGTAATAGAAACCATGTATCTGACGGGTAAAGATATGCATCGTAACTATCGTGAAACCTCGTTAGGCGGCTTAGCGCTCATTCATCTCGCCCCGCCTTGTGAATAACGATCGAATATCGCGTTTTTTGTTGGCATTGTTATGCAATGCCATTTATTACTAAAGTTCGCGATAACCTACCACCATAGAGTTATACACAAACCAAGCAATACTACTCACAATGCATAACATGCTAGAGTAAAACACCACCAAGCAAACGTTTGCCAGTTAATTCAGAATAAAATCCTACTAAAATGTGGGGAAATTTCGTGCATCAGGAATTTTTTCTGACATAATCATCCGCCTTTCCGTTAAAACGAACTAAATCACGAGAGAAAGTTATGTGGAATAGGCTCAACAAGTCGATGATGTTCTGCCAAATGATGTTTGGCTTGTCTTTTTACGGTGTCATGGTAATCCTGACTCGCTTCTTCCTAGAGGACCTAGGTTACAGCGAAGCAGACACTATGATGGTTGTCGGTGCATTCTCTTCAATCGGTCCGCTATTTGCTATCGCGGGTGGCTTTATTGCCGACAAATTTTTGGGCGCTTACCGCTCACTTACCATTTCTTACGCAACCTTTACGGTCGGCTACCTTCTTTTGATCCTTGGTTCATCTGCAACCAATGTTCCTATGAGCTTAGTGGGTATTGCATTAGCGAGTTACGGTCGTGGTCTGATGTCACCATCGTACCCTAGCCTTTACAAGCGAACTTTTAAAACTCAAGAAGACTTTGAAAACGGCTACCCTGTAAACTATTCAGTAAACAACGTTGGTGCACTATTAGGTCAATACCTATTCCCAATGTTTGTGCTTGTGATCGGCTTCCACGGTAGTTTTACCCTATCTGCGGTAATGGCAGTGCTTGCACTAATCACATTGATCATGTTCAGAAAACCACTTGTTGGCGTTGCTGCAGACATTGACCAAAAGCCTGTAGGGTTCACCAACTGGGTAGCATTCATCACGCTATCTGCGGGTATGGTTGGCTTAGTATTCTTCATGTTCTCAAACATGGATGTGGGTCAAAACATTGTTTACGCTATCGGTGGTGCAGCGATCCTATACTTCATCTCATTGATGTTTAAGTCAGGAAAAGCAGCGGCACTGAAGATGGGGACAATTCTCATTATGACCGTGCTAACCACTTGTTTCTTTGTTTATTATGGCCAAATGATGACCTCAATGACCATGGTAACCATCAACACAATGCGTGGCGATTTATTTGGCTTTATCCCAATCGCACCTGAAGCATCAATGGCAATGAACCCACTTTGGTGTATTGTTGCTGGCCCAGTGATTTCTTACACTTTCTCTCAATTAGAGAAACGTAATATCACTTTATCAACGGCAACGAAGATTGGTATCGCGTTTATCTTTACCGCAATTGCATTTGGTATTCTAACCATGGCGGTAATTAATGTTGGCGCAGACGTTATCATCCGACCAGAAACCTTCTTTGTGATCCACTTCTTCCAAGCTTTTGCTGAAGTGATCGTTGGTAGTTTGGTGGTTGCGTTTATCCTGTCAGTTGCACCAAAACATATTGAGAACTTCTCAGTATCATTGTTCTACATTGCAATGGCATTAAGTGGCATCATCGGTGCGGTTTTCTCAACCTCAATCGCGCTTGAGAAAGGCCAAGTCATTACACAAGCAGTGGTTCAGACTGTTTATGGTAACTACTTCCAGATGCTGACTATCCTTGCTGTTGTAATGGTTGTAATTGCATTAGTATCATCAGTCATTATTCGTAAGATGCTGGCAAGCGCAGAACGAGCTGAACAAGAGTTAGTGACGAGCGAGTCTGCTGCATAACCTCGCAATCAAAATAAACAAGCCCCAGTCCAATGACTGGGGCTTTCTTTTTCAGTTTACAGGCACATCAAGAATGAGTGCGATGTCGTTGCTGTATTCTGTTCGTTGCTAGCGAAAACAGAATTAATCGCGCTCACGCGCACGATATTCATAGCTCACGCTGATCACTGGTTGGTAAGCAATCGCGCCTTCGCTGGTTACAATTTCTTCAATCTGTACTTGTGAGTTGAGAAGCTCAAAAGAGTTGATGTCGACTTGGTCGTTAGTATTCCAATAAACGTTTTTACTCAACTCAATAGAATCCATTTCATTGACGCTCATGATCATACTGCGTCCGGATTCAAGTGCTGCCGGCTTTGAGTCATATGCATTACCCGTCATGGTGCTGTTTTTCATAATGGTTGCGTAAGGACCACTCAATCCCGCCACGGCGACTGAGCTGAAAAGTAACACGCTTGCGATGCTGGCTAATTTAATCATAATTATCTCCTTTGCTTACCGAAAATCAGACTCCTCACTGCCGTCTGATATTTAAATAGTACGTTACAGAAGACCTCTCGGTGATAGAATTAATTGCACGTGTACGTCAAAAAATTTGTATGACATTCATTTGCCATGTCCTATGCCAAAGTGCTGAAAACTTGGTCTAAATTCTGCTTTTATGCCAAAACAGAATGATTTTTAATGGTTAATTTGATTCGCGAAGCAAATAATCTATTTGTTATTGATAAATTTATTAGAGTAGATTGTTATAAGACCAGAACAAAATCTTCTTAAAATTTAACCTGTGCTATTTGGGCTATCACAATTCATGCATTTACCAATAAATCCTGCTATGATTCGCGCCCAACAAATTTCAGGGTGCTCGCATGAACCGTAAAAAGCGTATCAACCAAATATTAAAAGCGAAACAGAAGAGGGCGAACGCCAAATTGCACAACAGCAATAAGCCGCGCTACATTTCTAAAGCTGAGCGTGCCAAAATGGAAGCAGAAGAGCAGCACGAAGCGCCTAACGAAGTGCAAGAAGCTGTATCTGTAGACGCTGAAAACCAGCAAGACGCGTAACCATCTCGCCTCCGTATCTCAACAATGTACATTGGCTGAGATACGGAAGTGACGGCAACCCAAATAACTCACGCGCTTCGCGTTAGCGCAACTATTTATTCAGTAACAGCGAATGATCGATAGGAATATAACGGTCACAAACATCAATTAGGTTTTGAGCGGTAAGGTCAGGTACTGAGTAAACATCTACCTTTGTATTGAAACGTTGCTGCACTCTTTCTACCAACATTTCAAAATCACCATCACCAGAAAGTAAAATCACACGATCGACATTGGCAGCAGCCTCATACACGTCTAATGCAATGCCTACATCCCAATCACCTTTTGCGCTACCATCACTGCGTTGAATAAGTGGTTTTAGACAAACCTTAAAACCAATACCACGCAAAATATGATGGAACTGGCGTTGTTTCGGATCTGGGGAAGCAATAGCGTAGGCATTAGCCTGAATGATCTCAAACTCTTGGCTGACTTTGGTCCAAAATTTGTTGTAGTCAAAATGGGCTTGATAGCTCTGTTTCGCGGTATAGTAGATGTTCTGCACATCCACAAAAATCGCTACTCTTTCCATAGTTAATTACTCTTTATATATCCGAGTAAATAGTACCAGTATGGATGAGAGAACGCAGCCGATTAATTTCACTCTCTAGTGCGAATCAAGGCCCCACGGCTCTGGCTCAGGGAATTTATTGATCACCTGCTTTAGATAGTCTTGTTTGTAGCGCAAAGCATTGACACACATTGCATCAATCTTTCCTTTTTGCACCATTTTTTCCAACTCTAAAAGCGCAGAAGTGACCGAGCAGGCCTGGCGGTACGATTTGTGCGTTGTCATAGCATCAAAAATATTGGCCACGGTAATGATTCTCGCCGCCAAAGGTACCTCATCATGTTTAAATCTGTAAGGATAACCGCTGCCATCCAAAAACTCGTATTGGAAACGCATGATTTGATTGAGAACAGTGATGCTTGGATGATTTGGATTGCCGACAGAAGAAATAATCTCTTCCATCATTTTAATGCCATTATCAACATGAGAGCGCGCAGACATCAATTCGTCTGAATCAAATACATTGGTGCTGTATACCTGCTGTTCCGGTAACTGGGATTTCCCTATGTCATGAATTTGCGCAAACATCTCGATAGCTTCAACTTGTTCGTCATCCAAATGATGTTGTTCAGCCACAAACTCAGCAATAACTTTTGTATAAGCGCGCATTCTTCGGCCATGGTAATAAGAATCACGGTTAAATAAATTGCTCACTGTTTTTAAACGTTCCGCAAAATCGACGATGGTATGTACAACCTGACTATGGGACTCAACGGCAAATTGCAGCATTTCAATATACGGGGCAAGGGCCAGCATTGTCTGACCATTAAACGCTTTGGCTTTGTTTGCATTAAGAAACACAAAACCACAAAATTGATGATTTTTAAAACATGGGACGGCAGCGGACGAACGATAGCCTTTTTGCAGTAAAAACGCGACGCGCTCACATCGTATTTTTTCTTCTAAATCATCAACAATGCGTGGAATACCCATCGTTGCTGAATTCTTCAGACCATTTAGTTTACTCAGCCGCTTTTCATGATGCAGTTCACCCCATAGATCGAATTTACTGTCAGCGTAGGTCACCAACATATCCGTATCACGATTGTAGCGGGCGTACGAAATTCGCGTGATATTGGGCGCATGAACATGCATTCTCTCTAACAAGTTCTGTAGCTGTTGATTGAGCGGTTTCGCGGTCTGAAAGTAATGATTGTGCATCTTATCCTCCACCCATGTTCGTCTAGCGCATTGGGCTACAAAATAGCGGGATCAAAGCTCGAATAACGGCAGGATATTGTCCAGCTAACGAGAGACTTAGGCATTCCTAGTTACATTGCATTTAAGCTTGTGCAACAATAACTAGGCATATATCTAACCATACCCAACAAACCTAAATTTCAGCCAGTTTAATTGTGCAAAAAACACTCAACTCGTGATCGTTATCAAATTGATTGCATTTCACGTTTAAGCACACTATCCACAATAATATTTGTCGAGAAACGACGAATGGAAAAAGAGCGCCATTTGGCGCTCTTCAAATTAGACGATTTAATTCTAACTCCACTACGATAGCAGAATAGATTGTAACTGAGAAAGGCACGTTACGTTGTAACTAGGCTCAATGTTATCACTTACTGGGTGAGAAGCCTCATTGAGCCAACAAGTATCAATACCAAAGTTAACCCCACCCAACACATCTGAATGCAGGTTATCACCGACCATTAGCACACGACTTTTGCATGGTTGACCCATTTTATCCATCGCGTGAGCAAAAATACCAGCATCAGGTTTTGCAATACCAACTTCTTCTGAAATGATGACATGATCAAACATATCACTTAACCCCATTTTAGCTAAGCGCACATCTTGCAACTCAATAAAGCCGTTAGTGATGATGCCCAATTTCGCTTTGCCTTTTAACGCTTCAAGTAATTCACGCGCGTAAGGTACCATGCTACAAATATCAGCCATTGCATCAAGGAAAGCAGAGTTCATGTCTAGTGTTGTCGTGTTGAACTGCTCAGCATAGCTCTTAAAGCGAATATGTTTAATATCATCGGCACTAATAGTGCCGTTTTGGTAGTCAACCCACAGCGGTTTGTTCACTTTTTGGTATTGTTCAAAGTCTTCACGGGTGTATTCAACTCCCATTCGTTCGAACATTAACTGCATACCTTTAAAGGCATCAAATCGAAACAAGGTTTCATCTGCGTCAAACAGAACCCAATCATACTTCATGATCACAACTACCCATATTTAAGATGAATATACCCAAGCGACAAAATGCTCTCTGATACGAACCAGTTAGGTATAACACAAGCCGAGTGGCTATCAATGCGGTGGGCATTATAACGGTATTCGAACTCAAAAACAAAAACGGATTTACAATGTAAACCCGAATTAATTCATTAACTTAAGACAGAATTATAGTTATCGGTAAAATATTTTACCCGTCTGCACGTTCAAGTAGATTTTATTCGCTTGTTTCAGGCCGCCACAATAAACAAAATAGACATCCTGATCGTATTTCACCGACTTGATCCAGCCTTTTAGCTCTTCGAAGTCAGGTGGCATGCAGATACCTTCACGAATTAAATCGTCGGTCGTTGCAATAAACACATCAAAATACTGTTTAAAGTCGTCAGATCCTTCGATATAGCTACTGATCGTTTCAATGCGCTGTTGTTTGGTGATCGTTGGCGGAACTTCGAGTAACGCATCCATAGGCACCCACTCCGCGACTTCCTCCTCACCTTCGTGATATACGTAATAAGGTGAAATTCTTCCCCAACCGTCGCGCTTCTCCAATACGTAAACCTTGTCTCCTCGATAAAGTACTGATTCAATAAACGCGTCTTTTTCAGGATGCTCGCGAACACCGAGCTTTGCAGGGCTAACATAATAATCCGTGACATCAGGAATTGGTTTTGGAATGGGTGGGGATACCGGCACATTTGTCTTCACCGGAGCCTCTGCATTCGTTGTATTATGGGCAGATACCTCTTGCGCTGGCTTAAAATAAAACACATAGTAACCGCCTGCCGCTAAAGCGATTCCAAGCAGTAACAAACCAACCATCATTATTTTTTTCATCTTTGCGCCCAAGAGATGTTGCTTATGAGTCTTATCTTAGTTTATCGGCAAACATCGGAATTCTTTAGCGCTTCGCCAAAAGTTGGAAGCAACGCCCATTAATTGTCTACGGTTCGATTACGTCACACTTTGCGGCACAAATGAAATCGTTTTTATGTAACCCCTTTAATCGAGTGACTCCACCAAGTCACGGTGACCTTGCCCCATTCCAATAAAATCGCCGGATGATGGAACTCTTCCTCCGCTAACTCTGCCACTTTGTTGGCAAAAGACCACGCAGATAAAAAATTGTTAAACTTAAACTGCTTTTCCAACTGAGCGATTCCCTCACGCTCAATGATTTGCCAGTCATTAAGTGATTCCAGTAACTCCTCTCGCTGATCATAACTCAGAGGCAGCGCCTCTGGCGTACACGCCTCGCATCGTAATTCATTTAGCATATTGATTATCCTTAACTTCAAATAGTGGTGGTAATAAACCCGCTTCCATAGCATGGTCGACACAAGCAATGAGATCCAGCTGACTCAACTGATACAACTGCTCGATATCACTCAATACAAAGTAAATTGGCTGCATAATGTCAATGCGATAAGGGGTACGCAACACCTGTTTGATATCGAAATGGTTACGCCTTGCATCAATGTCATCTAAGGCATATATCGTTTCTCCTGGGGAGGAGAGAATACCGCCACCGTAAATTTTGAGTTGCTGCGCTTCTTTGACTAAACCAAATTCAACCGTAACCAATATAAACGCGCAAGATAAGATCGCCGTTTAGGATCCGACTCGTAGCCTAACTTGCCGTAAGTATGAGTAAAATGGGCAAACTGAGGATTAGTTAACATCGCACAGTGACCAAAAATTTCGTGGAAAAAGTCGGGCTCTTGTAGGTAGTCAAACTCGTCACGCGAACGCAGAAAGGTCGCAACCGGAAAACACTTGTTTGCCAACAACTCAAAAAACCGATCGAAGCTGATCAGGGCTGGTACTGGGACGACTTTCCATCCCGTTTCACGAGATAACACACGGTTGATATCAGGTAATTGTGGCACTCGGTCGAGGGGTAAATCTAACATTTCGAGCCCCGCTAAGTACTCTTTACATGCACGGGCTTTCACCAACTCTAACTGCCGCATCACGAGATCTCGCCAAATCTGATGCTCGTTGTCACTCCAATCTACATAGCCGTTTTCATCCACGGGATTTGAAACATATTTCGTCATGCTCGCCTCCTTGTCCTAATGTTTTTCTCTATTACGAATAGGTATTCGTTTTAGTCCTTCACTTTAATAAGCGTATTGATTATTTACACAACAGCCCAATTCAGTGGTACGAAAACAAATGACACCTATGTAACATATAGTTTACATTCATCTCTGACAATTATGGAAAGTACACGGAGAGCAATGCTTCTCCGCATCTGATGAGATCTTGATTGCGTAAACTTTGACAAATGACAGGCACAAAAAAGGGCGCGTAATAACGCACCCTCTTAGATAAATTTAAAGCAACACTTACTTGATAGCGACAACCATCATTACTTTGAACACACCTTGTTCAGTCGTAATTTCAAATGGCACCGAGGTTTCAACCTGATTAAAGCCAACGCCTGTTAGCACGCGCTCAACGTGTGATGGCTCCATGGCCATTTCTTCGTTTTCTGAAACCGCTAGCCAATCCCAGTGAATAAAATAACCACCTTTTTCCAGTAGCGAATAGATGATATCGGAAATATCCGCATAATTTGGCAAAAAGCCGCACACTGAAGAAGCGACAACGACATCGAATTGGTTGCGAAAAGCGGGATGAATCGCGACCAAGCCACGAGTCAAATAATCAACGACAGCCTCTACATTTGGCAACGCTTTGTTATCCAGTTGCTCGATCATCGCTTCAGAACAATCCAAAGCAACGATATCTTTTACCAATGGTGACATTTTTGCCCAGTAGACCGGTACCACAACCAAAATCGAGCACATGCTTGCCTTTAAGATTGATTGTTTTTATTAGCGAAGAATATGCTTCCTCTGCATAGATCGATGTCGCTTCATCAGTCTCCCATGTGTCAGCATGTTCATCCCAATTGATAGCCATTGTGCTCTCCCTAAAACTGCTCTAAAGCAAAATCTGATACGCGGGTATTATATTCTACCCATAGCTAAGTGAAAACAGACATTTAAGATAAATTACATTACCATAGGTCTGGGTCAATAAATGCGAAAAACTGTATGAACTTGTCACAAATCGAAGCATTTTGCAGCGTGGCAGACACCGGTTCGGTTTCTGAAGCTGCGCGTCAACTTGATTGCAATCGTACTAAATTAAGTATGGCAATCAAAGCATTAGAAAAAGAACTTGCGGTAGAAGTGTTTGTACGCTCCGGTAATCAGTTATTCCTTTCAGAAGCGGGCAAAGCGATTTATCGAGATTGCCAAAATCTACTCGTGACTGAAGCCAGAATTGTCAAACTTGCACAAGTCTCGGGGAATTTAACGCCGAAGTTTGGATTGCACGAGATGATGCCCTACCCGATGAACTTTGGCAGGATCTTTTCCATCAATTAAACAACGATTTTCCAGCAACCTCATTCAATATTATTCTCGCCTCTTCCGGCGACCTCGCGAACCTGGTTGTAACCGGACAGGTCGATTTTGCATTTGGGGTTGATTATGAGCGTATCAATGACCCTCATGTGACGTATCAACCTTTGGGTAAGATTCGCATGATGTCCGTCTGCGGCTCTGACAACCCACTAAGTAAAATGCGCCGTGTTACCGATAGTGATTTGAGAAATGCCATGCAGGCTGCGATGGTGTATCTAAACGAGAAAGATAACCCCGAGCTTAAGCCACTTTCTATTCGTCATATCGGATTTTCTAGCTTTGACTACATGCTGCACTCAATCTTGACCGAAAATGCATGGGGCGTATTGCCCGAGCCCCTAATTCGCCACCACCTTCGAAAGCAAGAGCTTGCCGTGATCAAACACACTTATGGGCTGACACAAGAAGATTTTTGTATGTTTACACCATCTGGAATGAAAGAACATCCGGCGATGGCTTGGCTTGCGGAGCAGTTAAACGAGTACTTATTTGATTTCTAATTGCATTCTGTGGCCAATCAGTCAGTGCCAATTTTATTGACAGCAAGAAATCATTCTATCTTATTGTTATTAAAACATTATTTATCATTGACGATTTATCAAACAATCTATTTAGACAAATCTTGTTTGTAAAAATCCTTAGAACCCACAAGAATAGGGGCAATTCTAAGGAGATTTTCAATCATGTGTGCCCGTACTAGCTTAAACGAAAAGCGAATTCTAACTTTCTCAGCCCTTTTAGCATCAGGGTTTGCGTTAGGTGGACTGATCGTTGGTGCCTTGATGGGCTCGTTAGTGATTGTATTTGATGGCGTTTACTCTCTAGTAAGCCTACTGTTAACTTTATTGTCACTCGCAGCTTCACGCTACATCAGCCGCCCATCTCAAGGCCAGTTCCAATTTGGTAAAGGTGTTATTCAACCATTAGTGATCATCATCAAAGGTGGGGTTATTCTGAGTATCGTATTGTTTTCACTATGGTCTGCAGTGAGTGCGATGTTTAGTGGTGGTCGTGAAGTCAACATCTCTTATGCAGCCTTGTTCGGTTTAGTTAACGTTATCGGTTGTGGTTATGGTTGGTGGTACATCGCTAACAAATCAAAACTGTTTTCTTCTGGCTTAATTGAAGCTGAAAGCAAGCAATGGCAAATGGATACTCTATTGAGCGTAGCTGTCACTCTAGGCTTTGCTGCTGCCCATATTTTAACGCTGACACCATATGCTGAATTCAGCGTTTATGCTGACCCGATGATGATGATTTTGATGTCATTCTACTTTATCAAAGTTCCTGCAAGCATGTTCATTCAAGCAACACGTGAACTGCTTATGCTAAAACCCGACCAAGCCATTCATGATCGTGTTGATCGAGAAGTCGCGGAGATGGGTAAACATATTAACCAGCCAATTGAGTTAAATGGTGTGGCTAAAGTAGGCCAAGAACTTTGGGTGAACGTCGACATTCACTGTGATAGCCAAACATTAGATATGGCACAAGTAGAAAAAGCACGTCGTCAATTGAAGCAAAAGTTATCCGCATTAAAGCTCGATTTACAGCTGACGATGAACGTCGCAATCTAACACTTTCAACGCTAACAGGGCTCATCTCGAGCCCTGTTTTTTTTTACAAAATAAAAGGCGAATAACCCATAGTTATGACTTATGTCTTTTGTCAGTTGGTTATTATGCAACGAGTGGTCTAAGATCAAAAATAAACACCCACATAACTAGAATGGATGCGCTTTATCAAAGGAGTCTGATTTGCGAAACATCAACACAAAATATATGGCTTCTCTTCGCGTGCTGATTGTTGATGACTCTAGCACCGCTCTCTACTTGATCAAGCAACAGCTTGTGTCGCTTGGCGTACATCATGACAATATCGTCACAGTGGAGCGGTATCAAAATGCGATTCAGGCGATAGAAACCCATACTTTTGATGTGTTGATACTGGATTATCATCTAGAGCAAAACCTAACCGGCTATGAGCTTGCCATGCTGCTGCATCGTAATCGTCTCATTAGCAATACCACTGGAGTCTTGATGATCTCTGGTGACGCTCGACAAGAAACCGTGCTGACCGCACTATCGGGTAAAGTTCGACACTTTATCACTAAACCACTGAGTAACTCTTCTTTGGCTGAAAAGCTGCACCTAATGCATCGTGAGACACAAAAACTCACTCAAATCACCGAAGCTTTACAATCAGGAAAAGCGTTATCAGCGGCAACCATGTTTGAGTTGATTAACCGTTCAGGATTCAGCATCAGCCTAGAAGCTTATTTACTCGAATACTTGATGGCGCACAAACAGTGGGATTTCATTGACGCCTATATCACCATCTCCTCTACCCCCTGTCATGCATTAAAAATGTGCGCTATTGCATGCTTGCTGCATAAAAGTAACGCAACCAAACAGGCAATAGATGAGTTGCATGATTTTCTCGCCGACAATCCTCTATCAATTCGAGTCATAGACACACTTGTCGACATATACACTGAGAGTGGTGACATCGAAAAGGCGGCATTTTGGGCGACGAAAGCGTTCGAATTAACACCCAGCATTGGTGAACGCGCTGCCAAGGCGAGTGAATTGAACATGCTGGCAAATAAACGTACACAGTTACTTAAAGTCGGTATTAGCTACGCTCAGCACATGTCTCTTGCCGACGTAAATTGGTTGAAAACCGTCATCACCCATTTCCATTCCTTGCAATCTATTTACACGATGACTGAAAGTACAGCGGCCAAAACTGAACTTATGCATCATGCAAACAAGTTTGTCCGTTTCGCCAGTCGGAAACTAACACCAAAACGACTACAACAACTACAAGCAATGTTGCTACTCGCTCATTGCTACGTTCTAATTTATGAAAACAACGAAATGTTGGCTCATCAAAAGCTATTGCAATCTTTATCGCACTTTTATGATGAGTTATACGATTGTCCTGTAGTGCTGTTATCCGAATATTTGCCAAGCTTGGCTCTATTCGGTGAGCATCAAATTTACGCCAGTATCAAAAAGGTGATCGATTCACGAGTCAAAAATAAGGTCAATGCGACTATGCCGGTTCAAAATGAAGGTACCTACAATCAATCTGCCTTTATGCCTGCGTCGATAGAAAATGAACGACCAACTGGAGACTATCGTGAGCAGTACCCGCACTCGGTAGAAGCAAAGCTGTGGTATTTGTACAACAAGCATCCATCACAAGTGATCAACGATGAATCTGCATCACGCGTCATCGCTGAGCTTAGTGTATTGAAACTTCCACCGAACTGGCATAATTGGTTAATTACTGGAATTAAACATGGGTTTGCGATTGAACCACCAGCCGCGTTCTCCATAACGGCCAGAAATTAAGGGACAAATATACTCAGACAGTGCCCAACTTGAAGTGGGGTGAGTATGAACAATGAAGCACTTAGAATCTTATATGAACAGGTGGATATGTTATCCCCAAACGAAAAAGCGCAATTGGAGAAATATTTAAAACAACAGCCACGGAATAATGATGTTAAGGCAATCATCACTCAAGAAGAGCTTGATATGCTCTATTCCGTATCTGTAACGAAACCAAAGCGCTAAGTAAAAAATACCCCCAGCGAAAGCTAGGGGATATTAGTTATTGCACTTTAATCTGATAATTACGCTTTTGGCTTGCTGTGATGATTCAGCAAAATATCGTCTTTCTCGATCTCTTTACGGTATTCTTGGTAAGCCTTAGTCAGCTCTTCAATCTTCGCTTTCATCTCAGGTTTACCAATCAAGTTAAATACCTCATACGGATCTTGTTCGATATTGAACAGGTATTTACCTTTGCCATCACGGTCGATAATCAACTTAAAATCATCAACACGAATCGCGTATTCGTTGATTGGATCATCTTGATAAGGCATATCAATCGTCCAGATCATTGGTTTAGTACGCTCTACTTCACCACCTTTAAAGGTATTCGTGAACGATGTACCATCAATTGCACGGTCCGTTGGCAGCTCAAAACCAATCATCTCAGACAACGTAGGTACGATATCTAGGCCGTATACTGGCTCATGAGAACTTGAACCTTCCTTAATGCCCGCTCCTGCCATGATAAGAGGTACGCGAATGCCACCTTCAAACAGGTTATCTTTACGTCCACGTAGACCACCCGTTTCACCTGCCATGTTCAGTTCCCATGGTTTACGAGCTTCACGCGTTACCGGGCCATTATCTGAAGAGAATAGGAAGATTGTATTTTCGTACTCACCGATTTTTTTCAGTTCGTCAACGATGCGACCTAGTTGAGCATCCATGAACGTGATGTTGGCATAGTATTCGCCTTGACCACGGTATGGCTGACCTTTCCAGTCCCAGTGGTATAGATCTGGGTTTTTCTTCGCGAAATCCGTAATGTAATCGCTGTACATATCCAAATATTCTTTTGGCGAAGCGATTGGCGTATGAACTTCTGGGAATGGTACATACAAGAAGAATGGCTGCTCTTTATCAATACTATTCAGCCATTGAATCGATTCATCCGCGACAACGCCACCAGCGAAGTCATTGGTTTCACCCACAGGTTTACCATTGCGAATAAAGTTGTCTGGGTAAATTTTACCGTGACGAAGACTGCCATCTTCACGAGGCTTTTCTACTTTGGCGTTCTTCTGCCAGCCTGCGTACATTGCAAATGAATAATCAAAGCCTAGGTCGTCAGCTTGTGGGTGATCATCCATGTGTGCGCCACCGTTTAGGTGCACTTTACCCATTAATGCCGTGTTGTAACCTTCATCTTTTAGCATGTGAGCCAACGTGCGTTCGCCCCAACCAATGTGAACGTTTTGGCTATCTGGGATCCATGAACGAATACCCGTACGGTAAGGAGTACGTCCTGTTAGCATACCCGCGCGCGATGGGGAACAAAGAGGAGCTGGCGCGTAGTATTGAGTGAACTTAATACCTTCAGCAGCTAGTGCGTCAATATTCGGCGTTTTTACGATTTGATGACCGTAAGATGCCAAGTCGCCATAGCCTAAATCATCGACATAAAATAACACCACGTTTGGTTTGTCTGACGATTTTGTTTCCGTTGTCGCATTGCTTGCACAAGCTGTTGTTGCCACCATCATGGTGATAGCGCTTGCTAGTAATGTCTTTTTCATTATTTTTCCTTTTATTGAAAATCCATGGATTTTCATCCACTGCTCATTGCACGACAATCTAGGAGATAGATCGCCGCACAAAGAATTCCTGCTAATGTTTTAAGCTCGCTGCTAATTAAAGAATGTTGTTCACTATGTATCGCATCGCGCCTTCGGTTTGCTTAAAGAACAGCTTGTAGGATTGGCACAGATGATTTTCACCATTGGGTTTGGTGTGGTTAGGGCAACCACCATTACATAGGTTTAGATACTCACACTTACCACAACGACTCACATTGCGTAACGTTAAAAACTGTTTGTGTTGGTTAGACTGGATAGATTCGGCGAACGAGTGCTGCATAATGTTGCCAACTTTGAATCGGTCTTCGACAAAATGGTCACACGAATAAAGATCGCCATTCGATTCAATCACGAGCGGCGCACCACACTGCTTTTGGTTAAAGCATATTAAAGCGTACCCGTTCGCATAATATGACAGTGAGCTTTCAAAGTTCATGACGAACATAAAGCCAATATCTTGCTCAACCCACTCTTTGAAGACATCCAGCAAGAACTTACCAAACCCTTTCTCAGGCACGGTAAATCCAACTGGTGTGTTCTTTTTGTATGTCACAATTGGGATAAACTGGATATAACGAACGCCAATGCTCTTTAGATTGTTGTAGACCGACTTACCCTTATTGAAGTTGGCGCTATTGACGGTACAAAGTACGTTGTACTCAACTTGATAATCATTAAGCAATTTAATGGCATCTTTTACGGCCTGGTAAGTACCTTTACCCGAGGTACTGATGCGATATTGATCGTGCGCAGCTTGTGTACCATCAAGCGAGATACCAACCAGAAAATGGTTGGCTTTAAGGAACTCAACCCAAGATTTATTTAGCGCAATCCCATTGGTTTGGAGCGCGTTAGTGATCACTTTACCTGCCGCATGCTGCTTTTGTAACTCAACCACGCGCACAAAAAAGTCGAGCCCAGCAAGGGTCGGCTCACCACCCTGCCACACAAAATTCACTTGAGGCGTTGGTGATTCTTGGATGTATTTACAAATGAACGCTTCGAGTATTTCATCACTCATGGTATCCATTGGCTTGTCGCTCAGCGCATCTTTAGTACCTAAATAGAAGCAGTACTCACACTTGAGGTTGCATCTATCGCTAACCGGTTTAGCCATCACCGTAAAATTTGTATTAACCATGTCGTAACCGCTAAAACGCTCTTTCATAAACAAGAGCCCATCACTCAACACGTGATGAAAATGTAATGCAGAACCAATATTGTTAAACCGCGCATAGCGAAAACTCACCCAGCGTGAGATTTCGTTGAGTGTTCAATATTAGTGTTGATATTAGCGTTGGGTTCGAGCATCCATTGATGGATTATCGCTCTACCGAACGCGGTGCGGATAATACAGAGTTCTTATAAATTCAAACGAGACCAACTTCGCATTTATAACGCATGCAAACGTTTAAATTGCACCATATTGAGCTAAATATCACATTAAGTAACTGGGTTAGCGTACATTTTGAACATACAACAATGACCATCGCCAACTTTGTCTAACGCCAAAATCACGAGAATATGATAAAGTTCGCTTCCACCGCGAGACGGTTTTTATCAGTTTATATAGGTATAGCGCATGTCATTTGCTTCTCTTTCCCTTAACCCTCTTCTGATCCAAGCGCTCCCTGCCCAAATCAAACAGCCAACAAAAATTCAATCTCTAGCAATAAAGCAATTGATGGCCAACGAGAATCTATTGGCACAAGCCAATACGGGTAGCGGTAAAACGTTCGCTTATGGTTTACCTATGCTCAATAACGCGTTGAAACCTTCAAACGATTCGCAAGGACTGGTTCTAGTGCCAACTCGAGAGCTCGCTATACAGGTTCAACAGGCCCTTGCTGCCATTGCCGAATCTCTTAGCCTGTCAGTCGTCTGTTTGTGTGGGGGCGTTGACAAATCTGAGCAAATCGAAGCATTAGCGAAAAGACCCAATATATTGGTTGCAACGACCGGTCGACTGCTGGATTTAGTGAATAGCGGCGAGTTCAACTTAAAACAAATCTCAAGCCTAGTTCTGGATGAAGCCGATCGAATGCTAGACATGGGCTTTGGAATGATGTGGTATCCATTGCTGAGAAAATTAATCCAAGTAGCCAAATCGCGATGTTTTCAGCCACTTTTAGCGACGCATTAAAGCAAAAAGCGCAGCAATTAATGCCAGTCGCAAAACAGGTTTCGGCACATCAGGAAAACAGCACCAATCAAGATATTTCAGAGCAGCTCTACTTGGTAAACAAAGGCAGTAAAACCAAAGCACTCATTCATTTGTTTGAAAAGCAGCAATGGCAGCAAGTATTGGTCTTTATTGGCGCAAAAGATAATGCCGATGCGTTAACTAAAAAGCTAACCAAGGCGGGTATCGCCGCAGCAGCACTACATGGTAACAAGAGCCAAGCTGAGCGAGAGCAAGTACTGAATGATTTTAAACACGGTTCAATCAAAATGTTGATTGCCACTGATCTTCTTGCGCGTGGCGTACATGTTGAGCAACTACCGGCAGTGATTAACTTTGAACTCCCAGACCATGCAGAGGTTTATGTTCATCGCGTTGGACGCACCGCGCGTGCAGGTCATAAAGGTTTAGCGATTTCCTTGGTTTGCCACGGTGAAACGCAAGCACTCAATGCGATTCGCCAACTTACGCAACGTGAATTACCAACCACGGAGCTTGCAGAATTTCCAGTAACCGATACACCTGCGAGCAGCACAAGCAAGCGCGCACCTCGCGATAAGCAGGCAAACCGACGCACAGCTAACAAGAGAAGCATCAAGCAGTTTCAGTCTAAATCACGTCCAACTCGTGGCGGTAAATAACCGCTAACCGAAGCGCTACTCAAGGTTGAGAAAATGTGTAAAATACGCCAGCTTTTTATCCGCTGGCGTATTAATTTTGAAACTGAGTAAACGACTTCAATGCATCGACCAATTGGTCACCGAACACTACGATCATATTTGGGACTGCTGTTGTGATCATGGTCTATTAGGCCTCACGCTACTTGAGCGTAAAGCGGCTTCCAAGATACATTTTGTTGATATCGTACCTGAACTTATTAGTAGCGTTGAACAAAAGCTGCAGCGTTTTTACAGCCAAGACGTAAGTCAATGGCAAGTTCATTGTATGGATGTCGCAAAACTACCGCTCGAGCACCACGCAGGCAAACATCTTGTCATTATTGCAGGCGTTGGCGGCGACTTAATCACCCAGTTTATCGCTGCAATTCATGCCCAAAATCCAGAGCTCGACATTGATTTTATTCTTTGCCCTGTACATCATCTGTTTACTCTAAGACATCAATTAAATCAGCTTCACTTTACGTTGAAAGACGAAGTCTTAGTCAAAGATAACCAACGTTTTATGAAGTCATTAAGGTATCTTCCACCGTCACTAATCAACGCTCGGTAAGCTTAGTTGGCGATCAGATTTGGTGCGCACAATCCGCAGAGCAAGTGGCACTGATTGAAGAATACAAGAACAAAACCTTGCAGCACTACCAAAGAATTCAACAAGGAAACAAAAAAGACGTCTCTGAGGTTATTGCCCAGTACACACAAATTGAACTAAAAAGTTCGCATTAATCCTTTCAGAATGTCCAAGCGAAAATGAGAAGCTCATATGGATTTAGTCTGCCCAAAACTTATCGAGGTACTTGTCGTCAACGAGAAAGTTCAGCCACAAGGTTTGATGCTGAATTTTATTTCTTTGTGCACGTTTTGTTTCCTATTAACAGCACCGTACCAATTTCCTCTTATTGGTGATCCATGGTGGATAAAACTAATTACTGCCGTTTGCTGTACGATTGGCGTCTTCGCGATCGGACTTATCAGCATTGACCGATGGGTTGAACATCGAACCTATCGTGCTCTAATTGTTCTCGAACCGAGTAGAAAGCATGTTGCGAAATTGATTGAAGGTTCACGCTTACTGGGTATTTCCAACGCACAATATATTGCTTTAAAACGTTACCTTGAGAGTTTTTAACATGATAAACAGAAAAGCGGATGAGATATAAAAACGCCGAGCTATAGCTCGGCGTTTTAACTCAAGAGTCCAATTCACATTAGCAGATTTGACCAGCGCCAATCACCATATCTTGTTGGTTGTCTAGCGTCGCTTGTGCAACCAAGCGCAACCCTTCAACAATCACATCCAAAGACATGGTCGCTTGATTACCTGAGGTATCTTGCTCCGGAAGCAGAGGAATGTGCACAAAACCATGCCCTACTTGCTTATCACGCAAGTAATGTTGAATACCATAAAACACATGGTTACACACAAACGTACCCGCCGAGTTTGAAACCTGACAAGGAATACCCTGCTCTTGCAGTGTCTTAGTAATCGCTTTGATCGGCAATGTACTAAAGTACGCGTCTGGACCATCTACATAAACAGGTTCATCAATGGGTTGATTGCCACCGTTATCCGGAATGCGGAAATCATCAACGTTAATCGCTACACGCTCAGGAGTTATACCCGCACGACCAGCCGCTTGACCGACCGTAATAACAAAATCCGGTTTATGCGTTTCGATTGCCGCGATGATCGCATCCAATGATTCATAACGCGTGACTGGCACTTCACATGTCACGATTTCACCACCGTTTAACTCCGCGTTAGCCAAGCGTTTTACCGCTTCTAATGCAGGGTTAATCGTCGCGCCACCAAAAGGCTCAAAACCAGTAATCAGTACTTTCTTCATAGTTATTCTCAAAACGCAAAGGTGTACATAACACCGATATTAAAAATCAAGATACTTAGGCCAGGAATAACCTGCATCAAAATAACATGGTGTTTATTCTTTAACTCTAATAGTGCCGCAGGTACCACGTTAAAGTTTGCCGCCATTGGTGTCAGCAGTGTACCGCAGTAACCAGACAACATACCAAGTACGCCAATGATCGCCGCATTACCACCATTTTCCACGATAAGGAGTGGAATACCGATACCAGTGGTAATTACCGCAAACGCTGCAAAAGCATTACCCATAACGATGGTAAACAGTGTCATACCCGCACAGTAAGCAATCACCTTCACGAATAGCATGTTGTCAGGGATCATCAGTTTTACGATTTCAGCAACCGTATCACCTACGCCAGCCTGACTAAACAGATAGCCAAGCGCCGCTAAGAATTGAGATAAAATCGCTGCCCAACCAATTGAATCAATCAAACGACGTCCTTCTTGGAGCGCATTTGAAGCACGACTCTTAGTGATCGCGAGAGCAACGATAATCGACGCAATCGAACTGATACCTAAACCGACCAAAGCGCCCAATGAAGTAAACTGACTAATTAGCACCGTACCGACTGGCACAACGATGGCTGGAATAAACAGCTTGTTTTTGAGCACCGATGCCGTCGCCTTACGCTCCTCATCGGTTGTTGTGCCGTAGTTCCCCGTTCCCATAAAACCACCAGCAGCCAAAGCCGTTAGCATCAATACTAAGATACCCGTGATCCAGTTCGGGATCAGAGCACCAAATAGGAAGGTCACACCATAGATCAGCCAGAACAAACCTGTGCCGATTCGTTTACTGTTATTCTTGTCGAGAAAAGTTTGCAGTGAAAATGCCAACAGTAAGAAACCCGTGGCTTGATATACGTACTCTAACATGACTATTTGCCCCCTTCTTCTGCCGCAACGTGCTCAGTAGAGGCCTTACTCTGGATTTTTGCGCCAATAAACTTACTGTAAATACCAAACACCATAAAAGACATGATCGCTGTTGGCAACGCCCACAATGCCATTGTCTCTAATTGCACATCCAATTGGCTGTCGTTCATCACACCTTTGATAAGCAACAGACCGCCCGTACCAATAAATAGAAGTTGGCTAAAGAAGTTGCCGAAGTTCTCACAGGCTGCTGACAGCGCTCGAATGGTTTGGCGCTTTTCATCACTGAGTTCTGGGTTTGATTTTTCTGCCGCCGCTTCTGACATTGGCGCAATAAGCGGACGGATCATTTGTGGGTGGCCACCGATATTTAATCCTAATCCATTAGTCAGCTTACGTAGTAGCAAATAGGTCATTAGAATCTTGCTTACCGAAGCCTTTTTCATTGAACCTATCAGCTCATCAGCGCGTTGACGCAGACCAAATCGCTCCAAAATACCGATCATAGGTAAAACGAGAATGAAAAGTGACATATAGCGGTTTTGGGTGAACGATTGCCCTAAGGTCGATAAAATATCCATCACTGCAATATCAGCAACCAATCCCGTTGCTACTCCAGCAGCCAAAATTACGAGCAAGGTATTTTGCTTTAACGCAAGCCCTACTGTAATTATTACAATGCCAATCAATGGCCATAAATCAATCATGTGGTTACTCTTTACTGCCTGTATTTATTATTGTTATCTCGACATTCTTCGTTCCGTAACATGCAAACTTTTTTATAATCGTTCGCAAACCAGTTCAGAACAAAATTTCATCGAGTTTGTCTAATTTTCAACGCGTTAACGTTACGCGATGACAATTGCAGTATAAGAGTGGAAAATTACGTGCTTCAATCACATTTATTTGTGATTTCCAGCAAAATTATTCAGTAAAAATGTGATGAGATCGGAACAGTTTCATCACATCTCTTTGTAACAATACAAAACGCTTCGCTCAGGATAACCAAGCAGAGCGCCTCTAATTTCGATACTTCAACGGCTTCACGACCGAATCTAATCCCTCAATTTTGAGCGCTAAACAAAGCTTGAGCAAATCTCCAAGTTCACCTTCCGGCCAGCCCTTCTTATCGAACCAAAGCAGGTATTCCTCTGGTAGATCAATTAAATAACGCCCCGCATATTTACCAAATGGCATTTGCATACGTGCAAGTTTAAGTAGATTTTCTTTTTGTAGCATCGCGATGATTTATTGGATGGTTTATGGGAAGAGTAACCTGATTGCACGCAAGTTTAAATAGTGATTGTTCGCAGAAGAAAAGCGCTAAATTCTATTAGCGCTCGACACAGATTCACCGCAAATAACTACGAGTTAGGATGCTGCCAACGATCTAGCGTCACAGCCAAACGTTCGATCCAAAAATTGATCGCATCTTTTGCATCGTCGAGCGAATCAATCATAGTTGAGAAGTCTTTATTACCTGACTGGCGATCAATTGCAGCGAAGAGAGGCTGTCCATTTTTAGAATCACTGACGAGTAGTTCAACACTCGCACTGCCTACGTTCGTATGCTCACCAGTTGTTACTTTTGATATGGTTGAGATTGCTAGCCCAAAAGGTAGGACACTACTCGTTACTGCTAAAATTGGGTTTGGCGTTTCAACATTGCTTAACGCAATACTCAAGCGGAGTGTGGTATCACTCTGGGTGTCTACCACTCGTTTGTAAGGAGAAATTGTGTGTTTAATACGGTCAACCAAATACCGGGTTAACTCTTTTACGTCCTGATCATCGATACTATTTTCATCTGTCACAACAAACACCTGATCAATAATGATCGAATCATATTGAGCGAGTTTTTGTTGCAAGCGTTGAGGATCACGTAAGCCGAATTTTGCCCATACCAGATCAACACCACCCTCCGGACCCTGAGTGAAATCTTCATAAGAAGTAAATTTCGTCGCTTTAACTACTGGCCCTTGGCCGCATCCTAACATTAGGATGGTAAATCCAATCAACAACCAGGTTCTTACATGCACCATAAATCACTCCTTAACGTGAAATCATTTAAGGAATGAAATACTATAAAATCACAACTTAATATGCAACAGGGCTAATACCATCAGTCGGCAACACCTCAGTGCGTCACGCGATGGAGATATTCCACAACAACCTGGTTACCCTCAATATAAGCACGCTTGATTTCACCATCGACAGTCATACGGCTCTCTAAGTAAACCTCTTTTACCTCTGATTGTGAACGCAAAGAAGGGACAACTCTTGCTGTCTCTAAGTTCAATAGATGACAAAAGCGCGATACAAATGCCATTGATAGAGGATGCTCGCCGCGCAAAATGCGAGAAAATTCAAGCTGGCTGATGCCTAATTTTTTTGCAAACTCCATCTGCGTTAAACGCATTTTTGATTTTTGCGACATCCATACTTGATACAAAGCTTCACTATCTTTTGCGGTAAATTCCATACTAAATTCCTGTTGCTACCAGCCCTAATACAATTTGTTGGGCATTGTGGCGAATTCGCCCAACGCAATGTCAGTATTTGGTAAGGGGAAGTTAAGAGTTGAGATAAATCTTGTCAGTGCGTGTGACTGCTCGCGCCTCGCGTGAAATTTCTCTAATGTTTCTCTAAACACCGTGAACTCGAGGAGAAGTTAAAGCAGTGTACGAGGAGTTAAAAGCAAACAGGCGAACCTCTCGGCCCGCCTGTTTTACAGTATGGATATACGTCTTAATTACAACCAACTAGAAATCAGCATCTTAAACCAGTCGATAATACGTTTGAAAATGCTTCCCTCTTCTACAGATTCAAGTGCAACTAAATCGGATTTAGCCACTTCATTTCCATTTACACTGTATATCACTTGGCCTAATACTTGCCCTTCAGTAAGAGGTGCTTTTAGCTCTTGATCAAACACTAGCTCTGCATCGACTTTGTTAGCATCAGACTTTGGCAGCGTAATGTATATATCTTTCTCTGTACCTACTTTTACCGTATCAACGCTACCCATCCAAACTTGTGGTTCATTGATAGGTTTGCCGGCTTTACTCGCAAGTACGGTATCAAAGAAACGGAAACCATAACTCAACAACTGTTTGCTCTCAGATTCACGGCTTTTAGTGCTACTCGCCCCCATCACAACAGAAATCAAGCGCATTTCACCGCTAGTCGCAGAGGTTGCTAAGCTGTAACCCGCTCCACTGGTATAGCCCGTTTTCATACCGTCAACATTCATGCTTCGGTCACGCAATAGACCATTACGGTTGTATTGAGTAATACCGTTGTAAGCAAAGGACGTTTCACTGTACAGCGGATAAATCGCAGGGAGATCGCGAATAATCGCTTGGCTCAATAATGCAATATCATAAGGTGTTGAGAACAACCCATCGCTGTCTAGACCGTGTGGGTTGGTAAATGCGGTGTTATTTAACCCTAACTGTGCAGCCCAGTTGTTCATCAAGCTAACAAAGGCAGCCTCGCTTCCCGCGACGTGTTCTGCAATCGCGACGCTTGCGTCATTACCTGATTGAACAATCAAACCTCGGTATAGATCAGACAATTTTACTGTCGTGCCAACTTCAATAAACATCTTGGATGAATCAGGGAAGTTCTTAGCCCACGCGTTTTGACTTATGGTTACTTTATCTTCAAGCGTAATATTGCCCGAATTCATCTCTTGGCCCGCGACGTACGCGGTCATCAGTTTGGTCAAACTCGCTGGGTTAAGTGGTTGGTGAGCATTCTTCTCCACCAGCACTTGCCCTGTGTTGTAATCCATCAAAACGTAACCTTTCGCGCCTAGAGCAGGAGGATCAGGCGTAATGGAAGGCGCTGCTAGCAAAGTCGGCGCATAAAAGGCGTTCAACAACAAAGCGGCAGATAATAAGTGTTTTGTTTGCATTGCTTCTTACCAATTAAAAATCTCGTCCCAGTATATTGAAAGCGTAGGCGGTTTCAGCCCTTCTGTTACGCTTAGTTACTGTTATACAACATTTGTGGTAAATAAATGTGAACTGGCTTTAGCAACGGAATCCCGCGCACAAAAAAGCCAGCAACTATGCTGGCTTTTCATCTAAACAATTTATTAGGCCACGTTAGGCACTTTGGTTATCGAATCTCGGTAACTAAACCACAAGTAAGTGACAACTAATGAGAAAAATAGATACGACAGTGCAAAAACCAGTGGCGAAGTAATGAGGTCATGCGATAAACCGAGTGCTACGCCAGCGATCGTAATCGTCAGCTTAGAAAACAGCCCGAGGATCAAAAGCAACAGAGCCAACTGCGGAAAACGAGTAGTACGGAACGCAAACCAATAACAGCTGCCTACAGCCATTGCGGCCACAGCTAAACCAAGCATAAATGAATGAAAATGGTCAGCAGATGCTGCCCCAGCCGATACCGATGCCATTAGAATTAGAACTAGTTTCATAGCGATTAGCCTTAGTAAGTGGTTAAAAGCATCCTTTCATTAATGAAAACTCATTTTACGTACATTTTCGCATCAAATTTGGGAATTTCAACCCTTGAAGCACGAGTTTTTCACCTCAAATTCCACCCTTCAAATTGAGTAACATAAAAGCAACATTTAATGATATTAATTATGCTTTATTTTAGTACGTTAGCGTAATCACTTAAGCACAACCGCAATTTGTAACACTACGTTAACATGTGTCTTTTCTATATTATTTTCTAAGTTGTGACCTTATCACCCTAAACCTTCTGTTTAGATCCTGGTCATACCACTCTGCTTGACTTATGTAACACGTCAGCCTCACGCGAATGACGCCGACGTTTGTATATATCACAGCCCTTTTTTGGCAACCGACAACTGATTTTATAGCCGCTAAATTGACTATTTTGGTAATAAGCCCCTCAATGTAATTGGGCAACATTGCACATGACATTTGATTATTAAGAACAGTATTCGCTATATACATAAATTTGCGTCAAATATAAGTTAGCGCATATAAATTTTTGATTAAAAATAACTAATGCGATATGGAGTTCAAATAATTAATCCAAATTCACTTGAATTTTATTGACTTAGATTGGTTAAACCTTAGACTGTTTATTAGCTAGAAACGGTTCTTGTCTAGAACGCCGTTCCGTTGGAACTTCTGTATTTCTCCGTGACGTCGTGCGCAATAGCAATCTCCTTTTCCACGCTATCCGTGCCGCTTTAGGCTTAACAGTGAAACAATAGGATATACAGATGTCAGATACAGTGACTGGTACAGTAAAATGGTTTAACGAAACTAAAGGTTTCGGCTTCATTAAACAAGAGAACGGCCCAGACGTATTCGCACACTTCAGTGCAATTACTGGTGACGGCTTCCGCACTCTTACTGAAGGCCAAGCTGTTGAATTCAGCATTACTCAAGGTCAAAAAGGTCCACAAGCTGAGAACATCAAAGTTCTTTAATTTGTTGCCAAAATAGATTTTAATAGCCAGCTAATTTAGCTGGCTATTTTCATTTTGGATAACTATAAATATGGCGCTCAAACCAACCATCTATAAATTCCGCATTGCGCTTTCTGATACTAATCGTGATTATTACGACTCACTTTCTTGTACCATTGCATTGCACCCTTCAGAAACGACGACGCGAATGATGGCGCGAGTCATGGCGCTTTGTCTCAATGCTGAACCCGAGTTAGTTTTCACCAAAGGTCTATCAACCATTGAAGAGCCAGACCTATGGCATAAAGCACTCGATGGTACTATCGAACACTGGATTGAAGTTGGTGAACCGACCGTTGATCGCGTTAAAAAAGCCACCCGCTTAGCTAAAAAAGTGCAAATCTATGCATTTAACAGCAAATCTGACGTATGGTGGAACCAATCGAAGTCTAAACTTGCCCTTTTAAATGCCAACATTCACAAATTTGATGACCAAGGCATTGAAGCTTTAGGCGCAAATGTCCAACGCGGCATGGATTTATCGGTCATGATCGCAGGTAATACGTTATTTGTTGACAGCAGTGAAGGTTCGCACGAAATCCACTGGGAAACACTACAAAGCCATGATTGAGTTACAGCAAGCAATCAACGATATCAGCGCAGATCAACTCGCCTCAGTGAATTTCGATTCACCTCAATGGCAGTTGTTTGAAGATACCCATAAGGCGTTGTTTGCTCGTGTACAGAATGCGAAACCTGATAGCCCAATGCATTCACTGTTACTTGGGCTTTTAACCAAAGCACATATTGAAACAATCACTCGTGTATCAGCCCATACAAGCTCAGTTCAGGCAATGCATCACACACTGAAGCAAGAGCTCGGTAAAGATCATGCAGCCAACTTTCATTATCAAGATGGCGAGCAATTAGTGCTAGTGACGCATTTGTGGTTATATCTACAAGGTTATTTAGTCATGGACTTCAGTTTGGCTAATGACCATGCACTGCAATCAGCGACAGCATTGTGCAATGCTCTCGGTGGTGACATACAGCAACAATGCAGTGAATTTATGGCGAGCTTTTATTTAGGAAAACAAGTATCGCCTCAGCGACCCTCACACAGTCTACTGACTAAACTCAAACAGTTTTTCAGCTAGATGACTAGGTTACAAAGCTAACCTAAATTTTTTGCGACTGCTGAGATATAGCCAAACGGTCCAAGCGACGGCTGTTTGGCTATAAATTCGGTAGATTTTACCCTGCTTACCTAACGCAAATTTAGCTTATATTTCTTGCAGTTACGTTTTCTATCAAGTATAGAAAGATCACGCTTGTTGTAAACGTGTTAAAGCATGAAAATAAAAGATCGCCACTATCTACTGTTTTTGCTGTTTTTCCTAGTATTAAGCGGCATTCTCGCCGTCTTTGGCGTCATCACTAAAAAAGAGCTGATTGAAACAGATATCGCGATGCTATTTCTGTTGATCAATATTGTTTCAGGTTCCGTGCTATCCCCGATGTTTGCGTATTCAATATGCATCATCAACATCGTTATTTTTCACTACTTCGTTCTTCCGGACTTCAACTCATTTAATTTTAGCAACTTACAATATCTCATTACCTATTGCGTCTTAACCGCAAGTAGCTTCCTCGCAGTTCATCTCACTCAAGCGCAAAAACGCGAGCTTTATGCTAACCAGAAACTGCAACAACAGTTAGCAATTAGAAACGAACTGGCGCAAACAATATCAGCGTTGGCGACATCAAAACAAATTGCTACTGAAGCCGTCGCATTTTTACGTAAAAACTATCAAATCGAATCCGCCATTTACGCCGTATCACCCCACTGGCAGTGTTTGGCTCAAGACGCCGATTCCCAGACCTTTACTCTATTGTCGGAGTCAAAGCCTGCTCATCTCGACTATGTTCCATTTGCCGATGACACCAAACTGCTCGCGGAGTTGGTGGTGCGAAAAGATCAAGCAGATCGCATTGACACTTGGTTTACCTCTCTCGTCGCTATGTCACTGGCGCGCGCTAATGCAATGTCAGCACTGACGACAGCAGAGGCGAACAATCAGGCAGAAGTGATGCGAACAACGCTGCTGTCCTCTGTTTCTCACGATCTCAAAACTCCGCTTGGAACGATCATCGGAGCCGCCACTACGTTAAGCGATCCACATTTGCATCTCAGCGCCGAAGTCAGACACGAGTTGCTCCAATCCATTGCTCACCAAGGTGAGAGGCTGAATACCAGTTTGAGTAAGTTGCTCGATATTACTCGCTATACTTCGGGTTCTCTGCAGTTAAATCGAGATTGGACTGAGCCAGAGGAGTTGATTGGCAGTGCTTTGAAAAGACTCAAAACTCAACTGGGTGACCACCATTTATTGCTGGAAGGCGAACCTATGTTGGTGGATATAGATGCATTGTTGATAGAACAGGTGATCACTAATCTAGTGGAAAACGCGGCCAAATATAGCAGTGAAAACAGTGAGATAAACTTGCACTATGGTTATGATGATAAAGCATTTTTTATCAAAGTGAGTAACCCATGCCAAACCATTCCTGAAAACGCACTCGATAAAATTTTCGATCGTTTTTTTCGCTTGGACAACCATCACGTGAATGGAACCGGACTCGGATTAGCCATTTGCCGAGTCATTGTTTCAGCCCATGGAGGAACCATTTCTGTGCGTAACATCGATAGCTATGGGGTTGAGTTTACCGTGCGAATCCCATGTAACTTGCTGGATATAGAGAAGTGCCAAATATCATGAACTGTGAAACCAAAATACTTATCATTGAAGACGAAAAACCAATCAGCCGCTTCCTACAGGTCTTGATGAGTGGTCATGAATACCAAGTAAAAACGGTCGAAACTGCAAAGCAAGGACTGCTCTTGGTAGCAAACTGGTCTCCTCACCTGATCCTCCTTGATCTAGGTTTACCTGATCTCGATGGCGTGGCCTTGATAGAAGAAATTAGGGCTTGGAGCAACACGCCCATCATTGTTATTTCAGCAAGGAACAAAGAGTCCGACAAAGTCGCGACCTTAGATGCTGGCGCAAATGATTACTTAACCAAACCATTTGGTAGTGACGAATTACTCGCGCGTATTCGTGTCGCTCTACGATTAGCCGCTCGAGATCAAATCAGTATGCCGATGCGCTTTCAAATCTCAGATGTGACCATTGATCTTGGGCTTAAAAAAATCACTCGAAACGAAACTCCAATCAAGTTGACCAAAACTGAATATAACATCCTCAAATTCTTGTGCAGAAATGCCGGAAAAGTCATTACTCATAAACAGATTCTGCAAGAAGTCTGGGGCAACAATTACACCGAACACGCTCATTATGTTCGTATTCATGTTGCTCAATTGAGAAGAAAAATCGAACTCGATCCCGCTCAGCCAATGCATATCATCACCGAAACTGGTATTGGATATCGGCTAGTCGATGCTTGCGAGGTGTAGAGCTCATACAAATTTATAGCATCTTTATACTCTTAGGTTGAATCCTTACAACATATTTAAAGTAAAGCGGATATGCTGTACTCAACTGGTGAGTTCGATAGCTTTGCGGGGATTAGCGACTCTCAAACTCACTGGTTTTTGCACCCTTCTATTCATTGAAAAATGAAATTTAGCTTTGCTTAACAATGGGTATTCCTTAGCCGAATTCCATCACAAGCAGCCAGTAATGGTCGTAGTTACTGGCTTTTCTTTTTTCTATTTCCGTTTAGCTCATTCACCACACTGCCAAGCTATCTCAGCGCTTGTGACGTTGAAGTAAACTGAATCTTTATACTTTCTTTATACCCATACTGATTTCTATATAGAAAACATAAAACTAACGCATTTAATTTATTGTTAAATAGACACAGATTCATAACAAATCAACACACAACAAAACATGCTCAACGTTATGAAATCTGATTGAGTCACTCACCGCCGCTTAGTGCGAAAAACAAATAAAAGAGTGACCATTTCCAGCCAAGAAAGGAAACAAAACAATGAATAAGAACGACAGTATGCCGTTACCGACTAACACTCGGGAATGGCTAATAAACAAAAATAGTTTGATTATCATTGCAGACATCATTCTATTTGCCGTGATGTATCTCACTTTACCTTTCGATCCTAAGGTAGTGCTTGGGCTCTGCATCTTAGTCTTTATCGCCATACTTTGGTTAACCGAGGCACTCCACACCACGGTAACCGCAATTTTAATCCCTATTCTGGCGATTATCTTTGGTGTGTTTAACACCCAGACTGCGCTCAATAGTTTTGCCAACTCAATTATCTTTCTATTTTTAGGCGGATTTGCGCTCGCCGCCGCAATGCATCGTCAAGGCTTAGACCAAGTGATTGCTGACAAAGTATTGGTGATCGCCAAAGGAAAGTTGAGTGTTGCAGTATTTATGCTCTTTGGTGTTACTGCCATCTTGTCCATGTGGATCAGTAATACCGCGACTACTGCCATGATGCTACCGTTAGCGCTCGGTATTTTAAGTAAAGTGAATGAAAAAAGCGGCCACGGGACACATGTCTTCGTATTATTGGGCATCGCCTATAGTGCCAGTATCGGGGGTATGGGCACTATAGTCGGTAGCCCACCAAATGCGATTGCCGCTGCCGAGGTCGGGTTAACGTTCACCGAATGGATGAGCTTTGGCTTACCAATGGCTGCATTACTCCTTCCGATTGCCATCGCTGTCCTTTATTTCCTGCTCAAACCCGATCTTAATGGGGATTTTGAACTCAACACCGCGCCCGTTAATTGGGACAAAGGTAAAGTCGTCACTTTGGGTATCTTCCTAACCACCGTAACGTGCTGGATATTCAGTACACCTATCAACGCGATTGTTGGCGGGATTAAGAGTTTTGATACTGTTATCGCTCTGTGTGCGATCATCGCAGTGAGCTTTTGCCGTGTCGTACATTGGAAAGACATAGAGAAGAACACTGATTGGGGCGTATTGTTACTGTTCGGTGGCGGTATCTGTTTAAGTAACATCCTTAAAGTCACAGGAGCGAGCACATTTTTGGCCAATGCATTAAGTGAAGTCGTCGCTGGTTTAGGGTTGATTTTGGTGATTTTGCTACTAGCAGCATTTGTGGTGTTCTTAACTGAATTCGTGAGTAACACTGCGCTTGCAGCACTCTTTATTCCTTTGTTTGCGAGTGTTGCAGAAGCCTTTGGTATGTCACCAATTATGCTATCTGTCCTAATCGCACTTGCGGCGTCTTGTGCCTTTATGATGCCAGTTGCCACACCACCCAACGCAATTGTTTTTGGTACTGGCAAAATCAAGCAAAGTGAAATGATGCGCGTGGGTCTAATTCTGAACCTAGTCTGTATTGGTGTGTTGGGCGCGGTTGCTCTGATTTTCTGGTAACGTCTCGCTTCACCTTCGTTAACTTACAAAACATGCTGCCCAAGGGCAGCATGTTTTTATCCGAATTAAAGGCTTGCGTGTGGGCCAAAGACTTCATAATGAACACGCTCACGTGCGACACCTAACTCATCCAACTGGCTCACGACATGTTCCATAAATCCTAGCGGGCCACATAGGTAGAATTCACCATCAACCATTGGCAGTTCTGCGATGGCTTTCAGATCCATTATCCCCTGCTGATCGCGATACCAAACTTGGTGTTTCCACCCATGAGTATCCACCATGTTCTGAGTCTCAGAGGCAAAAGTATGTTGTGTCTCTGTCTCACAGGCATATAAGTAGTTCACATTCGCTTTATCTTGCGCGGCCAGAGTTTGCGCCATCGCTTGAATTGGGGTTGCACCAACGCCCGCCGCGATCAATACAACAGGATTATCTGTGGCTTGATAGAAGAAATCACCCGCCGGTGGATAGACCTTAATCACATCACCCACTTGAGATTGGTCGTGCAGATAGTTTGACACCTTGCCTTGGAAACTTTCATCGCCTTTTTGTAGCAATTCTCGCTTCACGGAAATACGGTAGTGATTGCCATTAGGCGCTTGAGACAGTGAATATTGACGAATTTCAACGTTCTCACTGTTCGTTGGTTTAACCTCAATACCAAGGTACTGTCCAGGCTTGTAACCAACGACTGGTTTGCCGTCTGCTGGTACTAGCTCAAAGCTCGTCACAAATTGTGATTCTTGAATCTTATTCGCGACAACAAAGTCACGCGTACCACGCCAACCACCATTCATACTCGCGTTCAATTGATATAACGTTTCTTCGCGATCAATAAAGATCTGCGCTAAAAACAGATATGCCGCTGTCCACGCTTCTTCCACTTCCGGAGTAAATGCCTCAGGAGCTAGCTCACGTAAGGTTTCAATCAAGTGATGGCCAACAATTTGATAATGTTCTGGTTGAATATTAAAGCTGGTATGTTTGTGCGCAATTCTCTCAACTGCTTGACTCAGTGCTGCAAGGTTCTCGATATTTTTCGCATAGGCAGCGACCGCTTCAAATAATGCCACACCCTGACGTCCAGTGCGTTGGTGAGTCATGTTGAAAATGTCTTTAAGTTCAGGGTTATGGCTGAACATGCGCTGATAAAAATATTGAGTCAATGCAGGACCAGCACTTTCTAGCAGAGGGATCGTGCTTTTAATAACTGCAATGTGTTGTTCGTTGAGCATAATTTTCTTTCTCCTGTACTCCATATCGTTGGAGTTTTTACTTCTTCATTGCAATTAGCATAAACAATGCCAGTTTTATAAATTAAGGTTTCACTTGGCTTTTCATCGCTTTACTATTAGAAATCATGTCAAATTGACACTTTTATAAGGTGTCATTATGACTCTATAATAATAAAGAGACTCATAGGTTAGCACATGCAAGACATCACCATTTCTACATTGTTGGACATGACCGCGGGGTTAGCGAGTGGGCACAACGATCAAGATCGCTTTAATAAACTACTCGATGCTATTCGTAAGGTGATCCAATGTGACTGCATTGCACTACTTGGCGCGCAACAAGACACTCTTCTGCCTCTGGCCATTCAAGGTATGACGCGTGACACGTTAGGACGCCGCTTTAAAGTCAGCGACCACCCACGCTTCGAGCAGATTTGTCAGGCAAGTGGCGTAGTTCGCTTTGATGCAGATAGTCCACTTCCCGATCCTTTCGACGGATTATTGCTTGATTACGATGGCGAACTTCCAATGCACGCTTGTATGGGATTACCCCTTATCTATGCCGATCAATTGCTGGGGATTTTGACCTTCGATAGCCTGACACCCAACGTTTTTGACTCAATACCTGACCGCAGTTTAGAGGCGCTATCGGCTATCGTCGCTTCACACCTTAAAGTAGCGTTAACCGTATCCAAACTGGAGCAACAAGCAAAACAAACACAACAACGCTTTGAAGAACTCAATCAAGAAGTTTGGGAGCGCGACGGAAAGATCATCGGTAGTAGGGCCATGCAAGCACTTAAGCAAGATATCGCCGTTGTGGCTCCTTCTGATTTCACCATTTTAATTCATGGTGAAACAGGCGTAGGTAAAGAGTTAGTCGCACGCAGCCTACATCATCAATCCCGGCGCCGTCAGCAACCGCTAATTTATGTTAACTGCGCAGCGATTGCAGAGTCATTGATTGAAAGTGAACTCTTTGGCCATGTTAAAGGCGCATTTACAGGTGCTGATAAATCACGCCTCGGTAAATTTGCCCTAGCCGACGGTGGAACCCTGTTTCTAGATGAGATTGGCGAACTCAGTCTGACCGCACAAAGTAAACTGTTACGTGCACTACAAAACCAAGAGATTCAACCCGTTGGACAAGATAACGTGCAAAGCATTGATGTACGCGTGTTAGCGGCAACCAATCGAGATCTCAAACACGAAGTTGAGCAAGGTCGATTTCGCGCCGATCTTTATCATCGCCTCACTGTTTACCCGCTCAATGTGCCGCCACTGCGTGAGCGCGATGAAGATGTCGTACTGCTTGCGGGATACTTTCTTGAACAAGCCCGTAAAAAGTTGGCGATTACCCAACTCAAATTTACCCGCGACGCATTAATTCAACTGCCTCGTTATGATTGGCCCGGCAACGTGCGTGAACTTGAACACGTGATCAATCGAGCCGCATTAAAAGCAAAAGCGAAACCACAACAAGCCGCTACAGTATCGGTATCCGCTTTAGATTTAGCACTTGAACAAAACGATGTCATGCCTACAACCCCTGCTGTATCAGACACTGTCGCTCCAGCTGTCGTGAAAATAAAAGATTTGCGCCAAGCAACAGAACAGTTTCAAGCACAGATGATTATTGAAACCCTACAGAGGGCCAACTATAACTGGGCAGGCGCTGCACGAGAGCTCAATCTTGATCGTGCAAATTTGGTTCGTTTAGCTAAGCGTTTAGGAATACAAGTGACCAAAGAACATAAGATTGAACGCTCAAGTTAATCTCATTCTTGTTTCTGCGATGTACTAAATTTGTTATTGTTTATGATCATCAAATCAATCATTGCACTACAAGGGAACTCATGAAGGTCATTCGTTGGATATTAGGTCGTATTATTTTGTTGTTAGACTTTGTTTTTTCTCCACGTGGCATAAAGCGTTCAGCAGAGGAACAGGCACGACTCGACGCCAAAGCATCACAATTGGCACTGTATCAATTTGATGCTTGTCCATTTTGCGTCAAAGTTCGCCGCGCAATGAAACGCCAAGCGGTCAAAATCGAGTTAAGAGACGCGAAAAACAATGCGGAGCATCGTGCTGAGCTTGAAACAGGTGGTGGCAAAATTAAAGTGCCTTGCCTGCGTATTGAAGACGAGCAAGGTGTGAAATGGATGTATGAATCATCAGATATCGTTGCGTATCTTGAAAAAGAATTTGCTTAACAAATTCTCTATCAAACTCTAAGCCTATACCCAAGTCAATTTCAGAGATTTGGGTATATCAAAGCACAGTATTCGCGACAAATAACTTCCAATGGAACATAAGGAGCGAACTTTAATGGGAAAATCCTTAGTTATACCTTTTGAACCATCGCGGCTAAAAGCGATTGTTTTTGACCTCGACAACACCCTAGTCACTTCAGACATGGACTTTATGTGGCTACGTAACAAGATAGGTTGTCCAGAAAGTAGCGATCTACTGACTTTCACTGACCAAATTGCCTGCCCTAAAAAACGCGCCACTGCTGAGCAGCAAATTCTCGACCACGAACTGCAAGATGCGCAGAACTCTGAACCCATGCCCGGCTGTGAATCCATCTTGCACTACATCGAAAGCAAAGCCCTTTATACAGCCATCATCACACGCAATTGCTTCCAAGCTGCAGAAACAAAAGTCGCACACAATAACCTCAATATTGAACGCATCATCAGTCGCGAACATTTTGCGCCAAAACCCTCTCCTGATGCACTCAATAGCCTAGTAAAAGAATGGCAACTTCAGCCGGAAGAAGTGTTGTATGTCGGCGACTATCTCTACGATTTGCAAGCGGCACTCAACGCCAAAATGCCCTCTTGTTTGGTCAATCATGGCACTGAGAAACCATTTGAACATCACGCCTCCATTGTAGTGGCTCATTTAAATGACCTTACTCAATTACTTATTCACGCCACTCGCAGTAACAATATGGTATAAAGAATAAAACAATAAATTCAATAATCTGCTAGGAAACCAACAATGCCTAAAAACAAAGTCCTGGTTTTATACGCGCATCCTTCTCAGCACCGCTCAGAAGTGAACCAGCCACTATTTAATGCAGCCAAAAACATCGAAGGTGTCACTACGGTTGACCTTTACTACGAATATCCAAGTTACAACATCAACATTGACCGAGAGCAGCAACGATTGGTCGAACACGATGTGATTATTTTCCAATTTCCACTCTACTGGTATTCAACTCCTGCCATGCTCAAAGAATGGCAAGATCTGGTCTTAGAATATGGCTTTGCTTATGGCAGCCAAGGCACTGCACTCAAAGGGAAGCGCTTTTTATGTGCTCTGTCAGCCGGAGGGAAAGCGGATGCCTACCAATTGGAAGGTTATAACCATTTTACCATTCGAGAAATACTCTACCCGATCGAACAAATGGTGGCGCTAACTGGCATGAAGTACATGGCTCCACTGGCACTGTTTGGCGCGCGTACCGCCAAAGAGGAAGGACGTATAGAACAACACGTCAAGCGTTGGGAAAAGCTACTTACAGCACTGGTCAACGACAAGGTGGATTACAAATTGGCGTATGAGGTGGAAAAACTCAATCCTTACCTCAACCGACTCATTTTAGGAGATGAAGCATGACCGGATATTTTCTTCAAGCCTTTATCTACCTCGTTGCCGCGGTTATCGCTGTACCTATCGCCAAGCGCCTTGGCTTAGGTTCCGTCTTGGGGTATTTAATTGCGGGTGTCGTCATTGGTCCAATCGTTGGCTTGGTTGGTGAAGAAACCACGACTATTCAGCACTTTGCTGAATTTGGTGTGGTGATGATGCTGTTTCTCGTGGGTTTAGAGCTTGAACCCAAAATGCTATGGAATATGCGTAATCGCCTATTGGGATTGGGCGGCTTGCAAGTAGCAGGCACGGCTGCCGCAGTGATGGGTATCGCGATGCTGTTTCAGCAACCGTGGACAATCGCACTGGCGATTGGTTTGATCTTCGCGCTCTCTTCTACCGCTATCGTACTGCAAACCTTTAATGAAAAGGGGCTCACTCGCACCGAGGGTGGGCAAAATGCTTTCTCTGTACTTCTCTTTCAAGATATTGCCGTCATCCCTATGCTGGCGTTTATTCCGCTATTGGCGCTGCCGGAATTAGTTGAACAAGCACAGAGCGCTGCTGCAACCGCAGCCGAGCATCATGAGGAACTGAGCTTAGTCGCAGGCCTGCCGGGTTGGGCTTACGCGCTGGTTATTGTTGTCTCGATAGTCGGCTTGGTCGTTGGTGGGCACTATTTAAGTCGTCCACTGTTTCGTTTCGTTGCAAGCTCAGGCTTGCGTGAAATTTTCACCGCGACAGCGTTAATGCTGGTTGTTGGGATCGCTGCACTAATGAGTTTAGTTGGGTTATCACCTGCTTTAGGCACATTCCTCGCGGGCGTGGTGCTGGCCAACAGTGAATTCCGTCATGAACTTGAGTCCAATATCGACCCATTTAAAGGTCTACTACTAGGTCTCTTCTTCATCACCGTTGGGGCTGGAATTAACTTTGGTATTTTGTTTGATGATTTCTTCCTAATCATCGGCTTAACCCTTGGAGTAATGCTGCTCAAAGCCTTGATCCTATATGTACTCGCGTTCTGCTTTAGAATTCGTAACAGTAACCGCTGGTTGTTTACGCTTAGCTTGGCGCAAGCTGGTGAGTTTGGTTTCGTACTATTAAGCTTTACCACGCAAAACCATGTTATTCCGCTCGATATCGCACAAACTCTCTCACTTGTTGTTGCACTATCCATGTTCCTCACCCCTGGGCTGTTTATCCTATTTGATAAGGTTATTCTGCCTCGGTTTGAGCACGCATCGAATCAAGGGGAAGCAGATAACATCGATGAGCAAGGTACCGTCATCATTGCGGGTATTGGCCGCTTTGGTCAAATCGTTAATCGTCTGCTGGTTGCCAATGGTATTAAAACCGTCGTGCTCGACCACCAAGCTGCACAGATTGATATGGTGCGCCAAATAAACACGAAAGCCTACTATGGCGATGCTACTCGCACTGACTTACTGCACACAGCAGGTATTGAAGATGCGGCGATGATTGTTATTGCGATTGATAATCCAGACGCGACGTTAGAGCTGGTAAAATACGTTAAACATACCTATCCACACGTGAAAATCCTCGCCCGTGCATACGATCGAGGAGACAGCTATCTGCTAAGACAGGCAGGTGCCGATATCATCGAGTCTGAAACCTATCACTCTGCAATCGAACTGGGCGCACATGCACTACGAGCCATCGGTCAACACCCATTCCATGTAGAACAGCAAAAAGCGAGTTACAAGCGCGTGGAAGATAAAAAGTCGGACATGCTTTACCAAGCTTGGTTGGATGACTCCTCAGGTGAACGCTTTGACAATAACTACCGTCAGCTTTTCATGCACCTAGAAGAGCAAATCAAGCTCGCGCTGGCGACCGATAGAGCAGATAAACACAATAACGATGAACGTGGTTGGACGCCGCCACCAAAAGGTTATGCCGACGATCCGACACCAAAATAAACAAGTCGCAAAGTATCTTCAGAGCATACATCTATACGCCTGATTTGAGGATATTATAAAGATATTGTTTAAAGTGTTTTCACTGCAAACTACTCGATCTATTTAACTGATTGAGTATATTAAACAGCAACGAATGCCGAGGATAACCTCGGCATTGTTTTATATTCATAACAGAACACGGCCTGACTAATTATTATGACCACCAGCCACTCCCAATCACTCACAAAGCAGTTGTTCAAGATGACATGGCCAATGCTATTTGGCGTACTGTCATTGATGAGCTTTCAATTAGTCGATAGTGCTTTTATCGGGCAGCTTGGTGTTTTACCGCTGGCTGCACAAGGCTTTACCCTGCCGATTCAAATGGTGATCATCGGGATTCAAGTTGGCTTGGGTATTGCTACCACAGCGGTAATCGCTAAAGCGGTTGGTGCCAACCAAACCCGCTATGCCCAGCAGTTAGGTGGGCTGGTCATCGTCATGGGTTCATTCGCGGTGGCTCTATTTGGCGTAATCATCTACCTGCTAAGAGAACCGATTCTTCTGATGCTAAGCGCACCAGAAAGCGTACTACCAATTATCGATAGTTACTGGATCTACTGGTTAATTAGTTCTTGGACGGGAGCTTTACTCTATTTCTTTTATAGCGTCTGCCGCGCCAATGGCAATACGATGCTACCTGGCACAATGATGATGGTCACCAGCCTAATTAACCTAGCACTGGACCCTCTGTTTATTTTCACCTTTGATCTTGGGATTAACGGCGCAGCGATTGCGACCGTGGTCGCCTTTGGCCTTGGCATTTTAGTTGTCGCACCTAAAGTCGCCGCTAAACAATGGGTTTGCTTTGACTGGCATGATTTAGATCTAATGGCGAGCCTTCGCTCAATCGGCAACATTATGGGGCCTGCGATGATAAGCCAATTGCTGCCTCCGCTATCTTCAATGCTGGCAACTAAGCTTTTAGCAGGCTATGGCACGGCCGCTGTCGCCGCATGGGCATTAGGCTCTCGTTATGAGTTCTTCGCTATTGTCTCGGTATTAGCACTGACTATGTCGATGCCACCAATGGTTGGTCGTTTACTTGGCGCACAAAAAATTAATGAAATCCGTCAATTAGTCACTATTGCAGTGAAATATGTCTTAGCTTCCCAATTACTGATTGCCGTGATTACCTACTTGAGTAGCCAATTTTTGGCTACTCTCATGACCAGCGAAGAGCAAGTTGAACATATCCTTAATTGGCATTTAATGATCGTTCCAGTCAGCCTTGGACCACTAGGAATCTGTATGCTGATGGTTTCTATCAATAACGCACTCGGTAAGTCCTATACGGCATTAACCATCTCTGCGCTGCGTTTATTCGCTTTCTTCTTGCCGTGTCTATGGGTTGGCTCCATGTTAGGTGGCATTGAGGGTATCTTTTGGGGTTCGCTCGCAGGTAATGTTGCCGCAGGTGCCTGTGCATGGCTAATGTATCAAAACGCTATCAGTCAAGTTGAGCGTAAGTTGTCAATTAAATGAGTTGTAGATTTGTCAGTATTTACAGGGTTCACTATCACCGCAATTATTGCAGTACTTATTTTGGTCAAAATGTTCACGCTTTGACATGCAATCAGCATAGCTCTGGTGGTATTTTCCGTTGTACTGATAAATCGTTCAAAAAACTAAGGTATCTCGAGCAATTTAGTCGTATGATCCCGTCACCTTTTTTAAGTATCAGTTTCTATGAGTCATAATCATCACCCAATTAAGGGCGCCAGTTGGATGCTAACCGCTGGCTTGTCGTTTGCTATCGTTAACAGCCTAGCGCAAGTTGCAAGTATCAATTATGGTCTCTCTTCGACCACGGTCGCGCTGGTGCAATACGCGATTGCACTGGTGGTTATTCTGCCTTACCTCAAAACACTCGGCATTCGCCAATCATTACGAACGCAGAAACTCGGCTTGCATATATTCCGTGTATTTTTGTCTGTGATTGGTATTCAGTTATGGCTTTGGGCACTCGCGTACCCAGTGCCTATCTGGCAAGGTATTGCGCTGCTAATGACCTCGCCACTTTTTGCCACTATCGGATCAGGGCTACTACTCAAAGAAAACGTAGGCAAAGCGCGTTGGGCAGCAACATTAACCGGTTTTATCGGTGCCATGATCATCTTAGAGCCTTGGGCTGACGACTTTAGCTGGGCAGCTTTGCTTCCAGTTGGCGCTGCCTTCTTTTGGGCCTGCTATTCATTAATGGTGAAAAAACTGTCTTCTGATGACTCACCATCGACAATGGTGGTTTATCTACTGATCTTAATTACGCCATTTAACATACTACTCGCTCTACCAGATTGGCAAACACCGACTGGTGGTACGCTTTGGTTGGTTCTAATTTGTGCGGGGATTGCGACTGCATTGGCGCAGTGGGCCATTGTAAAAGCCTATTCTGTTGCTGACGCTTCTTTTGTACAGCCATTTGACCATGCAAAACTGCCTTTAAACGTACTTGCTGGATGGGTGGTATTTGGTTGGGTTCCACCTGGTCGTTTATGGCTAGGCGCGGCGATCATCATTGCCTCTGTCGCCTTTATTACTCAATGGGAAGCTCGTAAAAGTAGTAAGCGCAAGTCAGCTTAAACCGATATTTTTTGAAAGAAATTTGTCAGATAGCCGTTCTACTAAAATAAGCAAAACGGGTTACACTTAAGTTTAGGTTACTCACCTAACTTCATACCCTATTCTGATTACGCAGTTCGGCTATCGCAAGCATAGACTTGCTATGTGCTCAAGGGAGATCACTATGACAACACCAATCAAAATTACACTGTATCGCTGGGCTGGTAGCTGGGGACCATTTAAGGTCAATATTCCTTGTGGCGAATGCACTCTAACCAAAGATATTCTCCAAGACACGTTTGATAACGAGCTTGCTGGTATTCCCATTGAGCTTGAAGTGAAAGATTGGTTATCCCATTGGTGGGAGCCTCTAAAACTTGGGTCGTGGCACGCTCCGATTCTGGTTGTAGAAGGCAAAGTGGTTAGCCAAGGTGAAGCACTAAACCGCGGCGTATTAATCCAGTCGGTGATACAAAAATGGAGTGAGCGTGACACGCTTAAAGGCAATATTGTCTATGGTAAGGCAACCTGTCCATATTGTGTGAAAGCGAAAAAGATCCTTGATGATGCGGGCATCGAATACCAATACCATGATGTGGTTAAAGAAAGCGCCGCGTTGTATCGCATGATTCCAGAAGTGAAAGCCATCATTGGTTTGAAAACACCGGTAACCGTGCCACAAATTTGGCTTGATGGGCAATACATTGGTGGTGCCGATAACTTGGAAGCTTGGATTGAAGCCAATAATCTCAAGCAAGTACCCAACAATGTGGTCAATTTAGAAGCGAATCAAGGCTGATTGGGTAGCCCTCGCGACATATAAGACATAAAAAGGTCTAGCTGACCTTTTTATGTCTTCAAACCTCAAACTCACGCCTTCTGTTTACGCACTTGAGATCGGCGTCCTAACATGTAGCCAAGCCCAAGTGGCGCAAAGAAAATCACAACAATAAACAACACAAAATACAAAATGGTGCTCTTTATCAATTGCATCAACTTATCCATCGCGACCGTTACCACCTGCTGTGAAATCTGATCGATGTTTTGTGCCAACGCTTCACGTTCGTGAGAAATGATCAACGCGACCTCTTGCCGCTCTCGGGCGACCATTTTCTCAAGCGCTTGTCGCTCCTCACTCAGTTGCGCTAAACGCGCTTGAGTTTTGATATCGATATCATCGACCAATGGTTGCAGGTGAATTGCCATTTCTTGTGCTAGGTGGTTCATATATTCAGGGTTATTGATAATGAAGTCATTCATCGCATCTGCAGTCACTTTCAAGCTATCTAAGGCTTGATTTACTTGCTCAATACTCGCAGAACTATTCAACGCTAGCAGTTGCGCCTTCCAAGTCATAATCTTAGGCGTCTGTTTCGACATCAGGCTTAATCGATCAGAGACATCCCCGATTGCTTCAGGCATGGTACCGAGTGTCGTAACGGCTTCTTCTTGTGCAATTTGATTTGCTTCTAACCACGCACGATAAGCAGGAGTGCGAATCATACTCAAATCAGAAAATGGGTACGTCGCCACAAATTGTTCTACGAAATCCTTCGTTGATTGATAAGCAGAGGGCTTGAGCAAACCTTTGGCCAATGCATCGATCTCTCGCGCTAAGTGAGCAGAAACCTGTTTAGCTTCATCATTACCGGGTGCTCCTTTTATGCCATCAGAATCGATGAATAACGCTTTGCCTTGGCCTGAATGGAAGAATTCATTCATCTGCGCGACAAATACCCAAGAGTCAATCAAGGACGCAATCGGTGACACTTGATAAGTCGCCGCCTGCATTCCTTCTTCTGCATTGATTTTCCATAACAGAATATGAGATTGATTAAGTTGGTCACCAGCATCATAACGGGCTTGTAATACGTCAGCGGCTTGTTCCACTTGGGCAAAAAACTGCTGCGAATATTCACGCGTCATGATTCGCATATTAAGTTCTTGCTGAGTTAGCGGAATCGTTTGAGAGTCGATTTTGACTTCCAATAAAGAACAACCGGAAAGAGCCGAAATTAGCAATATCATTAAAGCCAAACAGCAACGACGTAACAACATAGTTCACCTGCAATGTCACTGGAGATAATGGAATATAGAACGAAAGCGGACAACTCGAAGAATATAATACAAATTGCGTATTTTTAACTAACTAAGATCAACTTATGGCTCGATAGAAGCGATCATGTAAAACGCAGAAAGGGTAGTTTTACCAATAAAAAGACCTTCACGATGGAAGGCCCTAGAAGTACTTTTACCCAGTGTATTGGACGCAGCAAACGCGAAATTAGCTACGCTTTGGTTGCTGATATGTTTTGCCAGCAGCTTGATAAGTGTCTTTGCGCTTAACTTCAAACATGGCGTCAAAGAACCAAGCAACAAAACGAATCACGTCATCGCCTTCATTCATTACATGCTCAACAAACTCTTGCTCTTCGCCTTGGTCGTTCTCTTGTACAGTCACATGGTAAATGCGCTTTTCACCCTCTACTTCTGCCAATGCAAATTGACCAGCAAGAGATTGCGCCGCCTCGGCAACTTCTTGATCTTCGCTTGCTTTTAAAATAGCGAGTGCTTGAGGTAGACCTTCTTGTTGGCAAGCTTCTTTTACCAAAGTTTCAAACTGTTTGTGTTCCATAGTGTTACCTATAGTTTTTTATTTTGCATTGACCCAAGATGGTTCCAACCATAATGATGCTAAGTCACATCAATGTGCCGCCGATATTCCCTGATATTTGATTTGATTTAGTCCAATATATGAAAAATCACATAAGCAATCATGTTTATATAAAATCCGATCTAGTTTGGAAAAATATGCCACTTGTACCATATTTAATCTTGAGACATGCAAGACTAAGTGACGAAGATCACAACCAGAAAGGAGATGTCAGGTGGCCCAAAAATCTAACTCATCAATATCGGTTGATGTAGACACAGTCGAACGTATCATCGCGCTTGACGGCCACGAGCTACTTCATCAGGTAACACTCAACTTACACAAACAATTTGGTAGTCACTGTTCATGCGTAGTAGAACTCGACAAACTCAACTTCTTCGCTCAAACGCTCTCTTATGCATGCCAAAATAGAATTCTTACTCCGTTTTGTTACACCATGATCGGATCGCCCTGTCATGAAGTTAGTAAGTCTTCGTCAGACTATTGCCTTTACAGTGACAATGTTGCGGAAGAATTCCCACAAGACGCGTTTTTAGTCGATAACAATATCCAAGCTTACCTTGGTATTCCGCTGCGTGCGCACAATGGAGAAAATCTGGGGATTCTCGTATCAACCTTTTGTTACCCTATTTCGCAGCTAGAACAAACCCAACAAGACGAACTGATTAACGCCCATATCTTCTTTGCTAATCTAATCGTGCATAGTTTAAGAGCAAAATGGCTATCAGCACGTTCAGATAGCCTCGTCAATCAATTGAGCCACGAAATCACTCATGATGCGTTAACTGGGCTTTTAAATCGACGTCGCTTATCCGAAATGCTGGAGCACTACGCTGAAACCACTGATGAGCCCTTCCACCTGGTTTACATAGATATTGATAATTTTAAATCTATCAATAATTTATACGGAAACTATATTGGTGACCAAGTCATCAAATTTGTGGCGATGGCAATGGAGGATAATATTCCCGAAAAAGAACATGCTTTTAGAATTTCCGGGGATGAGTTTGCCTTTATCACTTTCTCAGACGACCCGTTCTCGATTTGCCAAAATATCATCGTTCGCTTGAGGGAGGGCTACCGCGACACTTCCCACAAAATAAAACTTGGAGCAAGCATAGGGCTAGCAAGTCGCTCTGAAACCCACCTCTCAGCCGATCAATTGATGCTCAACACTTCTCTGGCGCTAAAAGATTGCAAACAATCGAGAAACAACGCAATACAAAGTTACGATACCCATTTAAGCAATCAGTATTACCGACGCACAATGGTGATTGATGCGCTTAGAAATGAGCTTGACCCTTCAAATCATGATGAAAGCGAAATCTATGTGCAGTTGCAACCAATCGTCGCTGTCGGGAATCAACGTTGGGACTACTTTGAAACTCTCGCTCGTTGGAATAGCAAAACACTGGGTGCGATTTCACCCATAGAGTTTATCGAGGCAGCAGAGCAATCAGGATTGATCGTTGAACTTGGTGAACGAATCGTCGAGCTCGCGTGCCAAGCAAAGTGTGAATTAGAGAAAGGACTCGGTTACAAAGTGCATCTGTCACTTAACTGCTCTGCTCATGAACTCGCTGATTCCTCGAGATACATGCGTCATCTTGATAAATCAATCCGTCATTATGATTTTGCGCCCGACGAGTTTACGATTGAGTTAACGGAGACGGTACTGTTATCTCGCACCAATGAAGTACGGTATATTCTCGATAAGTTAAGAAGCTTGGGCTACACCATTGCGCTGGATGACTTCGGCACGGGTTATTCAAGTCTCAACTACATCCATAGCTATCCGATTGATATGATCAAAATCGACGCCACGTTCGTTCGAAACATTCTGTTTAATGAAACGGCTGAACGCGTCGTCAATTTGATTATTCAGTTGGCGAAACAACTTAAGGTGGGGCTGGTAGCCGAAGGGGTTGAAAACAAAAACGAGCTGGAGAAACTCACTTCGATGGGTTGCACCCATATACAGGGTTACTACTTCTCAAGACCTGAGCGCCCCGCCACACTAATAGCTAATCATTTGGCAGAGCAAAAAACGCCACACTAAAATGGCAACTCTAGTTGCATAAACATTTGGTCTTGCTCGTTATCATGCCACAAGTAGTCGAACCGTAAGCGAGGCTCACCAATTCGTTTTTCGCCAAAACCCACGCTGAACTGTAACCCATGATCCATCATCCAATCTTGCATTGATTGGTCGTCATCAAGATCAGAAAATTCATCTGGAGCCCACACACCAATACCAAAGTATTTATCGGCAAACTGTTGGCTAATAAATGGATTACTTTCTGTTTTTAACGTCCATTCCGACCAATAGTTAGCATCACTATCGTCTGTTTCAGAACCCAAACTATCAGCATCAAAACGGTCACTTTCGCTTAGTGGCATAGAATAAGATTGAGGCCCACAATCCTCAGTAATACCGTAGGGATAGAGGTGGTGGTCAACGGATGTTTCATCGTCATCCCTTCGCATGCACTAACAAGCGTAGGAAACCACGCAAAGCAAGCAATAGGCCTATCTTGGCCATAAATTCCTCTGAATATTTATCGTTTTATTTATAAATTCATTTTGCTCTCAAGCGGGCTTACTGACAACATCAATAATAACTATTTTTGTAAGTATTTTTGCAACGGTTGGCGTAGTCATGTCTTGAATTGATTGATGATTTTGCAAAGCATTACGAATGTCTGTACTACGAATAGCGACCTTTTCTGGACACGCCATAATTGTCCACTTTTGCGCGATCTGCTGCGCGTTATAGAACTTGCCAAAGTTAAACAAATTGTCAGGCCCCATCACGAAAGTCAGATCCGCTGTCGGGTATTTTTGATGTAATTCAGAAAGAACAGCAAAGGTTGTCACCGCTTGTTGATCTTGGTTGAACAGCTCTTCTTCAATGGTACAACAAACCACATTACGCAAATTAGCGTCTTGAATAAATGCATTGAGCAATTCTACTCTCACTGCATAATCCAGCATCTGCTTGCCCCAAGCGTGAGCAATACTTGGCACCAATAATACTTGGTCAAAATGACTTAATGACTGAATCACACTCAAGTGACCTAGACTTGGTGGATTAAAAGCGCTTCCAAATACAGCGATCTTTGTCATTTTTTGTCCTTGTATACAACGAAATCAGCGATCTCGGTTTTCTATTTAGTGGTTTTCGGTATGATACTAGTTATTCCCGAGTAAGCTCAACAATCGAGATTACTTACCACTATGTTTTACACTACAAAGCTGCAGGAAGAGACTAATGGAACAGTTGATTCGCGAAGAAATGCGCGTATTACCATCGATTGACCCTCAATTTGAAATCACTCGCCGTGTTGATTTTATTAAACGCAAACTTACTGAGTCAGGGTGCAAAGCACTCGTTCTCGGCATTAGCGGGGGCGTTGACTCAACTACATGTGGTCGTTTGGCTCAAATTGCAGTCGATCAATTAAACCAAGAGCATGGCTCTGGTTACCAATTTATTGCGGTTCGCCTACCCTACGGCGAGCAACAAGACGAAGATGAAGCACAGCTTGCATTGCAATTTATCCAGCCCACTCATTCTGTTTCTGTCAATATCAAAGCAGGTGTCGATGGTTTGCATGCAGCGTCACATATCGCATTAGAGGGAACGGATTTGATCCCTCAAGACCAAGCGAAAGTAGACTTCATCAAAGGTAACGTAAAAGCTCGTGCACGTATGGTGGCTCAATACGAAATTGCTGGCTATGTCGGTGGTTTGGTATTAGGAACTGATCACTCAGCAGAAAACATCACGGGTTTCTACACCAAGTTTGGTGATGGCGCGTGCGATCTCGCTCCCCTATTTGGTCTCAACAAACGACAAGTACGTGAAGTCGCAGCAACGCTTGGCGCACCAGAGCAGTTAGTCAAAAAAGTCCCAACCGCGGATCTTGAAGAACTGGCACCACAAAAAGCAGATGAAGATGCGCTAAACCTAACTTATGAACAAATCGATGATTTCTTAGAAGGTAAAGAAGTCGCGCCTGAAGTCACTGAACGTTTAGTGCGTATTTACAAAATAACGCAACATAAGCGTCAACCAATCCCAACCATTTACGACTAATTGACTATTCCCAAGCCATAGTAATCTGCTTGGGTAACAACCTTAGTCATGAGTCTGCACAAATAACAAGGGAGCGTAATCGCTCCCTTGTTATTTGTATTTCGTTATGCAGATTAGTACTAGGCTCGTTCCTCTAAACCAATGTTGTTATTGGCCCACAACAGCGCCTGTAAACGGTTTTTGGCGTTAATCTTCTTAAAGATGTTATGCAAATGCGTTTTTACCGTATTTTCACTCACAAACAACTCATCCGCGATTTGTAGATTCGATGCTCCGTGGCCCAAAAGACGCATGATCTCTTTTTCTCGCTTGGTCAAGTTGGCGTAGGTTTGCGATGTGGTTACAGAATTCGTGCTTCGGAAATGTTCGATGTAATCTTGCGCAACCTTACGAGATAACCACATTTCGTCCTGCATGATTTTAGACATACCTTTCAGTAGCAACCCAATCTCATCATCAACATAAAAAACACCCACCAGATTACGCCATTTAAACAGCTGTGATGACGCGACATCTTTTGGACAGTTAATGACGATCTCTTTAGTAGAAAGATTCGTACCTTGGCGAATGAGGTTGTACTGCTCGATACCAGAGTCATCAAAGTAGTTGTAATCGATTAAAACATAATCCCCTAAGAAGGAAGAATCTTCTGCAACCAAACTTTCTAGATCATCTAAAGACGCCAGTTGAACGTCTAACTCTATCCCTCGCTCTAGTGAATCTTTAAACAGCTTCGATTGCATACTGACATCCGAAAGCAAGGTGATCTTATAATTATGGTCAGATTTCATGTTCCCTTTCTCCAACTTTTATTGGGGTATGACTTAAAACTATCGTTTAGTTTTAAATAGTCAATATTTACCCAGATCACACTTTTGTTAATTACAGGTTAAATGTATATATATCAGTACTGTAGGGTAAGAGTCTCAATTATGAGACGAGCGTGGATTAATTTCTATCGCAGCTTTCAGACTGGTTTAGATCGCATCTAAAAATAGAAATATCAACAAAAGTCTTACTTTTGAGGATAAGGAATAGTATGAGAAAAGAGGATCTCTTCATCCTATTTGTTGAGGTGTCATAAGCAGTAGATAACGAAAGCCCTTTTCACTATTTGGTGAAGCAAAAAGGGTCTTATACTCAAGTAACCTCAAGATACGTGGTTCAGCGAGAATGACTTGGATTGCAGACAAGGCAATGATTTGAAGATCTAGTGGTTCTAAATCAAAAATCGTTAACGACGTATGCGAGACAAGTCAAATCGCCATTGGGGAGCAAGTTACTGCCTCGCTTTTTGCGTCAAACCACTCGAAAATAGATGGCTATTTCGCTTCGTCGTTTTCCTTGAACTCAAAGCAGTAACAATGCTCTGAATCCTGCATCTTGAAGTCACTTGAGTATGGCATCGTTATCCACGGTAATATCTTTGTGGCACAAACGGCATTTTAGCCACTGTCATCGCAAGCATCTTGCCGCGCACTTCTGCCAACACTGAGGTGCCAAGCTCTGCATACTCTACTGAAAGGTAAGCCATCGAGACTGGCACACCGGCTGTTGGCCCAGCAGTTCCACTCGTTACCACACCTATTTTTTGCCCGTCTGCATTGAATAATTCTGTACCTTCGCGTACCGGCGCTTTAGTTTCACCCACCAGCCCAACGCGCTTACGACCGACGTTTTTAGTCTCAATTTGACTAAGAATAATATCAGCACCAGGAAAACTGCCTGCACGCTCACCACCAACACGACGAACCTTTTGGATTCCCCACAGTAAGCTTGCCTCTACTGGCGTAGTCGTTGGGTCAAGATCATGACCATATAGACACAAGCCGCACTCCAAACGCAATGAATCGCGTGCGCCAAGGCCAATCCATTCTACTTCTGCTTGCGCCAGTAACTGTTGAGCCAGTTCTTCTGCTTTATCACTTGGCACTGAAATCTCAAAGCCATCTTCTCCGGTATACCCGCTACGAGAAACAATACACTCAGCGCCGAGTAACTCGATACGCGCCACATCCATAAAGACCATATCGCTAACGGCTGAATTAAGCCGGCTCAATACATTGGCAGCGTGCGGGCCTTGAATAGCTAACAACGCTCTATCTTGCACAACTTCCAACTCTAACTGTGCGGGTAAGTGTTGTTTAATATGGGCGATATCTTGCGTTTTACATGCTGCATTCACCACGATAAACAGATGGTCACCCAAATTAGCAACCATCAAATCGTCCATGATCCCGCCTTGCTCATTAGTAAAAAAAGCATAACGTTGATTGCCAACTGGCAGATCCACAATATCAACTGGTACCAAAGACTCAAGAAACTGAGCGGCCCCCTCACCTTTCAAACGCAATTGTCCCATATGAGAAACATCAAACAGACCCGCTAACTCTCGTGTATGCAAGTGCTCTTTCTTTACACCCAGTTTGTATTGAACGGGCATATCATAGCCTGCAAATGGCACCATTTTCGCGCCAGCATCAACATGTAATGCATGTAGAGGAGTGGTAAGTAGAGCTTGATTCATTCTGATCTCCAAAATGTCCGTTTGCGTTCGATAACTAAGAACGAGAGAATGTGTTTCCTATAATAAACACGATAACGCAAAACCCGATCTAACAACACCGCATTGTTAAACAAAAGTGCTTTGGTTAACAATTTTTGCACAATGCTTATTTCGCAGTCACCCACAAGATCAATGCGTCTTCGTCACTGCAAGAGACAAGCATGTGGCCCATGTTGGCATCGTAATAAACACTATCACCTTCTTGCATTTCTACCGGCTCATAGAACTCAGAATAAAAACGTACCGCACCTTCAAGGATCAGCAGAAACTCTTCCCCGTCATGGCGAACCCAATCGCTATATTCATCAAAACTGCGCGCCCTGACGCGGCTTTTAAATGGCATCATTTTCTTGTTCAACATCTGCGTTGCCAGTAGTTCGTGCTCATAGGTTTGCGTTGGATGAGGTTTACCCTCTCCATTACGCGTCATGTCACGTCGACCTGTCGCCACCTTTTGTTTCGGCGGCTCAAACAACTGCGGCATATCGATTTTCAAGCCATTCGCCAGCTTTTGCATTGCCTGAAAGGTAGGCGATATTTGCTCGTTTTCTATCTTACTTAACGTAGAGCGTGCAAGCCCAGTTCGCTGGCTAGCCTCTTCCAATGTTAACCCTAATCGGCTGCGTATCTCTTTCAGTCGCTCGCCGAGTTTCAATGGCGCAATCGACTGTTCTTGGTTCTCTTTCGCCAGCGTCAGTGATGGGTATTCATCATAAATCTCTTCTGACATAGGTTCCTCATGCGTCTCATATTCTTCCTTGCTAGTTGATTCTGCATCAAGCCACACGAATAAAAAAGACTAAAACTTAGCCAATAGGTGTCGCCGTTAACAGTTTTAGAAACTATGTTTCCTATAGGAAATTTATAGTTGATTGTTTATCTCTTAATCGCTATGTTATCGAGTTGTTATGAATGATGAATTATGTGCTTTACGTAAAAATTGGTTTACTCATTCTTTTGTATGAAGTGATTTAAACACTTACGTAGGTATCATTTTTAACTCGAATTTTAAGCGAACACTGATTCGGTGATCGGCGACGCAAAACTTCAAAACGAAGTAATGCACACTCGCAAAAGCGAAAATGTCACTGTGACCACCATGTTAGCTAGAATGAAGTCGAACTAACGGTCAAACAGTGAGTAAACGCGGCTTTGGCGTAGACATATTTAAAACGACTCGGTGGTTTTGATTAACCAACAAAATCACCAATCAATTAAAATTTGGAGATTTAGCAATGGATAAAAGCCTCAAATTTACTGATAGCCACGAATGGGTTCGTGATAACGGAGATGGCACCGTCACTATCGGTATTTCTGAACATGCACAAGAGATGCTTGGCGATGTGGTATTCGTCGACCTGCCAGAAGTAGAAGACAGTATCGATGCCGGCGACAGTTTTTCATTGGTTGAATCGGTTAAAGCCGCTTCTGACATTTACGCTCCAGTCACTGGTGAGATTGTTGAAGTAAACGAAGATCTTGAAGACAGCCCAGAGCTTATCAATGAAGAACCATACGATGGTGGCTGGATTGCTCGAGTCAAACTTGCCGACCCTTCAGAGCTCGAGGATCTCAAAGATGCCGAAGAGTACTTAAGCTCAATCGAAGACGAAGATTAATAAAATAAACGGAAAAGCTGCCCTCGAAATGGGCGGCTTTTTTTGAAGGTTCGTATTAGTAACAAGCGCTTGTTTTTATTGTTACTGCCGTATATCAGCCTTTCAAGAAGGTAAAGGACATGACCACACTACTACAAAGCCTCAGCACTCAACATGAATTCGTTGCTCGCCACAACGGACCAAATCACAATGACCAACAAAAGATGCTGGAAACGCTCAATGTCTCCAGTTTGGAACAGTTGATTGAACAAACCGTTCCGGCTCAAATTCGCTTAGAGCAGCCACTCACCCTTGCCGAAGCCCAAAGTGAAGCGGATATGCTGACCTCGATGAAGCAATTTGCTCAGCAAAATCAGGTTAAGCGCACCTTCATCGGCCAAGGTTATTACAACACCTTCACGCCAAACGTGATTCTACGTAACGTGATGGAAAACCCAGGTTGGTACACGGCATACACCCCCTATCAGCCAGAGATTTCTCAGGGTCGTCTTGAAGCGTTACTAAACTTCCAACAAGTCGTGATGGATCTCACCGGCATGGAAATCGCTAATGCCTCATTGTTGGATGAAGCAACCGCTGCAGCAGAAGCCATGACGCTCTGTAAACGCGCAGGAAAAAGTAAGAGCAACACCTTCTTCGTCGCCTCTGACGTCCACCCACAAACCATTGAGGTCGTCAAAACGCGCGCTAAATTTATTGGCTTTGACGTGTTTGTGGATGAGTTAGACACACTGCCTAATCACGATGTCTTTGGTGCGTTAGTTCAATACCCTTCGACGACAGGTGAAGTCAGAGACATCAGCGAATTAATTGCCAAAGCACAAGCCAACAAAACGCTGGTTACCGTAGCAACGGACTTACTGGCTAGCGCACTGATTAAACCCGCAGGTGAAATGGGTGCTGATGTGGTCATCGGCTCCGCGCAACGTTTTGGCGTGCCAATGGGCTACGGCGGTCCACACGCAGCCTTTATGGCAACGAAAGACAAACATAAGCGAACAATGCCAGGCCGTGTGATTGGTGTTTCCATTGATAGCCATGGTAATCAAGCGCTACGTATGGCAATGCAAACCCGTGAACAACATATTCGCCGTGAAAAAGCGACGTCGAATATCTGCACCGCGCAAGCACTGCTGGCAAACATGGCGGCATTTTATGCCGTGTATCATGGTGCGAAAGGGCTGCGCACCATCGCGCGTCGAACTCATCATATGACCGCAATCCTCGCGGCTGGGTTAACCAAAGCTGGCTTTGAATTAGCTCACAACAGCTTCTTCGACACCATCACAATCAACACTGAAACCAATACCGAAGCGCTGTACCAAAAAGCGCAAAGTGCGGGTATTAACCTTCGTCAATTTAAAGGTAAGCAACAGCTTGGTGTCAGTTTTGATGAAACAACGACGATCAGTGATATCGCCGCACTATTTGCCATCTTTGATGTGACTGAAAACGTAACCGAATTGGCGAGCGAAATCGAAAAAAATGAATTTGCCGCAATTCCAGAATCATGTCGTCGCAGCACGCAATATCTTACTCATCCGGTGTTTAACACTCACCACAGCGAAACGCAGATGATGCGTTACCTTAAGCAGTTAGAGAACAAAGACTTCTCGCTGACTCACGGCATGATCCCTCTCGGCAGTTGCACCATGAAGCTCAACGCAGCAGCAGAGATGATCCCTGTAACATGGCCAGAATTTGGTGCCATCCACCCGTTTGCACCGCTCGAGCAAGCTGCAGGTTACAGCGCTCTCGCCAAAGATCTTAAAGAAAAGCTATGTGAGATCACCGGCTATGATGATTTTTCACTGCAACCTAACTCGGGCGCATCAGGAGAGTACGCCGGTCTAATTGCGATTCAACGCTACCATGAAAGTCGTGGCGACACGCATCGCAATGTGTGCCTCATTCCAAGCTCTGCGCACGGAACAAACCCTGCGACCGCTTCAATGCTGTCAATGAAAGTAGTGGTTGTAAAATGCGATAACGAAGGGAACATTGATTTGGTTGATCTTGCTGACAAGATTGCTCTGCATCGTGACAACCTATCTAGCATCATGATTACCTACCCTTCGACACACGGCGTGTACGAAGAGCAAGTGAAGCAAGTGTGTGAAATGGTACACGAAGCAGGCGGCCAAGTTTATCTCGATGGCGCAAATATGAACGCACAAGTAGGTTTGACAACTCCGGGCTTTATTGGCTCAGACGTTTCTCACCTCAACTTACATAAAACCTTCTGTATCCCCCACGGCGGTGGCGGCCCGGGCATGGGACCTATTGGTGTTAAATCACACTTAGCACCATTCTTACCAGGCCACATCGAAAATGGCATAGAAGGCGAAGATTTTGCAGTGTCAGCTGCAGATTTAGGTAGCGCCTCTATCCTACCAATCTCATGGGCCTACATTGCGATGATGGGAGAAGTGGGTCTAACCGAAGCGACGAAAGTCGCGATTCTGAATGCGAACTACGTAATGGCGCGTCTACGTCCTCACTACCCTGTGCTCTACCGTGGCACCAATGGCCGTATTGCGCACGAATGTATTATTGATATTCGCCCACTCAAAGAAGAGATCGGCATTAGCGAAGAAGACATCGCTAAGCGATTAATGGATTACGGTTTCCACGCGCCAACCATGTCATTCCCAGTGGCAGGAACGCTCATGATTGAACCAACCGAGTCTGAAGATCTAGAAGAGCTAAACCGCTTCTGTGATGCGATGATCTCAATTCGAAAAGAGATGGATAAGGTGAAAAACGGGGAATGGCCGCTAGATAACAACCCATTAGTCAAAGCGCCACACACTCAAGTAGACCTTTCTGCCACTGAGTGGGACCGCCCATATTCGCGTGAAGTTGCGTGTTTCCCATCGCCAGCAACCAAACAATGGAAGTATTGGCCAACGGTTAACCGCGTAGATAACGTGTTTGGGGACAGAAACCTCGTGTGTTCATGCCCAAGCATTGATAACTATGAAGAGTAACTTTTAATCTATAATTCATAGTGTTAGTTATATTTTAGTATAGTTAAAAAGCGAACCTTAGGTTCGCTTTTTGTTCGAGGATACAATTACAGCGGCGACAATCGCATGTGCAGCTTTAGCCAATCAAATAACTTTCCAGACCAAAGCGATATATTTGGCATGGCAGCGTATACCAAAGCAATAAACAGCACCGAGCCCACTAAATCGATGGGTCTATGCATGCCAAGCCACAAACGACTATAAGCTACGCATACGCCCCACACCAACAGAATACTCGCCAAACCATAGCGCTTGTGTTCCACAAACAATCCACCGAAACAAACTAAACAAATCGAGACAAATATTGTGTGGCCTGATGGAAAGGAATAATCGGTTTCACCCAGCCAATGTTGAGTTCGCCAAGGGCTAACTTGAGTTGAAACCTGCTCGATCAGTTGGTCTTGTTTACTAGCCGTCAATTGGTAGAAGTACGACGGTTTCGGGATCAGCTGTTGATGGGTGAGAACTTCAGTATAAGGTCGTGGGCTTTCCGTAAAATGTTTAAGGCCCGTTTTGGCAGCAAAGCCAATCACCAGAATGATGCCGAGTTGTAATAACTTTTCCCAACGTTGTTTCGGTGTCAAAGTAAGCGTCAAACTACAGAGCAGCAGTACAGCAAGAGTCATTAAGAAACCTTTGCTACCAGCAGAATTGGTCAGCACACTGTAAAACAGCCCCTCACTGTCACTCACTGAATCTAATAACTCAATGTGGCTGACGAATAGAGCCATCAGCGCTATCAGTAAAAGGAATACTGCCAATATGGCAAGGCCATAGCGCTTGGCATGAAGATACTCTTTCATAAAATTCTGCTCAACGATTGCCAGCAACCACTCACGAGAACATAAACATTAGCTCAGACTCTCGTTTCTACTGGCTAGGATATGGGAAAAATCGGCAAAGAGAGGGAGCCTCTCTTTGTCAGCGTTGCCAATATACTAGCTGAAGCCATGTGGAAAAATTATCAAATTGCTGTCAATTTGGCGAAGATTCCCAGAACAAATGGGGTCAGTTCTTTCTTTTTGCCTCACATTACTTTTGGTATGTCTAAAATTACTGATTATATGAATTCGTACTTCGAGGTGGGACCCATAAAAGGACATAGTCTTGATCTCGCGTGCGACACGCCTCTGGACAAAAGCACGTTAGAGTATGAATTCTAACGTGCCAAAATTGGATTAGAAAAGTATCTTGAAGCCTTAAATTAAATGCTTGTTATAACTACTCATCCTCGGATTGCATGTTTCGCAATTCCTTCAACCTCGAATCCATTGCAAGAACCACATGGTTCCATTTCGACAAAGCCACCTTCTCTACAGTAGTAACATTTACGCCATAAACAGACACCAGCTTGACGTTCTTCGTCGTAAATTAAGGATGGTGCTGCACATTCAGGACAAATATGATATTCCGTAGATAAAATTCCAATATCATCTAATTTATAATCACACGAAATACAGTACGTATAAGTTGGGTATGACTCACCTTCATACACGATAAAGTGACTATGTTCTTCGCAAGAAGGGCACATTCCAATATGAAACTCATTACCTATTTTACATTTAAGAATGAGCTTTCAAATGCCACAATACGCTCTTGAATTGAATCTAGTGAAATACCGTTTTGTTCGGCACTATAACTGCCCGTTTGAATGACTTTAAATGCAGGTTTTATGACTTTGAGATATAGCTCAATCAAATTTTTAGTTAATTCTTCAGGCGATATTTCAATTGCAAAATGTTGAATTTTATTTCTTTCTGTTGCTAATTTATCTAATACTTTAATATTAGATCTAGCAAAGGACTCTGGATAATGTTTTTCAGTTCTTGTCCTATCCCTCGAATATCAATCGACTTACATTTATATAGCTCTTCCATTGTTGGTAACAATGGACTGCTACAATGTTTGAACAATGAATTTTATCAAAGATTGTTATCGGATCAATTAAAACTAAAATTTCTTTAAGAACTAATTCAGCCCCTTGAAATAAACATAGTAGTGCATGCTTATAAGCACTATTGTTACTTTCAGCTTCGGCTTTATTCAAAAATCAAGTCCTTGTTCAATTGAATCTAAAGAATTTTCTATCAGTGTAAATTTTATCATATACTCTTATTTGTAGTTATAACGCTTATTAGATGACAAATTGTCGTCTTTCATCTTTCGGCAATGCTATCATTTTCATACTAACTCAACTGATAATCAATAACTTATGACACATGAAGGGAAATTAGACTGCAAGATGTAACCTAATGACGGGAGTGATGAGTTATCAACGCAATCGAATAATTTTTAGTAGGGTAAACGCACGCCCTCTGAATTATGTAGAGTATTTAATCTAAATGGTTTTGGGGCAAAACGAGTCAGCAACAACATTACATTTATCCAGTTCTAGGTAAAATTCAGGACGAATTTTTAGGGTTTCGGTGTCGGGAACACCTAAAACCGTACCGGTCAGTGACAAAGAAACCAAACGTTTCTGAATACTCTTTGGCAAGGCAAGAGTATTTATCGCTAGCGCTTTGCTTAATGGGCACACATGAATATTAAGCGGGACACGCAAAAACGACATCGACAACCACAAAAAGCGAATCATTCGATTCGCCTTTCGATTACTTCAACTCACTTGCGAGCACTATCTAATCACGTTAATTAGGTTTCACAACCGCATGCTGCTCAACCATAAACGCGATCACTTCTGCATTTAAGCAAGATTTACTCACATATTGGCGCTGTTTACCGATATGCAGAATGAATCCCAAATCGGTTTGTTCAAGTTGGTCGATTTCATTCCATGCGATACTACGATTAATTTTGCCGCTTTTGTAACTCACACCACTAGCGTTAACTTGAAACGCCACTTTACTACCACAGCTCGAACTGATGGTTTGTCGCCATAGCCACCAAGTTCTCTTGAAATAAACACTGAATGTTTCAATAACGCTCAATACGATAAAGAACCAGCCAACATAGCTGTTAGGCAACAGTTCAAACTCTACTAAAACCACACCAAAAATCAGAAAGAGTATCGCTTTCCAATAAGATTTTGGAAACTTAACTGGCTGGCTAGTTTGATCATAACACTCGGCGAAAAAAGCCTTATCGAGCGTGTATTCTGTTGTGAAATCAAATTCTTTAGACATGTGTGGGTACTTTAAGGTTCTGTAAATGAGTATTCCATGTTGCTTGCTGGCAACGCGAGCATTGTATCGCTTCTCTCGGCATATCATTAACTATTTTGGCTCTGTTTTGTAAATTGTTAATGCCGATGTACTAACCGCCTCAAAATCCCCATACCAAACATGATGAACATTCTTCAGCGCTGTATTTTTTATCTTAAAGTCTGCGTCGTCTAAAGAGAGTGCAAAACCATGATCAAAAAAAGGCGAATAACCCCATTCGCCTTGTGATTGATTTAGGGTTTATTTTAGAGGGTCGTTGTCTGGTAATGCGCTGTGAATCCAAAGCGCCAATCTATGCTTGATGTTCGCACCGTCGAGCTTATCATCCGGTAATGGCGTAATTTGCTTAGCATCAACTAAGAATAGATAAATCGCTTTTACTCTAAGAGGTTGAGGTGACTGAGGTAGTTCAAAGCCTTGCATCTTTGCCATCTTTCCGCCGATCTCAAGCGCCTTTTTAACCAGTTTATCTTCATTATGAAGCTTGGAACTTTTTGACATAGATAGAATCCTCTTGTTCGCTGCAACCAGAATACATTAACTGCCACAAACCGCGTGTTAGAAAGTTCTCATATTGATAAGCCAACACGGTTAACAACGTGACTTTAAGATATGTGCTGCATTTTGTGTTTAAAAGTAAACACCGTTCAAAGAGGCATTGTTAACAAAATGAAAAGTCATTTATTTCAATTTCCAGCAATGAAAGCAGTTCAATTCACTATATAGAAAACAAGCATTATGCAGATCAACTTATTTTCCACTTTGGGGTTGTGCCTTCATCCTGATGTTGGTTAGGGTTAGGGAACACCAAGGCAAACGTATTCCTTGGTCTTTTTTTCGTTAAGGATCATTCATGTCAGCAACTGCGCAATCACCATTCGCTTTCAAACGCTCATCAAGCGTTGCTGCTGCGATCCTCCTGCTCTCTCTGAAACTGATTCAGAGCTGACAGGCCATATCTAAATTTTCTGTCAGCTTGAGAAGAAGCTGACGGGATCACTCTACACTTCCCTATTCCTTTCAGTTTTTTCCAAGCGAAACACAAGAGGAATAACAATGTTAAGCGCACGTAATATCGCCGCTTTAGGCTTCATGACTTTCGCCATGTATTTAGGCGCTGGTAACCTGATCTTTCCACCATTTTTGGGTTACCAAGCAGGCGAAAATTTTCTGAGTGGAATGTCAGGCTTCCTCTTAACGGGTGTCGGTTTACCTGCGATGGCTCTGGTTATGGTCGCGCTGGTAAACGGGTCAGATAAGTTAACCGCAGCCCTACCAAAGCCTTTGGCTACCAGTTTTTGGGTGATGGTTTTTATCGTGATAGGTCCTGCGTTCGTGATCCCACGAGCGATTACCGTTGCCTATCAATTTAGTTTTGCGCCCATGTTTGGCGATACGGCGTTAATACCTTTCACGATTGTATTTTGTATTGCCACCATTCTATTTGCGCTTTATCCGGGTAAGCTGATAGACAACCTAGGAAAAATCCTAACACCAGCATTAATGGCAATCTTGTTGATCATGTCTGTTACGGCGTTGATGTCGCCAAGTGGTGAATTGACTGCGGCTACCGGTGCATACGTATCCGGTGCATTTGCTGAAGGTTTAACACAAGGCTATATGACCATGGACGCGCTAGGTTCTATCGGTTTTGGCTGGATAATTTTCCGCGCAATTCGCAGTATGGGTGTAGATTGCCCTAAAGCGACGGCTAAATACACGCTGATTGCCGCTTTGATGTACGCGGTTGCGATGGCGTTCGTCTACATCTCATTAGCCTACATCGGCTCAACCAGCTCATACTTAGGTTCTGGATTCACTAACGGCGGTGAAATCCTAACCGCGTTTACCTTCAACCACTTCGGAGCGTTTGGTTCACTTTTACTAGGTGCGGTGATGGTTTTAGCATGTTTGACGACTGCCATCGGCGTGACAACTGCTGGTAGTGAGTTCTACGACAACACGTTCAGTAAAGTGAATTATAAAGGCTGTGTCATTACCACCATGGTTTTGGCGGGTTTAATTGCCAACGTTGGGCTGGAACAACTGCTTACCATCACATTACCAGCTGTCGTTGCACTTCACCCAGTTGCGATAGCATTGATGATCATCGCACCAGTGCGCAACAAGATGGCGCGAACCATGGTGGTGACCACTGTGTTCACTGCGCTCGCTTTTGGATGCATCGATGCACTTCATGTCTTGGGCTACATGCCCGAAGCGACAGACCAATGGTTAAACCGTAATATGCCCCTGTATCGTTACTTCGCGAGCTGGATCGTGCCGACTATCACGATGGTTATCATGGGTGTTGTTGCGAAGCCGCGGGCTTGCATTCGCACCGCAGTGAGCACTAACTAATTGTTAGCATTCTATTGATTAGGCGTTCTGCGGCACTATAGAACGCTGCTCCACATTCTCACTAACGTTAACGATCAGATTGCCAAATGCTTTGCCCTTTTGGCAATTTGACCTCATAACGCGAAGGAACAAACTCACCTTGAAGGGAGTTATTTTCAATCTTGCCCACAAAGCGGCCTAGTGTCGGTGAAGTAAATTGAATCTCGCTCGCGCTACATTGGCAGCAGTCGATAAGCTCAGGATATTGAGGCCAGCCTTCAAAGCGCTGCAATAGAATCGATTGGTCACACTGGCCACCCCGCCCATCGTTAAGCAGGAGTATTTCAATACCAGATAACTCCCCCTCTACCTTATCTACATTCGAGTAATAGCCATAGTGAGAAGCTGCCAACGTTGAGGAGGAAATAAGCAATAAAATCAGACTACTAAAAATACGCATGAACATGTTCGACCAATCCTTTGGTTTTATACTCAAACAATTTCAAGGCGCCGTGTTTAGCGAAACAGAGCGAAATCCTTCAACTTGAAACCACTTGAGCCTACTTTTAAATAAATGATGACATCACGGAATCTAAATTGGCTATTAACTAATTGATAATAAATTCAAATTTTCACCTTTAATGGCTCCTAACCCAACACATTGCCACAGGATGCTCATTTCTACACGCCAATATATTTATCCTGAAATACTAACCTCGTTGCATTTAAATGGAAATCAAGTACCCATCACTAACTGGCTCACGGTAAAAATGTATACTGAATAAAACGGATGAGAACAAATTCAAACTCTAATATCGTATTGAATTAACGTAGAAAAACAATCGAAATACAGATACAAGAGTTCAGTTCTCATCGAGCAAACACCGTCAGACTTATTGATGAGAATAAAATGAGATTGAAGCACACTTTTTTACGAGGGCACGTGATGAGCTCGGTACGAATCGCTGTACTGATCATTAGTGTTTTTTCGCTTCTTAATCTCGCTCATTACTATATGAACCTTAAAGAGTTTCAAAAGAACATAACGGAATCCACACTCCTTCGTTCGACACAATACATCAATAATTCCTTACAAGATCTCAACCGCACCTATGCACAAGCGAGTCGTTTGGTGGCTGACGTGTACGCTTATAAAATTCAACGTCAATACAGCATCGAGGAGATGTTAGCGGAACTGCAAGAGACGCAAAGGGAATTGTTCGTCAAAACCGTTGGATTAGTCGATATAGAAAATAATCTCTATTTAGATAATTTTGGACGCAATCTGCGCATCAACGTCACGACAGAGAGAGACAAGTGGGTACAAGAGTTCGTCGATTTACCGCAAGATTACCGCTACAACTTTTACGATCCCGACATTATTGAATACGACACACTCTACTCGTTTTATCACGATCACAAGATCAGAGACGAAAATGATCACGTAATCGGGATTTTGGGTATTGGCCTAGATTACGAAACTTTCTACCACAAAATTCAGGGCTTGGATGATGACGTCAATGTTTCCTTTTTGACTCAACAAGGCGAAGTTAGGCTGCCAAAAACATTAAAAGGGAAATCCATTTTCACACTCTATCCAAATATTACTCAAGACCAAGTGCAATTAACTAAAGATGAAAGCCGAATTGTTTGGCGGCATGAAGACGGCAACACATTCCTACTCTATTTCCATTACCTAAACGACATTAATCGGGTACTTCTGCTTGAGATGGATGTCACCGACTATTACGAACAATCCAAAATTCAGCACTTTTATTCATTTTTACTCGGATTGGGCTTGACCATAATCGCAGTGATCATCAACTTGCTGATCAGCGTCTATCAAAGCAACAAATTAACCCATTCAGCATTCTTTGATTCCCTTACTCAGTGCCGCAATCGCAACTATATCGAGAGTCAAATCAAAAAAGCCAGCAATTGGCACTGCATCGCCCAATCAGGTTATTCACTAATTACGTTTGATATTGACCACTTTAAATGCATCAACGATAACTACGGTCATGCGAAGGGAGATGAAGTATTAAAGCAAGTCGCCAACATTGCTAAACACTGTCTGCGTGATAACGATGAGTTCATTCGCTTAGGAGGGGATGAATTCCTTATTCTGTTAAATATGGATGCACAAAGTGCCACTGACATCGCGAAGCGTATTAACCAGAATGTCAGCCAACATACCATGGTGTCATTATCAATAGGGATTACCGATATCTTAGAGCATGACAGTTTTGACTCAGCGCTCGAACGCGCGGATTCTGCTCTGTATGTAGCAAAGGGCAATGGACGAAACCAAATACAGATAAGGTAAAGTACGGCACAACGAAACCATACGCTCCACATAAGCTCACATCGCTACTGATTCACTTCACCAGAGATAGGATAACCCATGCCGCCAATCAAACAGCTTTCATCGACAATCGTTTACCAGAATAATTGGATGTCTGTTCGAGAAGATAAAATTGAACGCGCAAGCGGTCAGCAAGGTATTTATGGCGTGGTAGATAAACCCGATTGTGCCGCGATTATTGCGATTGATAAGGGAATGATTCATCTCGTGAATCAATACCGCTATACCGTGCAAGATAACTACTGGGAACTGCCACAAGGAGCTTGGGAATCGAACCCAACCGCGAATCATCTTGAGCTAGCGAAAGGAGAACTCAAAGAAGAAACCGGGCTTATCGCGCATTCCATGACTTACATTGGCGCACAATTTATTGCCTATGGTTTTCTTAATCAAACCTGCCACATTTACTTGGCAAGTGATCTGACCAAGTCTGCAACTCAACCCGATCTGGAAGAAGAAGATCTCATTAGCCAAGCCTTTACCCTCACAGACTTCGAACAAATGCTGATTAATGGTGACATTAAGGATTGTGTCACGACTGCGGCCTACGGTTTAGCGAAATTAAAAGGCTTGGTTTAGATATAATCTCAAGCGGTATTGATGCACATTCGTGGGTCAAACGTAAAATCAAGTAAAGATAGGTGCAAGCAGCGCTAACGACATTGACGAACCTTACCGATGACCTTATAAGTCAGAGAAAAGAAATACGAGACACCCACAAATGGATTCGATCACCCAAGCGGCTTTAGGAGCAACGGTAGCTGGCGCTATCGCAGGTAAACGATGCAATGCAAAAGTACTTTTAGCTGGTGCAGCCCTGGGCACACTGCCCGACCTCGATGTCATGCTTGATTATGGTGATGCAATCAGTAATACCATCAAACACCGTGGGTTTAGTCATTCGCTATTCCTTCTTCCGCCGTTCGCCCTACTGTTGTCATGGCTTTATACCCGTCTACGTCCCGATAGTTTTTGGAGCTTCACTCGCGTTTCAGTACTGACTGTCAGTGTTCTTGTCACACATACACTACTCGATGCGATGACGACCTACGGCACACAACTGTTATGGCCGATACATGGGTATTTTGAAGTCAGCAACATCTTCATTATTGACCCCATTTACACCGTGCCCCTGTTGATTGCGATTATTGTTGCCCTGTTTTCCAAGTCGAGAGGTGGACGCTGGTGCCAAGCGATGGTCATTCTCTCTTCGTTATATTCGATATGGGGTTACGCAGCCCAGCAACACATTATCGATCGCGTCGAACATAACTTACAGGCACAAAACTTACCGACTCAAAATGTATTAGTCACGCCAACGCCATTCAACACTGTGCTTTGGCGTGTTGTCGTGCGTAATAAGAACAACTACTGGGAAGGGTTAGCCTCCCTACTTGACGATGATGAGAGCATTAATTTTGTTTCACGCCCACTTGGTGACTGGCCTATGCAAGAAAAGCCATCCACTCTGCTTGGATTGAAAGCATTCTCTCACGACTTTCTTAATTACCATGAAGAGAACGGCGCGCTGATTGTGACTGATTTGCGATTGGGTCTCGCGAATCATCTCTCTTTTCAATTTGTGCTCGCCCAAAGAGACAAACAAGGCTCATGGCAACTCGTGGATAAGCCGACTCGTCACCCTTCCGGTGAACGAGGCTTGGATAAATTAAACGTATTATGGGAACGATTGAAAGGCGACCAGAGCATTGATGCGAATCTGCAGCGTCTCGATCTCAGTGCGACCAATTAAAACCTCTCATAAACTGGATGATTCTGTACTCATAGAGTCATTCAATTTGTCGAATGTCTCTGATTTGTTGACGATAATATTGACGACAAAATTGATGAACTTCAAAATCTCCTAACAAAGCAGTACCCAAGACGGTATAGACTGAGCATCTGTTGTCTTGCAAAACACGACAGAGCATATATGATGCGCTGCTTTTTGCTATTTACCATCTTGGAAAGCAGCACTTTTCTGAAATAATCAGAGCATAAAAATACTAAAAGATTGCCTTATAAAGAGCGCAATCTATTGATGATCGCCTCGCATCAAAGATAAAACCGTTTTGTCTTGAGCACGCCATCATCGATTGAACACTTGAAGTTGGAAGTCGTCATGTCAAACAAACTAAAAAACGCAAAAGCAAAGTTCAACACTTTGCCACGTGCGATCCGTTGGGGTACCTATGCCACTGGTGGATACCTCAGTTATGCGATGCTACTGGGACTGCTTGTTCCATATGTCGCAGAGCAACAAGCGCCAGAGCAGTTATCAAAATTGATTGAACGTCCAGTGTTACTGGGTGACGTAACAATCAATCCTTTCACGCTGCAATTTGATATCGACAAGTTTGCCATTCTTGAGGGCGAGCAGCCTTTTGTCAGCTTTGATAAAGCCAGCTTACAACTGAACTTTTGGCAATCCATTTTCGATGGTGCCCTTAGCGTTGAATACATCACACTCGATAAGCCATACGTAAATATTGAACGTGTGAACAACCCCGATTCAACCGAAATCGCGTTTAACTTCAGCGATATTCTTTCTGCGGTTGAACGTAACAGCGCCCCGACTGAAGACGTAGCGCCTGAAGTAGAAGACGTCGTAGATCGACACGCGCCGCTATTCCCAGTACAAATCAAACAAACCGCGCTGAACCACGGCGATGTCCGCTTTAAAGACAACATTACCGGCGCAGAGCTTCACTACCCTGATATCAACCTATCGTTAGGTGAATTCGCAACTCAAAGTGTTTTGGCTGACAATACCAACCGCTATACACTACAAATTAACGATGCCGATACAGCCAAAATTGCGCTAAAAGGTCAGGTTCAATTGAAACCGCTGCAAGTGGTTGGCGATATCAACGTTGAGAATATCCAGTTGCCGCGCTTGTGGGGCTTTATTGCTGACGATATGCAAGTACAGCTCGCATCCGGCACGGTGAGCTTAGCCTCTCATTACCGATTAGCACAAACGATTGCAGACACACCAGACAATGACAAGCTAAGTATTTCAACCAATCACGGTCAATTCGCTTTAGATAATCTCGATATCCAAGCGAATAAAAAATCGATTGTTAGCCTACCCTCATTGACGGTCAACAATATCGCGACTGATGTTGATCAACAAACCGTCGCGATTGAGTCTATCCAATCTCATGGTCTAAAACTCGCGGCCCAAGTAAACCAGCAAGGTGCTGATCTCGTATCTTTGTTTACACCAAAGTCGCTTGCTCAAACTTCAGCGTCAAAAAGCGCGCCAGTGAAAGAAAGCCAAGCTGAAGAAGTTAGCCACGCTGAGTCATTAGACAATGAAGCAAGCCAACCTTGGTTGGTCACGTTAGACGGCGTTGAAATCAAAGATTATCAAGTAACGGTGGCTGAAAATATTCTCACGCCAAAAGCCAATACTTGGACTATTGCGCCAATTAATCTCACTACCAGCAAAATCGTGAGTGATTTATCTAAGCCCATTGATTTTGATTTTGCCGCGATCAACGGTAAAGGCGATATTAAAGTAAAAGGTCAAGCTGACGCGCTAAAACAAGCCGTGACCGCAGACGTTGATGTGAAATCACTCAAGCTTGCGCAATTCCAGCCATATTTGGCGACGGCAGTTAAAGCAACATTAACGAATGGTGAGTTAAATACACAAGCGACGATTAAAGCCAATGCAAACGGTGATGTGACCGTCAATGGCGGTATTCAAGTAAACCATCTGGCTATTCGTGACAACAAGTTGAAGAAGCCGTTTGTTAAATGGCGCTCTCTGGCGGTCAACAAGTTTAATTTTGACCTAGCGAAATCAAAACTAGACATTGATACGCTAAGCCTCAGTCAACCATACGCACGTGTGGTAATCAATGAAGATCGCTCGACCAACATTGGTGATCTTGTGGTTGAACAACCGAAAAAATCACCAAGCAAAACAAAAGCGACCACTGCGTCCAAAGATAAGCCATTTGCGCTTAGCGTGAAGAAGATCGCTTTTAACGATGGCTCGGCATTCTTTGCAGATAACTCGCTAAAACCTGGGTTCTCTTCTGGTATTGAGCAATTGAAAGGCCAAATTAGCCAAGTTTCAAGTGTGCCAGGGACCAAAGCATCTGTGGATATTAGTGGTAATATCGACCGCTATGCACCAGTAAAGATCAAAGGTGAAATTAACCCACTTATTGCGCAGCCTTACCTAGACCTTGACGTGTTATTTAAGAGCGTTGAACTAACTACGGTAAACCCGTACTCGGGTACCTATGCGGGTTATTTCATTGATAAAGGTCAGCTCACGCTTGATCTAAACTACAAGTTAGATAAGAACCAGCTAAAAGGCTCCAATCACGTTGTGATAGATCAGTTGCAACTGGGTGAAGCCAGTGACAGTGACACGGCGACACAACTTCCAGTCAAACTTGCCATTGCCCTACTTCAAGACAATGACGGCGTTATCGATATGGGTGTTGAAGTTTCAGGCGATGTAAACGATCCAAGCTTCAACCTTGGTTCAGTGATTTGGCAAACGGTGAGTAACATTATCACCAAAGCCGTCAGCGCACCATTTAACTTTATTGCTGGGTTAGCCGACTCTGATGAGGAGCTTAATCATATCGCATTCGCGTTTGGCTCAAGCAGCCTTAGCAGCGATGCTGATGAGAAGCTGACATCTTTAGGTGAAGGTCTGAATGCTCGTCCAAATCTTGCTCTTTCTGTGGACGGATCTATCGATGCGGTAGAAGATAGCAAAGCACTCGCTTTAACAAAGTTCTCGCAGAAGCTTGCTCAACAAGCCCAAATCGAGCCAGATCAACTGCCTGATAACCTAACCGCGAGTAATTTCCCAACCTCAGGTCCGCTTTCTGATTCTCTGCAAGCGCTTTACAAACATGAGTTTGGTGAGGATGCTGATGTAGTACGTGACAAAATTGAAGATGAACTATCAGCAAAAGACAGTGATTTAAGTGATGAAGAGATCGACCGTCGTTGGCACATCGCTCTTTACAACTTGGAACTGAACAAACAGCAGATTAGCCAAGCAGAGCTAGGTAAATTAGCTCAAGCGCGCGCTCAAGCTGTCAAAGCGTACCTCGTTGATGTCGTTAAAGTAGACGCTGCACAAGTGTTCTTGCTGGATAGTCGTTTTGACATTGAACAAGACAGCAGCGGTGCGGTACTTTCACTAAAAGCAAAATAGGCATTATTTGACGCTGATAACCTTGCGATAAAATTTAGGCGTATCTTTTCAGATACGCCTTTTTTCTATCTCGCCAGTCCGAGTCACAGCCTGCAAGCACAACAGGTTAACGCAACAAATTGACTAAACGCTCATCTTTCTTTCGCAGTGAATAACAACCACGATACACGCGCCGCAGCTCCAAAACCTGATCTCGGCTGGATTTAGCATAGTACTGGTTTAGAAATACGGAAGAGTCTGGATAGCCTAGCTCTTGGACAGCACGCTTAAACATACTTTCAATTCTTGGGAAATCACGCTGCTCAAATAATTGGGTAAAATCTTCACACGTCGCACTCGCCCACGTAGCTGGCGATAACAAGCATAGACATAACAGTTTTTCAATGGAATTCCTTCAGCTACAAGCCAAACAAGCGAACAAAAAACAACCACACCAATTCACCATTTTCCTGTGGTTTGTCAGAAAAATCGCACAACCATATCGACGAAAAACATGGCGTTAAAATGCAGTTCAAACATATAAAATTGACTACTTCACAATGATTTTAATTTAAACCGGTATTTCCGTGTCTTTTTCTCTCAAAACTACTGATTTTCCCAAGATCTGAGTGTTTTTTATCATGAAGAGCCTTCACCTTAGCGAACTCTTAGCGCGGTTCATACGCGAAATTAAATCGTCACGATTAACCGTTATTGTTATCCACATTCGACATAGCAATAGAGACTGCCCCTTTAACTAAAAGCACGATATACTCCAAAGGTAACGTGTACTAAAAGGCTAACTATGAGTGATACTAATCCGGTAACGGTTCCACGCGACCCAATGGAGCGTTTTAACCTATTTTTTAAAGCAGCCTCTGAAAGCAAAAAGATCTGGTTGCTGATTGATGAGCATGGCAGCGTATTGCTTAACACTGATGACGAAGAATGTGTTCCTGTTTGGCCATCTGAAGCTCATGCCCTGCAATGGGCAACGGAAGAATGGGAAGGATTTACTGCTGAGCCAATCTCTATTGCGAAATGGAAAAGTCGCTGGACTATGGGCCTAGAACAAGATGATCTTTCGATCGTTGTTTTCCCAGATGAACAAGGTGAAGGTGTCGTGCTTTACCCTGACGAATTTGAATTTGAAATCGTTAAGCGTGAAAAACGCTAATAACATACTCAAGTAACCCTAAGGCAGCACCTACGCTGCCTTATTCTTTTGTATCGCCACCAGCTCTGATAGAATCGCGTCCCTTCAGATACTCCCAATTTTTTGTAACAGAGAGCACCGTTATGACCCAGCCTCAAACCATCATCGGCTTAATCAATCCTAAAAGCCCAGAAAATGTTGGCGCGGTAATGCGAGCGGTGGGTTGTTACCAAGCCGATAGCGTTGTCTACACTGGAACTCGCTACGATCGCGCTGCAAAATTCAGTACAGATACCAAAAGTGTTAGTGATACCGTTCCATTGACCAAAGTTGAGTCCATACTTGATGGCCTCGCCGATGACACACAGATTGTCTGTGTCGAACTGGCTCTTGGCGCAACACCACTACCGCACTTTGAGCATCCCCAAAAGGCGATTTATATCTTTGGCCCAGAAGATGGCTCCATCCCTCAAGAAGTTGCAGATAGAGCACACCATGTGGTTTATGTACCCACTATCGGTTGTATGAACTTAGCTGCGTCTGTAAACGTTTTACTCTATGATCGTTTAGCCAAATCAGAAAGCATGGTCGTCGGCGATGAGTTAATTCGCAGCAGCCGCGACAATCGTAATAAATTGCGAGTTAAGCAAGACAACGAACAAGCCGCTTAACGGCGCTTAGGCTACTATGCCTCAAGCAATCATTGGTTATACCCACGTAATCAGAACGAGGTAGCGTTCGGTTACTTGGGTATGAAAAGCCAGTGATTACATTGTGCTCAAGATTAAAATTTTCAATCAAACTTTACTCGGATTAACCTTTCAATTTGCTACCAATAATAGTTTACTAACGCTGCGGAAGCGCTAAGTACATTCATTTCCCAAGCTAGCACTCCGATTATCTCCTAACACTTAGTCAGCTCACTATGCGACGCCACTGTATTATTCAATAGATTGGCTACACCCTTGCTTCATGCATTTGACGATAGAAATAGGATTACCCAATGAAGCCAATCAAACTATCGAGGCACGATTCGAGTGAAGAGCCAATTTCAATTTAAAACCATTCTTCTGGCGTGTCTGATCATTAGCATCGGACAACTGAGTATGGGCTTGGTGTTCCCATCGTTGCCTTGGATTGCCAAAGATTTCACCATTTCCCTCGACCAAGCCCAACTGCTTGTCAGTATATATTTGCTTGGTTTCGGCCCTTCGCAGTTTCTTTATGGCCCCATTTCTGATGCGCTTGGACGTAAAGTAGTGCTACTAAGTGGTTTACTCATCGCTATGCTTGGGCTGCTGACGATTATCGTCTTCAGTGACACCTTTACCGGCATGGTAATGGGGCGATTTTTACAAGGTATCGGCACGGGTTGCTGCGCCGTATTAGCTCGAGCGTCCACTCGTGACCGCTTTAACGGCCCTGACTTACCGATTGCGATGGCTTATATCGCCATGGCCGCCTCAATCACACCACTATTTGCACCCGTTATTGGCGGATTCATCAACTTTCATTTCGGCTGGAGCATGGTATTTATCTCATTGCTCGGCTACGTCTTTATCGCTTGGTGCATTATCGCAGTACGATTTAAAGAAACGCTTGCCCAGCGTTCAGAAATACCGTCAGCCAAAGCCATGCTGCTTCAATACCGCAATCTACTCACTTCTCGCTACTTTATGAGTTTTGCTAGTATTGGGTGGCTCAATTTTAGCTTGATGATCACGACGGTCTCGGTGATGCCCTTTATTATGCAAAACCAAATTGGCATGACCTCTGATGAATATGCAATGTGGGCGTTAATTCCTGCCTTAGGCATGTTGGCTGGCACCAGTATTTGCAACCGGGTACGCCCAATTATTGGCAGTAAAAAGATGTTACTCTGGACACCTGCCTTGCATCTAACCGCTGCTGTTTGGTTATTCTTTTGTCCTGTTGAACCTATTTTCCTAATGATCGGCCAGTTATTCATGATTTTAGGTAATGGCATTGCTCTGCCCACCGCAAGCGCAAGTCGATGGATGCACCGCCTGCGTATGTGCCATGCCGCTGCCATGTCTGGCGGTGGACAAATGGTGGTCTCATCGCTCGTCAGTATGCTACTGATGCAATTAGGGCTCAGCCAAGCTTGGCATTTGTCTCTGGTAATCTTAGTTTTCACAGCGATAACGCTGACTAATATTTTGCGTGGCTTTAATAGCCCAGAGCCTGAGCAGCTATAGTGTTGCTAACAGGGCATTGCTCTTATTTTTGTCAATCTGTTGCCAATAAAAGTAATAGAAGGTTGTGTTTCAAACCGATCAGGATTAAATTTCGGTTCACTTACCATTTTGAACATACCTGCAGTGTTACGTTTTCGTCCTCATATTGATTACCCGCTGCTCGCTGCGATCTGTTTTTTGATCATGGCGGGCACTATTAGCGTGTGGAGCGCAAGTGGCTTTAGTGAGCCAATTTTGGAACGCCACCTTGCTCGTGCATTCATTGCTATCTGTGCATTGATTGTCCTCTCCGCAGTACCAGCAAAAAAACTGTGTGATATAGCTCCGCCACTCTTTGTTTTGGCGGTCACCTTGCTACTTGCGGTTGTGATTGCAGGTGATGCGACTAACGGTTCAAAACGTTGGTTAGCGCTTGGCCCGATTCGCTTTCAGCCTTCTGAGTTAGTAAAAGTTGCCGTACCAATGATGACGGCTTGGATGATCGCTAAAGACCCGGGAGTACCGTCTTTTGGCAAGATCCTACTCTGCCTCGCATTAACTGCGATCCCAGCAGGTCTTATCGTGATTCAGCCCGATCTAGATGGCGCAATCTTTACGGTCATCTACTCGTTGTTTGTGCTGTTTTTAGGCGGTATGAGCTGGAAGATCATCGCATCGGTCGTGGGCATCGTCGCCACAGCAGTACCGATCCTTTGGATGTTCTTTATGGAAGAATATCAGAAGAAGCGTGTGACTCAGTTTTTAAACCCTGAGTCTGATCCGCTTGGTGCAGGCTATCAGATCATTCAATCTTTGGTCGCCATCGGCTCGGGTGGTATTCGTGGTAAAGGCTTTACCAACGCAACCCAAGGTCAACTTGGCTTTATTCCTGAAAGTCATACTGACTTCATCTTCTCGACGTTCGCTGAAGAATGGGGCTATTTTGGTAGCGTATTATTAATCGCGACCTACTTATTTATTGCGGGTCG